>DATJWY010000031.1:0-4971 GCA_035500775.1 Acetobacteraceae bacterium
TGCGGCAGCGCGGCCAGGGCGGCGCGGATCTCGCCGACCAGCGGCAGGATGTTTGGCCCCTCGTTCCGGACGGGCACAACAACGGAAACCAGGGGCCGGGTTGCGGCAGCGGAAGGGGCGCTCATCTCATGGCGCGGTAGCATTGGCGGTCCCAGGCGGGCAAGACAGTGTTACGTTTTGTTTGACGCTGACCTTCGCCAGGACGCGGGTGCGGACCGGCCGGCAGGGCCTGCTGCGGCCCGCGGAAATGGTGGGCGAGGGGGACGCGGGGCGTGCTTGCGGCGCCGGGGGCGGGGGAGTACGAGACAATCATGCCATTTGATGATCGTGAGTTTCCGCCCGTCCAGGAACTGGCCGAGATCCGGCGCAACCGGCGCCTGGTGGCGGCCTGGCTGTTCGCCGTCGCCGGCATGATCTGGGTCATGGTGGTGCTGGGCGGCGCGACGCGTCTCACCGGCTCCGGCCTCTCCATCATGGAATGGGCGCCGGTCAGCGGCATCCTGCCGCCGATGTCGGAGGCCGAGTGGAACCGGCTGTACGGCCTCTATCAGCAGATTCCGCAATACAAATTGATCAACGAGGGCTTCGGCCTCGCCGGGTTCAAGCACATCTTCTGGCTGGAATGGACGCACCGTCTCTGGGGGCGGCTGGTCGGAGTCGTGTTCCTGGTGCCGCTGCTCTGGCTCGCCTGGCGCGGCGCCATCGAGCGGCGGCTTCTGCCGCGCCTCGTCCTGCTGTTCGCGCTCGGCGGGCTGCAGGGCCTGGTCGGCTGGGTGATGGTCGCTTCCGGCTTCTTCCCGGAGAGCACCGCCGTCTCGCCCTACCGGCTGGTCGTGCATCTCTCCCTGGCGCTGGTGCTCTACGGCGCCATCCTCTGGACCGGGCTGTCCGTGCTGCGTCCCGCCCCGGTGCGTATCCAGGGCGCCCGCGCCGCGCGCCTTCTGGCCCGGGTGACGCTCGCTTTGGTCGGCACCACCATCGTCGCCGGCGGCTTCACCGCCGGGCTGCACGCGGGGCTGACCTACAACACCTTCCCGCTGATGGATGGCAACCTGATCCCGGATGGTTATGCCACGCTCCGGCCGTTCATCCGCAACCTCGCCGAGAACGTCGCCGCCGTGCAGTTCGACCATCGCCTGCTCGCGACGCTGACCCTGCTGAGCGTGACCGCGACCCTGGTCGCCGGGCTGCGCGCCCGCCTGACCGGGATGGCGCGCGCGGCTGTGCTGGCGCTCGGGGGCGCGGTGGTGCTGCAATACGCGCTCGGGGTTGGTACGCTGTTGTTGGTGGTGCCGATCCCGCTTGCCGTGGCACATCAGGCCAGTGCGGTGCTGCTGCTGACGGCGGTGCTCGTGACCGTGCACGCATTGCGCGGCGCGCGGGGGTGAAGGCCAGGGGCCCTGCCCCTGGACCCCGCCAAAGGGCGGAGCCCTTTGGAAACCCTGTATAATCGGGGGCAAAGCCCGCTGGCGGGTTCCAAAGGTTGGATCCCGCCCCTTATATGCAATTGGTTCCGCCGCAGGAGGCTCCATGTCCGCGCCCCTCAACCCGCTTGTCGCCACGGACGCCCTGTTCTTTGACCGCCCCGACGCCGCCCTGACCCGCGACGCCGCCGAGCGGATCACGGCCGAGGCCTTGCAGGGGACCGAGGATGGCGAGCTGTTCCTGGAGTACCGGGAAAGCGAATCCCTGAGCCTGGAGGAAGGTCGCATCCGCTCCGCCGGGTTCGACACCGCACTCGGCTTCGGCCTGCGCGCCGTGCTGGGCGAGGAAGCGGGGTACGCCCATGCGGGCGAACTTTCCGAGGCGGCATTGCGCCGCGCCGCCGCCACCGTCTCCGCCGTGCGCACCGGCCGCGGCGGCACGCTGGCCGAGCCGCCGCGCGCCAGCAATGCCCGGCTCTACGCCGATGTGAATCCGCTCGCGGCGATGGATTTTGCCGCGCGCACCCGTGTGCTCGCCGAGATCGACGCCTATGCCCGCTCCCGCGATAGCCGGGTGAAGCAGGTGATGGCCTCGCTCTTCGGCGAATGGCAGGCGGTGCAGATCATCCGGCCGGACGGGCGGCGGGTCGCCGATCTGCGGCCGCTGGTGCGGCTCAACGTCTCCGTGGTGGTGGAGGCGGATGGGCGGCGCGAGACCGGCAGCTACGGCACCGGCGGGCGCTTTGCCTATGACCGTATCGTCGGCGAGACGGTCTGGCGCGGCGCGGTCGATGAGGCGCTGCGGCAGGCGCTGGTGAATCTCGACAGCCGCCCGGCCCCGGCCGGGGAGATGGAAGTGGTGCTCGGCAATGGCTGGCCCGGCATCCTGCTGCACGAGGCGATCGGCCACGGGCTGGAAGGCGATTTCAACCGCAAGAAGACCTCGGCCTTCGCCGGGCTGCTCGGCCAGCGCATCGCCGCCCCGGGCGTCACGGTGGTGGATGACGGCACCCTGCCGGACCGGCGCGGCAGCCTGACCGTGGATGACGAGGGCACGCCCTCCGGCCGCACGGTGATGATCGAGGACGGGGTGCTCGTCGGCTTCATCCAGGACCGGCTGAACGCGCGGCTGATGGGCGTGGCGCCGACCGGCAATGGCCGCCGCCAGTCCTACGCCCACGCGCCGATGCCGCGCATGACTAACACCGTCATGCTGGCCGGCGCACACACGCCGGAGGAGATGATCCGCTCCGTCCGGCGCGGCCTCTACGCGGTGAATTTCGGCGGCGGGCAGGTGGATATCACCTCGGGCAAGTTCGTGTTCTCGGCCAGCGAGGCCTATCTGATCGAGGACGGCAAGGTGACGGCGCCGGTCAAGGGCGCCACCTTGATCGGCAACGGGCCGGATGTGCTGACCCGCGTGGCCATGGTCGGCAATGATCTCGCGCTTGATCCTGGCGTCGGTACGTGCGGCAAGAGCGGGCAGGGGGTGCCGGTGGGCGTCGGGCAGCCGACCCTGAAGCTCTCCGGGCTGACCGTTGGCGGGACGGCGGCCTGATCTTACTCCCCGGCGCGTCGGTATGCGGATGAGACGGTGGCACCGGGGCTTCGCAGGGGGCTCTGCCCCCTGCACCCCCGCCAAAGGCCGGAGGCCTTTGGAAACCATTCTCGCTCTTGTCCTGGCTTTGTGGACGGGGACCGGGGCGGCGGCGGAGTGCCCGCCGGCCAATCTGCCTGACTTCAATCTGCCGCGGACGCGGGCGGCGCTGGCCAGCAATGTGCAGGTGGTTGTCGTTGCCTTCGGCTCGTCCTCCACCCAAAGCTGGATGGCGACCGATGCCGCCCATTCTTATCCGGCTGTGTTGCAGGCGGCGTTGAACGCCGCCTTGCCGCGCGCGCATGTCGCCGTGATCAATCGCGGCATCGGCGGGCAGGACGCGGCGGAGGAACTTTCCCGGCTGGAGGCGGACGTGGTCGCGGTGCGGCCGCAGCTCGTCATCTGGCAGGTGGGCGCCAACGGGGCGATGCGCGCCGTCGATCCGCTGCTGTTCCGCCGGTTGGTCGAGGCGGGGGTGACCCGGCTGAAGGCAGTGGGCGAGGACGTGATCCTGATGGACAACCAGCGCGCCCCGCGCATCCTGGCCGCGCCGGACCACGCCGCGCTGGAGCGGATGCTGGCGGAAATCAGCCGGCAGATGCAGGTCAACCTTTTTCAACGCGGAACGTTGATGGACCAATGGCAGCAGGCGGGAATGCCCTATGCCGCCTTCATCTCATCGGACCGGCTGCACATGAATAATCGGGGCTATGACTGCACGGCGCGGGCGCTGGCGGCGGCGATCGTCTCAGGGGTGCGGAAGGTGCCGGTGCCGGCCGGGGATGGCGGGCGGGGCGGATGAGCGGAGAGTCGCGCAAGACGAGGGGCCTTGCCCCTCGACCCCACTGGGGCCGTAGGCCCCAGACCCCATTTCATTGTTTTGGCCTCGCCGGAAATAACAGTACCGGTCCAAACGGCATGGGGTCCGGGGCCGTACGGCCCCGGCGGGGTCCAGGGGCGGAGCCCCTGGCCGAACCAGCCCCATGACGGAACCGGCAATGGCGCACAGCCCTGCCCCCGTCTTCGACGCGGCGTTCCGCGACCGGCTGCTCGACCTGTTCCGCTGGCGGCGCGACGTGCGCCGCTTCCGCACCGACCCGGTGCCGCCCGCGCTGCTGGATGAGCTGCTGGAGGTGGCCGCCCTCGCGCCCTCGGTCGGGCTCAGCCAGCCCTGGCGCTTCGTGACCGTGGAGGACCCGGCCCGCCGCGCGGCCGTGCGGGCGAGTTTCGAGGCCTGCAACGCGGAGGCGTTGCGCGCCCAGACCCCTGACCGCGCCGCCCTCTATGCGCGGCTGAAACTCGCCGGGTTCGACGCGGCGCCCTGCCACCTCGCCGTGTTCGCCGAACCTGCCCCCGAACAGGGGCATGGGCTGGGGCGCCGGACCATGCCGGAAACCACCGCCTATTCGGTGGTGATGGCCGTGCACACGCTCTGGCTCGCCGCCCGGGCGGTGGGGATCGGGCTCGGCTGGGTTTCCATCCTCGACCCGGCGCCGGTCGCGGCGGCGCTGGACGTGCCGGGGCACTGGCGGTTCATCGGATATTTCTGTGTTGGCTATCCTGAGGCCGAAACGGATACGCCAGAATTGGAAAAAGCCGGCTGGGAACAGCGGCGGCCGGTGGAGGGGGCGCGGCTGCGGCGGTGAGGGTGTGGCGCTGCTGCGGGCGGTGGACGCGAAGACGCCCCCGCTTTGCCTCGCCCTGGGCACCGACTCCCACCAACTCATCCGCATTGCCTGAAGTTGGAGCACGGAGACTTGGGGCTTTGCCCCAAACCCCACTGGGGCCTTGAGGCCCCAGACCCCCAACCACCTGCGGCATCGGGATAGTGTCGTTCGTGGCACGAAGGCGAATGGTGCCCCCTTACCGTGGAACTGGCACCACGGTCAGAGACCGCACGCCCTGGGCACCTCGGATCAAGACACCCTCGATGTCCGCGGTCGCAGAGGG
>DATJWY010000032.1:0-4943 GCA_035500775.1 Acetobacteraceae bacterium
CTATATTGAAATCCGGCAATAGATTTTTGGATTGGGGGAACGTTGATTCGGTTAAGCAACTTGCTAACTTAGTGTTTCATCAAGGATTTCCGATTGTGGACATGCTCTCTCCTGTCCTGTCAACATTAAAAGACCTACAAAGGTTTCGTAATTTTGTTGCCCATGATAGCCGCGAAGCAGCGGATGGCTATAGAAGCTCGCGAGGACAATATGTAAGAGTCGGAGATGCATCTCCTGAAACCGTTGGAGAATTGGCCCTCTATCGCCGAAATTCTAAATCAAGTATCACCATAAAAATTATCCACGGAAAAGTTTCCCAACTTGGGTTCATACTTAAAGCGTTGTGATCGCTTTACTCCCCTAACGATAGAGAGCCTATGTTGGGCGCATGTCCGCTTCCAGCGGTAACTGCCAAGCCCCGGGTATGACCGCCATGGGCGCTGAGCTGAAATCTCCCCTTCAGTCGCCAGCCGAAGCGCTGCCATGAATATTGCTCTCTGAAATCAAAAGTTTTTGGCGCCGCTTTTTCCAAAAAGCGGCTCTGGAGGCTGCTCGCAGCCTCACATTCACCCCACGCCACCGGGCACAAGCCCCCGCCCTTTCGTGCATACACGCCCCCGCCCGGCATCGCCGGGCGGGGTTCATCGCGGCTCTTACTCCCCGCTGGGTTTGCGGCTGCGGGACCAGATGAGAGTGTAACCATCGCCGCCTTCATCGTCGAACAGATTGGCGTAGATCGGCGCGCTGAAGCTCGGGTCATCCAGCTTGACCGAGATATATTCGCGCCCCTCGTTAGAGCGTTTCGTCCACCCCGCCCCGATTTCCGCTTTATGCGGTGCACCGCATAAGGCCGATTATGTGTAGCGCGTGATTATGCGGAGTCTGGTGGCGGGAGTTATGGTTTTCCGCGGCTTTGGCGGCGATATTGCTCCGCATAATAACGGGGCGAATTCCGCGGCGCCCTGCTGTTTGGCGGGGCGCCGCTTGTGCTGATCAGCGTGACCAGATCAGGGCATATTCGCCGTTCTCGCCCTCGAAGAGGTTGGCGTAGATGGGAGCGGTGAACGACGGATCGTCGAGCTTGACCGAGTGGTAGGTGCGGTTCTCCTTCGAGGTCCGGCGCCAAGCGGCACCGATCTCGACGCCCGAGACCACCACCCGCAGGTCGGGCGCCTTGTCGCTGTTGGAGGCGGGGTCGCTGGGGATGAGGCGCGCCTTGGCGTCGATTGCAAGGGTCTTGATGGTGCCGGTGTAGGTGCCATCGTTGCTGCGGGTGAACGAACCGATCTGGGACATGATGTAACTCCTTGTGCTGTGTTCCAAGCCCGCGACCATCGCGGCCTTGTGGCGGTCAGGAGCCCCGGGACGGCCGCCCCGCACCTTTGGCCGCAGCGCAGCGGAGGACGGCACGAGCCGAGCTTGTTGTCCCGCGAGGAGCCGCCCGCAGGGCGGCGGGGAAGAAGGTCGGCGACGCCGTTGCGGGGATCAGGCCGGGTCGAAGACCGCATCCTGGGGCCAATCCGCCCAACAAAGGCCCGGTGGTTGCCGGCGTAACGCCGCACCCAAGGAGAACATCCCCAGATCAGCCGACCACCACAACGATCGCTGACGTCCGGCCCGCCATCATCGTTTGCGGATAGCACAAGCGCATGCCCCATAGTCTCGCCTCCAACAAACGAGGAGGCGAACAATGCCGACAGGTGTCTATGTAAGAGCGAATGACGTCCAAGCCCGGCTGGGGGCAGGACTTGCCGCCGATCATGTCGACGATTTTAGCGGGTGGCTCCGACAGCGGCGCTACACCGACAAGACGATTGCCGAGCGGATCAGGCTGCTGGCGTGCTGGACGCACTGGGCGCGCGAGGCGGGCTATGCATTCGACACCATCTGCGCCGCGCATGCCGCATCGGCTACGCTGATCGGCGCTGGATATCGTCCGCGATTCAAGGGCGATGTTAACAAAGATGCAGTCCAGGCCGGCAAGCTATTCATCTTCTATCTCGAGGATCGTGGGCACTTGCCGACGATACCGCTGCTGCCTGTGCCACCGCTCGTTGCCGAATACATGACGTGGGCGCGGGAGCAGCATGGGCTGGCCGAGACGACACTCGGCACCTACATGGGCGCGATCATCCCATTCGTCGCCGCGCTCGGCGATAATCCGGCGGCTTACGACGCCGCCGCGATCAGGGGCTATATGCTGGGCCGCGCCGGTACTGTGTCGGTCGCCCGCCTTAATGGCATCGGCGTTGCGATCCGCGCGTTTCTACGCTTCCTGATTGCGACGGATCGCTGCCCGCCAGGGCGCGACCGCGCCATGCCGCCAGCGGCGGGTTGGCGGCTGGCCTCAATCCCGCGTGCCCTGCCCGAGGATGATATCGCGCGCGTCATCGCTGCGTGTGACGGCGAACGGCGCTTGCGCGACCGCGCGATCATCCTGCTGCTGGTGCGGCTCGGGATGCGCGCCAGCGAAGTCGCAAGACTCGGCTTCGACGATATCGATTGGCGACAAGGTCATCTCCGACTGCATAGCAAGGGGCGCCGCGAAGAGCTGCTACCGCTCAGTCAGGAGGTTGGCGACGCGCTCATCGCCTATATCGAACGAGGTCGGCCTGCGGCGGCGACGCGTGCGATATTCCTGACTGAATATGCACCGCTCAGGCCGATCAACCGCATCGTGATCAAATGCGTGGTGCGCCGCGCCCTCAAGCGTGCCGGGGTGGAGAGCCAATGCAAAGGCGCGCATGTGCTGCGTCACTCGGCAGCGACGTCGATGCTGCGGCACGGCGTCAGCCTTGCTGGTGTAGGCGCGGTGCTACGCCATCGTTCACCCGCGATGACCGCGCACTACGCCAAGGTCGAGATGATGCTGTTGGCGACAATCGCACAGCCCTGGCCGGGAGATGCGTCATGCTGATCGACGATGCACATCGCTATATCAGGCTGCGCCGCGCGCTCGGCTTCAAGCTCGAAAAAACCGACCGCTACCTCGAGGCATTCACCCGCCATGCCGTGGCCAATGGCGACAGCCATATCCGTACCGCGACAGCGCTGGCCTGGACAGCGATGGTCTCGTCGACGCCGGGCAGCCGATATCGACGGCTTCAGGAAGTTGCCGACTTCGCCCGCTTCCTGCATGCCGAGGACGCAGCCCACGAGATTCCGCCGCATCAGGGCTATTACTTTCAGTGCTCCCGGCCTGCGCCGTATATCTACACGTCCGACGATTTGGCGCGCATGCTCCACGCCGCCGCCAATCTGCGGCGTCAGAAGCCGAGCCCGCTCAGGCGGCATGTTCATGCGACGCTGATCGGGTTGCTCGCCGCAACGGGCTTGCGCGTCTCGGAAGCCCTGAACCTGCGGCTCGGCGATCTGCTGCCGGGTGGCGTGCTGCACATCCGTCAGACCAAGTTCAACAAGAGCAGGCTCGTGCCACTGCACGCCAGCGTGGTCGCGGCGCTCGACACCTATCTGCGCATCCGGGCGATGGTCGCGGGTGTGGACGATCATGTGTTCCTGACAGTCGGTGGCAGGCCGATGGGCCTCGGAACCTTCCATGCCGCGTTCCACGTGATCTTGAACAAGGCCAATATCGCCCCGGATCGGCCACGCCGCCCGCGCATCCATGACCTGCGCCATACCTTCGCGACGCGCGCGCTGGCGCAATGCGCGATGCGCCGTGAGGACGTCGCCCGCGACTTCGTGGCGCTCTCGACCTATCTCGGACATAGCGAGATCCGGCACACCTACTGGTATCTGGAGGCAACGCCCGACCTGATGGGCGCCATTGCCGCCGCCGCCGAAAGACTGGCCGCGGAGGTGATCGCATGACTCCGATCGCACCGCTTCTCACCGCGTTCCTGCGCGAGCACATGCCGCGGCAGCGCGGATATAGCGCCCATAGCTGCGAGGCCTATGCGACCTGCTTCCGGCTCCTGCTGACGTTCGCCGCCGACCGCCTGAAGACGCGGCCATCGCGGCTTGCCCTGGAGGCAATCGACGCCGCCATGGTGCTCGCGTTCCTCGCCCATATCGAACAGGATCGCGGCAACAGTCCAGCGACGCGCAACCTGCGGCTTGCCGCGATCAAGTCGTTCATGCGCTACGTCGAATTCCAATGCCCAAGTGCGCTGGCACAGGTCGTGCAGATTGATGCGATCCCGGGCAAGCGCCATGACCACAAGCTCATCCACCATCTGACGATGACGGAAGTGCGGGCGATCCTCGATGCGCCAAACCTTTCGACCAGGCCGGGCATCCGCGACCGGGCGATGCTGCATTTGTGCTTCGCCGGCGGGTTGCGCGTCTCCGAACTGGTCGGGATGACGATGAACCGTGTCACCCTGCAGCCCAGCCCGAGCATCCTCGTGTTCGGCAAGGGCCGTCGCGAGCGCAGCTTGCCGCTCTGGAAGGAGACCGCGCGAGATGTTCGGGCCTGGCTTGCGGTGCGTGGCAATCCGCCCGCACCCGAGCTGTTCGTCAATGCGGGGGGCATGGCGATGACGCGCGCTGGCTTCGAATACATCCTCGAAAAACATGGAGCCACCGCCGGGCAAAAATGCCCAACGCTGGTTGGCCGCACGCTGTCGCCGCATTTGTTGCGGCATAGTTGCGCGGTGCTGATGCTGCAGGCCACGCGTGATATCCGCAAGGTCGCTCTCTGGCTTGGTCATGCCGATATCCGGACTACCGAGGTTTATCTCGGGATGGACCCGTCCGAAAAACTCGAGGCCGTCGAAGCAGTGCTCCCGCTCGCCCTCCGACGCGGCCGGTTCAAAGCGCCTGATGCGTTGATTGCATCGCTGATGACCGATGCGCATGCCGTACCGACGTGACGGGAGGGGGCCGGACGTCAGCGATCGTTGTGGTGGTCGGCTGATCTGGGGATGTTCTCCTTGGGTGCGGCGTTACGCCGGCAACCACCGGGCCTTTGTTGGGCGGAT
>DATJWY010000033.1:0-27716 GCA_035500775.1 Acetobacteraceae bacterium
CTGCCCTGGACCCGCTGGGGCCTTGAGGCCCCAGACCCCCGAATAGTTAAAATAAAGTATTCCAAAGGCTTGCCTTTGGCGGGGTCCAGGGGCAGCGTCCCTGGCCTTCACGCCGAGGCCGCGGCTTCCGCCTGACGCATCAGGCGCAGGAAATTGCCGCCCCAGAGCGCGCGGATCTCGTCTTCGCCGTAGCCGCGCCGCACCAGCTCGGCGGTGATGTTCGGGCTCTCCGCCGCGTTGCGCCAGCCGGAGATTTCGCCGCCGCCGTCGAAATCCGAGCTGATGCCGACATGCGCGAGGCCGCAGCGGCGTACCACGTAGTCGATATGATCGACGAAATCGGCGACCCCGACCGTTTCCACCCGGCCGTTCGGACGCAGGAAGGAGGGCATGGCGGTGATCTGCACCAGGCCGCCCGTGTCGCGCAGGGCGCCGAGTTGGGTGTCGTCCAGGTTCCGCGGGTGCGGGCTCAGCGCATGGACGCAGGAATGCGTGGCCACCACCGGCACCTCGGAAAGCTGTGTCGCCTGGAGCATCGTCTGGCGCGAGGCGTGCGACACATCGATCAGCAGGCCAAGCCGGTTCATCTCCCGCACCGCCTGCTTGCCGAGGTCGCTGAGCCCGCCATGCAGCGTCGCGCGGTCGCCGAGATCGGCGCGCGGATTGGCGCTGTCGCAGAGGGCGTTATGGCCGTTATGGCAGAGGGTGACGTAGATGGCGCCGCGCGCGCGCAGCGCCGCGAGCAGCGAGAGGTCCTCGCCGATCGCGTGGCCGTTCTCGACGCAGGGGATGACCGCGAGCGCGCCGTCCCGCTTCGCCTGCTCCACCGCGTCCGCCACCGGACAGATGCGGGCGGTGAGATCCCCCTCGCTGCGGCCCATGGCGTTGATCTCGTCCAGCATGGCGAAGACGCGGTCACGCGCCGCCTGATATCCGTCCGGCGAGCGCGGGCCCTGCGGGATGTAGGCGACGAAGCACCCGGCATCGAGCCCGCCCTGCCGCATCTTCGGCAGGTCCACATGCCTCCGATCGGAGAGCAGGAACGGGTCCGGGCCGTTCGGCCAGGGAATGTCGATGTGACTGTCCAGGGTCAGCACGGCGTGGTGGAGGGCTGCGGCGTCGATCATTGCGAGAGTCGTCTTTCCTTGCCGTTGCCGTCAGGGGCTGGCCGATCCGATGCGGCGCCGGGGTCGGGCGGTGCGCATCGCGGGGCACGAGCTTGTATTCCGCACCTGTTTGCCGCCCGGCACAAGGTCGGGGGCGCTGCGGGGTTTTCCCGCGCCGCCGCATTCTGTATAAGAGCGGCTCTACTGCTGTCCGCGTAGCTCAGCAGGATAGAGCACAGGATTCCTTGTTCAACTGGGCGTCGCGCCGGGAAACCGCGCGGCGGATCCGCTCAAAGTCGGGGAAAGCTACGGCGCGCTCGCGCCTTGCCGATCCCGAGCCAAGCCTGGGGCGTCCCGCCCCGGGAAGGTGTAGAGACTGGACGGGCGGCACCTAAGGGCTTCGGCCTAGGGTGGAGGGACAGTCCAGACCACGAACGCCGCGCGGGGCTCGCCCGGGTGGCGGCGGCGAAAGCCGAAGTGGGATGAATCCTGGGGCCGTGGGTTCGAATCCCGCCGCGGACATCACTTGCCTGACCGTCGTTTCCCTGCCCGGAAGGGCCGGACTTCCCCGTTGCCGGGGGGCGGTTTCTGACCGATACAGTCCGGCCATGAGCGACATGGTTTCCGACCCCCACTCCGCCGCCCCCGCCTATGATTTCCGGGCCGCCGAGCCGAAATGGCAGGGCGCCTGGGCCGAGCGCGGCTGCTTCCGCGTCGAGGACGTGCCGACCGGCGAAAAGCAGGGCGCGCCTGCGCAAGGCACCCTGGGTGCGCCTATGCGCGACCGGCCGAAATACTACGTTCTTGAAATGTTCCCATACCCCAGCGGCAAGATCCACATGGGGCATGTGCGCAACTACACGCTCGGCGACGTGGTGGCGCGCTATAAGCGGGCGCGCGGCTACTCCGTGCTGCACCCGATGGGCTGGGATGCCTTCGGCCTGCCGGCCGAGAACGCGGCGCGCGAGCGCGGCATCCATCCGGCGGAATGGACCTGGAAGAACATCGCCGCCATGCGCGCCGAGTTGCAGCGCATGGGCCTCTCACTCGAATGGGAGCGGGAATTCGCCACCTGCGACCCCGCCTATTACGGCCACCAGCAGAAGCTGTTCCTCGACATGATGCGCGCCGGCCTTGTGGACCGGCGCGAGAGCTGGGTGAACTGGGACCCGGTGGATAACACCGTGCTCGCCAACGAGCAGGTGATCGACGGGCGCGGCTGGCGCTCCGGCGCGCTGGTCGAGCGCAAGCTGCTCTCGCAGTGGTTCCTGCGCATCACCGACTATGCCGAGGAGCTGCTCGCCGGGCTGGATACGCTGGAGCGTTGGCCGGAGCGTGTGCGGCTGATGCAGGCGAAGTGGATCGGCCGCAGCGAGGGCGCGCGGGTGCGCTTTCCGCTGGCCGCGCCGGAAGCGGAGATCGGCGAGGTCGAGGTGTTCACCACCCGGCCGGATACGCTGTTCGGCATGTCCTTCCTCGCCATCGCGCCGGAGCACAAGCTGGCCGCCGCCATCGCGGCGCGCGATCCGGCGGCGGCGGAGTTCGTCGCCGAGTGCCGCAGCATGGGCACCAGCGAGGCGGTGATCGAGACGGCGGAGAAGCGCGGCTACGATACCGGGCTGCGCGTGCGCCATCCCTTCCTCGACCGCACCTACCCGGTGTGGATCGCGAATTTCGTGTTGATGGAATACGGCACCGGCGCCATTTTCGGCTGCCCGGCGCATGACCAGCGCGACATGGATTTCGCCCGCAAATACGATCTGCCGGTCACGCCGGTGATCGAGCCCGAGGGAGCGGCGCCGGCGCGTGATCCGGCGCATGCCTATACCGGCCCCGGGCGGAGCGTGAACTCGGACTTCCTCAACGGGCTGGAGAGCGATGCCGCGAAGCGTGCGGCGATCAAGGCGCTGGAGGAGCGTGGCGTCGGCGAGGGCGTGGTGAATTGGCGCCTACGCGACTGGGGCGTCAGCCGCCAGCGCTACTGGGGCTGCCCGATCCCCGTCATCCATTGCGAGGCCTGCGGCGTCGTGCCGGTGCCGGAGCAGGATCTGCCGGTGCGGCTGCCGGAGGATGTCAGCTTCGACAAGCCGGGCAACCCGCTCGATCATCACCCGAGTTGGAAGCATGTCCCCTGCCCCGCCTGCGGCGCGCCGGCCCGGCGGGAGACGGATACGTTCGACACCTTCGTCGATAGCTCCTGGTACTATGCGCGGTATTGCAGCCCGCAGGCGGCCGAGCCGGTGAACCGTAAGGCGGCGGATTACTGGCTACCGGTCGATCAGTATATCGGCGGCATCGAGCACGCGATCCTGCACCTGCTCTACTCCCGCTTCTTCACCCGCGCGATGCGGGCGACGGGCCATGTCTCGGTGTCGGAGCCGTTCCTCGGCCTGTTCACCCAGGGCATGGTCACACATGAGAGCTACAAGGGCGCGGATGGGCGCTGGCTCTATCCCGAGGAGATAGAGCGGCGGCCGGATGGCGGGGCGGTGCACCGGGAAACCGGCGAGACGGTGACGGTCGGCCGTGTCGAGGCGATGTCCAAATCCAAGCGCAACACCGTCGATCCGGGCGCGATCATCGCCCGGTTCGGCGCGGATACGGCGCGCTGGTTCATCCTCTCCGACAACCCGCCCGAGCGCGATATGGAGTGGACCGAGTCTGGCGTCGCCGGCGCCTACCGCTTCACCCAGCGCCTCTACCGCCTGGCGGATGGCAGCATCACGCCGCCGGGGGCGATGCCGGAGAGCTTCGACCCCGCGGCGCTGGAGCTGCGCCGGGCGACGCACCGGACCATCGCCGCCGTGACCGAGGCGCTGGAGGGCTTCGCCTTCAACGTGGCGGTGGCGCGGCTCTATGAGCTGGCCGGCGCCATCGGCGAGGCCGACAAGGCGGGGCCGGTCGCCGGCATGGCCTGGGCGCGGCGCGAGGCGGTGGAGAGCGCGGCGCGGCTGGTCGCGCCGATGATGCCGCATCTGGCCGAGGAGATCTTCCACCGGCTGAACCCGGACTCCGCCGCGCTGGTCGCCGAGCTGCCCTGGCCGGAGCATGATCCGGCGCTGGTCGCGGCGCAGAGCGTGCGCATCGCCGTGCAGGTGATGGGCAAGCTGCGCGGCACGATCGAGGTGGCGCCGGACGCGCCGGCCGAGCTTGTGCTGAGCATGGCCGAAGCCGAGCCGAATGTCGTGCGGGCGCTGGAGGGCAAGCGGGTGGTCAAGCGCATCCATGTGCCCAACCGGATCGTCAATTTCGTCATTGCCGGCTAGCTTGTTGCTGAACAAGGGAAGGCCAGGGGCGCTCCCTCCGTGGCCGTTCCATCGGCCGTTCCGGCCGATGGAACCTTCGGCCACTCCGCCCCTGGACCCCGCCAAAGGCAAGCCTTTGGGATCCATTCCTTTAAGTAATGGGGGTCTGGGGCCTCAAGGCCCCAGCGGGTCCAGGGCGGAGCCCTGGCCTTGGTTCCCAGCTAAGTTTACGCTTGGGTTAGCCGGGGGAAAGGCTCCCGGCCGCGTGCGGGCCCGTTTGGGAGGTGCCGGTGGCTAAGGGAAACAGGCGCGTGCATCTGCTGCGGGGTGCCTTGGGCGTGCTGACATTGTGCCTAGCGGGGTGCGGGTTTCATCCGCTCTATGCCCCGGCGGGCGGGACCCCGGCCGATGCGAGCCTGAGCCGGGTCTATGTCGACGTGATCGGCGACCGCTCCGGGCAGTTGCTGCGTCAGGCGTTGCAGGCGCGGCTGGATGGCAGCGGCTCGGCCTCGGCCAAGACGTTTGAGTTGGCGGTCTCCTATTCGATCAGCCAGGAAGGCATCTCGATCACGCAGGACAACTCGGTCACCCGCTTGCGCTCGGTTGGGCGGGCGAACTGGGTGCTGAAGACGGTCACGGCACCGCCGCGGACGGTGCGGAGCGGCTCCGTCCGCGCCCTGGACGGATACAACCAGATCAACGAGCAGTATTTCTACTCGACACTGGAGAATGAGGCGGTGGAGCGCCGGCTGGCCGAGACGCTCGCCGACCAGATCACGCAGCAACTCGCGGTGTATTTCCGGCAGCATCCGGAACGGACCTAGGCGCCATGAAGCTGGAGGCACGGCAGCTTCCGGCCTTCCTGCGGCAGCCGCCGGCGACGTGCCGGGTGGTGCTGCTGCATGGCGACGATGGCGGGCTGATCCGTGAGCGGGCGGAGCAGCTGACCCGCACCGTGGCCGGAACGCTGGACGACCCCTTCCGGGTCGCGGAGCTGCACCCCGAAACCCATAATCGCCTGGAGGAAGAGGCGACCGCGATGGCACTGACCGGCGGTCGCCGGGTGGTACGGGTGCGCGAGGTTGGGGACGGACTCGCCGCCGCTTTGCGTAAGCTGCTTGGCGGCGCGGGCGACGCGCTCATCATCCTGGAGGCGCCGGGGCTGGGCCGCGGCAAGCTGCGCACCCTGGTCGAGGGCGCGCCGGACGCGGCCGCCATCGGCTGCTACCCGGAGGAAGGCCGGGCGCTGGAAGCCTCGGTGCGGGCGCTGCTCTCCGAGCAAGGCATCAGCATCGCCGCCGATGCGCTGACCTGGCTGACCCAGAATCTCGGCGCGGATCGTGGCACCACCCGGAGCGAGATCGAGAAGCTCGCGCTCTATGCCGGTCCTGGCGGGCGGATCGACCTGGACGCGGCGGAGGCCTGCCTGGGCGATGCCACCGCCCTCTCGGTGGACGAGGCCCTGTTCGCGGCGACCGCCGGGCGGATGGAGGCGATGGACCGGGCGCTGGAGCGCGCCCTGGCCGAGGGGCTGAACGCGATCGGGGTGCTGCGGCCGGCGTTGTACCATTTGCAGCGCCTGCATCAGGCGCGTCTCGCGATGGAAACCGGCATTTCGGCGGCGGAGGCGATGAAGTCGGTGCGGCCGCCCGTCTTTTTTCGCAATCAGCCGGCGTTTACTCAGGCTTTGTCGCTCTGGTCGGCGGAGAGCCTGTTCCGGGCGATGAACGAGGCGCAGGCGGTGGAACTCGCCTGCAAGACGACCGGCTCTCGGCCGGAATTGCTATGCCGGCGGTTCCTGACCGCCATCGCCCGGCAGGCGGCGGCCCGGCGGCGCGGGTGAGGCCTCGGGGCGCTGCCCCGAACCCCGCCGGGGGACGCGCCGTCCCCCGGACCCCGGCGCAATTTTGACCGTCAATCCCGGCTCAGCAGCGAGATCAGCCCGTCGAGTTGTTCCAGGGTCCGGTACTGGATCCTGAGCGTGCCGCCCTTGCCGTCGAAGGCGATCTGCACGCGCAGACCCAGCCGCTCGGTCAGATCCTGCTCCACGGCTCGCGTCTCCGGGTCCACCGCCCGCCCCGTGCTCTCCGCGCGCGGCTTGCTCTCCTGCTGCGCCAGCGTCTCGGTTTGCCGGACGTTCAGCCCGCGGGCGATGACGGCGAGCGCGGCCTTGGCCGGCTCCGGGTGCGCGAGCAGGGCGCGGGCGTGGCCGGCGGAGAGTGTGCCCTTCCGCACCTCGACGCGGACGGAGTCCGGCAGGTTCAGCAGGCGCATGGCGTTCGCCACATGGCTGCGCGACTTGCCGACCGAGATGCCGAGCTGCTCCTGCGTCATCCCGAACTCATCGGCCAGGCGGCGGTAGCCTTCCGCCTCTTCGATGGCGTTGAGATCCTGCCGTTGCAGGTTCTCGACCAGTGCGGCAGCCATGGCCTCGGAATCCGACAAATCCCGCACCAGGGCCGGGATCTCGTGCAGTCCGGCGGCCTGCGCCGCGCGCCAGCGTCGTTCGCCGGCGATGATCTGGTAGCGATCGCGCTGCCCCGGCACCGGCCGGGCGAGGATCGGTTGCAGCACGCCGCAGGCGCGGATGGAATCGACCAGTTCCGCGAGCGCGCCCGGCTCCATCACCGTGCGCGGCTGGAACGGGCTTGGCTCCAGTTTGTCGAGGGGCAGTTGGCGGGCCGGCTGGATTTCCGCCACCGGTTCGGCCACGCTGTCGCCGAGCAGCGCGGCAAGGCCGCGGCCGAGGCGCGGGCTGGTTTCGCGCGCGCTCACGCCGTCTGCTCCCGTCCCGGCCGTTCGCGGCGCAGCACTTCCTCGGCCAGTTTCGTGTAGGCCAGTGCGCCAGCGGACCGGCTATCGTACAGCATCACGGGCTTCCCATGGCTCGGCGCTTCGGAGATGCGGATATTGCGCGGGATCATCGTCTCGTACACCCGGTCGCCGAAGAAGCTGCGCGCATCCGCCGCCACCAGATCGGAGAGGTTGTTGCGGCGGTCGAACATGGTCAGCACGATGCCTTGCAGGGTGAGGCCGGCATTCAGCGCCCGGCGCACCAGGTCGATGGTCCGCACCAATTGGCTGATGCCTTCCAGGGCGAAGAACTCGCATTGCAGCGGCACCAGCACCCCATTAGCGGCGACGAGGCCGTTCAGGGTGAGCAGGCCCAGGCTGGGTGGGCAATCGATGAGGATGAAGCCGTACTCGTCAGTCGCTGTCCGCAGCGCCTCGCGGAGCTGGAACTCGCGCTTCTCCACCCCGACCAGTTCGATCTCGGCGCCGGCGAGGTTGGTGTCGGCGGCGATGATGTCGAGATCCGGCACCAGCGTGGATTGCCGCAACTGGGCGAGATTGCGCTCGCCGTTGAGCAGGGCGTAGGTGCCGGCACCGCGCGCGCCGCGCTCCAGGCCGAGGCCGGTGGAGGCGTTGCCTTGCGGGTCGAGGTCGATCAGCAGCACCCGCTCGCCCTTGGCCGCAAGCGCGGTCGCGAGGTTGATCGAGGTCGTCGTCTTGCCGACCCCTCCTTTCTGGTTGGCCACGGCGAGAATGCGCGGTGCCTGACCGGGCCGGGTAACAGGAGGGGCTGCCTCAGCTGCGGATTCCGACACGCACAACATCCCTGATCTGGAGAATACAACCGCCCCTGCCGGTACGGCTCGGGATGGTCTCGACTTCCATGTGCCACTCCGCGGTCGCGGCGGTCAATTCGGAAGGGGCGTTCGCGCCCTTAAGAAACAGGCACATCCCGCCCGGCGCGAGCAATGGCGCGGCGAGATCAAGCAATTGGGGCAGCGGCGCCAGGGCGCGCGCGGTGACGAGCTGCGCCGGGTCCAGTGTCAGGGATTCGATGCGGGCGGCATGTACCCGTGCCGGCGCCGCGGTGATCCGCGCCGCTTCCCGCAGGAAGGCGGCCTTGCGTTGATCCGATTCCACCAGATCGACGCTGAGTCCCGTGGCGATGGCGAGCACCAGGCCGGGAAACCCGCCTCCCGAGCCGAGATCGATGGCGCGGGTCACGCCGGGCGGGATCAGGGGGGCGAGTTGCAGCGAGTCGGCGATGTGCCGCTCCCAGAGTTGCGGCAGGTCACGGGGCGCGACAAGGTTGATCCGCGCGTTCCAGCGGGTCAGCAGGGCCGCGTAGGCGTCCAGCCGCGCCTGTGTTTCACGTGAAACATCGAGCGGCGCGGTGGGTGTGGGGGTGTGGGGATGTTTCACGTGAAACACCTCAGCGCCCGAGCCGGCGGGCATGCGCCAGCACCGCCATGAGCGCCGCCGGCGTCATGCCCGGAATCCGTCCCGCCGCCGCCAGCGAGGTCGGGCGCACCGTGTCCAGCTTCTCCCGGATCTCCGTGCTCAGCCCGCCGATTTGGCTGAAATCCAGCCCCGCCGGCAAGGTCACGGCTTCCTGGCGTTCGAGTTGTCGGATCTCGGCCTCCTGGCGTTGCAAATAGCCGGCATATTGCGCCTCGATCTCCAGATGCCGGCGGATGCGGGGCGGCAGCGCCTGCAGCCAGGGAAAGGCGCGCTCGATCGCCCCGTCCGCCTGCGGCGTCACCAACAGGTCGAGCACCGTGCGCCGCCGCCCATCCGCCCGCACCGCGAGGCCCTGTTGCGCCAGTTCCGCCGGACTGCCCCCCTCCGTTTGGGCCCGGCTGAGGGCTGCCTCGATGGCCTCCGCCTCGTGCCGAAAGGCGGCGGCGCGCGCGCCGCCAATGCAGCCCCAGGCGAGGCCCAGGGGGCTCAGCCGCAGATCGGCATTATCCGCCCGCAGCGTCAGCCGGAACTCGGCGCGCGAGGTGAACATGCGGTACGGCTCGGTGACGCCATGGGTGATCAGGTCGTCCACCAGCACGCCGAGATAGCCGGCGCCACGGGGCACCGAGATCCCCTCGCCGCCCCCGGCGATCCGGGCCGCGTTGATGCCGGCCAGGATGCCCTGCGCCCCCGCTTCCTCATAGCCGGTCGTGCCGTTGATCTGGCCGGCCAGGAACAACCGGGGCAGCGCCTTGACCTCCAGCGTCGCGGCGAGCGCGCGTGGATCGACGAAATCATACTCCACCGCGTAGCCCGGCCGCAGGATACGCGCCCGCTCCAGCCCCGGGATGGTCGCGAGCATCGCGGCCTGCACCTCCGCCGGCAGACTGGTGGAAATGCCGTTGGGATAGACGGTCGGGTCGTCGAGACCCTCCGGCTCCAGGAAGATCTGATGCCGCTCCCGGTCGCCGAAGCGGACGATCTTGTCCTCGATCGACGGGCAGTAGCGCGGCCCCCGGCCGGAAATGGCTCCGCCATAGACGGCCGAGCGGTGCAGATTGGCGCGGATCACCGCATGCGTCGCTTGTGTCGTGCCGGTGATGCGGCAGGAGATCTGCGGCGTGGTGATCGCCGCGGTCATCCGGCTGAATGGCTCCGGGACGGTGTCGCCCGGGTCCTCCTCCAGTGACTCCCAATCGATGCTCGTGCGGTCCAGGCGTGGCGGCGTGCCGGTCTTCAGCCGGCCGAGCGGCAGGCCGATGCGCTCCAGCGTCCGGGCCAGCCCGACAGAGGGAGCTTCCCCGACCCGCCCCGCCGGGCGCTGCTCCGTTCCGATGTGGGTGACGCCGCGCAGGAAGGTGCCTGTGGTGATCACCACGGCGCCGCAATCGAGGCGGGTGCCGTCGGCGCACAGAATGCCGGCGGCTTGGCCGGCGGAATTCAGCAGCAGATCCTCGGCCGAGCCGGCGCGCAGCACGAGGTTCGGCGTCTCGGCCAGCAGCGCCTGCATCGCCGCCCGGTACAGCGCCCGGTCCGCCTGCGCCCGCAACCCGTGCACGGCCGGGCCCTTGCTGCGGTTGAGCAGCTTGAAATGGATGCCGGCCCGGTCCGCGGCGCGTCCCATCAGCCCGTCCAGCGCGTCGATCTCGCGCACCAGATGCCCCTTGCCGATCCCGCCAATCGCCGGGTTGCAGGACATCTCGCCGATCGTGTCGAGCCGGTGCGTCAGCAGCAGCGTGCGCGCGCCCATGCGGGCCGCCGCCGCCGCCGCCTCGCAGCCCGCATGCCCGCCGCCCACCACCACGACGTCGAAGTCTTCGCTCATTTCACCCTACCGCTCTTGCCGCGCGGCCAGGGGGCTTTGCCCCCTGGACCCCAACTGGGGCCTTGAGGCCCCAGACCCCCAAAATTTGTGCGGGTCCGGGGGCGCTCGCCCCCGGCGGGGTCCAGGGGCGGAGCCCCTGGCCTTTCTCAACAGGTTAAGACGTATATCACTTGCCGATACAGAACCGGCTAAACACCGTATCCAGGATCGCCTCGACATCCACCGCACCGGTGATCCGGCCGATCTCGCGCAGGGCCAGGCGGAGTTCCTCGGCGCGCAATTCCGGCAGCGGTGCCGGCGTCGCCGCATCCAGGGCCGCGGCGGCCGCGGTGAGCGCCGCGCGGTGCCGCGCCCGGGTCAGCGGCGGCGGTCCGGCCGCCTGGGTCAGCCGCGTCGCTTCCGCCGCCAGACGCTCTCGCAGCGCCGCCATCCCCGCCCCGGTCCGCGCGCTGACGGCGAGGCTGTCGATCGGCGCGGGGCACAGATCGGCCTTGGTGACGATCCGCAGCACGCTGGCGCCCGCCGGCACGACCCCGGCCTCGTCGCCCTGCCCTGCCCCGGATGCGTCGGTCAAAGCCAGGATCAGGTCCGCGCCGGCCGCCCGCGCCCGCGCCCGCCGCACCCCTTCCGCTTCCACCGGATCATCGGTCTCGCGCAGGCCGGCCGTGTCGATCAGCGTCACCGGCACGCCGCCGAGCACGACCCGCACTTCCAGCGCGTCCCGCGTGGTGCCGGCGATGGGGGATACAATGGCGACATCCCGCTCCGCCAGCGCGTTCACCAGCGAGGACTTGCCGACATTCGGCGCTCCGGCCACGGCGAAAACCAATCCCTCGCGCAGCCGCTCGCCGCGTCGGTTATCGTCGAGATGTACGCCGATCTCCGCCCGCAGCGTGTACAGCGAGGCGGTCAGCTCCCCCTCCACCTCCAGCGGCAGGTCCTCGTCCGGGAAGTCGATCAGCGCTTCCTGGAAGGCGAGCGCGGTGCGCAGCCGGTCGGCCCAGCCGGCGTAGAGGGTGCTGAGTTCGCCCTCCATCTGCCGCAGGGCCTGGCGGCGCTGCGCCTCGGTTTCCGCCTCTACCAGATCGGCGATGCCTTCCGCCGCCAGCAGATCCATGCGCCCGTTCAGCACCGCCCGGCGGGTGAATTCCCCCGCTTCCGCTGGCCGGGCGCCGAGTGCCACCAGCGCCTCCGCCACTCCGGCGACGACGGCCGGCCCACCATGGAGTTGCAGTTCCGCGCTGTCCTCGCCGGTGTAGCTGCGTGGCCCCGGAAACCAGAGCACGATCGCCTGATCGAGTTCCTCGCCCTCGCGGGCGCGCAGCCGCCGCAACGCCGCCCGCCGCGCCGGCGGCCGGTCGCCGCAGAGCGCGTCCAGGATCATCCCGGTGCCGGGGCCGCTGAGCCGCAGCACCGCGAGCGCGGCGCGTCCGGCCCCGCTCGCCTGGGCGAAGATAGTGGCTTCATGCTCCGCCGGGCGGGGTTGCATCGCCGCCTACCGTCCCGGCAGCATCAGGGCGCGCGCCCGGCCGCCTTCCACCAGATGCGCCTGGATCACCGCATCCACATCCGCTGTCGAGCCGATCCGGTACCACACGCCTTCCGGATAGATCACCACGCAGGGGCCCAACTCGCAGCGATCGAGGCAGCCGGCGGCGTTCACCCGCACCCGCTCAAGCCCCAGCTCCTTGACCCGGACTTTCATGTAGTCGCGCAGCGTCTCCGAGCCGACGGCTGCGCAGGAGCCGCGTGGATGCCCGTCCGGTCGGCGATTGCAGCATACGAACACATGCGCTTCGTAGAAGGGCGGCGGGTCGTCTGGCAGAGGGGTTCCCAAGGTTCACTCCTAATGTTTGGCGTCAGCCCGTTAGCAGGTTGCTGAAAAATGCGCGAAGCGCCATGTCGTATCTGAACCAGGGGCTCTCCCTCCGCGGCCATTCCGCCCCTGGACGAGTCCCGCCAAGGGCGTAGCCTTTGGAATCCGTTCCTTAAGTGACCGGGGGTCCGGGGCCTCGAGGCCCCGGCGGGGTCGAGGGGCAGAGCCCCTCGCCTGAACTCCGCAGCGGCAAGGAGGCACCATGCTCCCGCAAGCCAATCTTCTCCGCCACGAGAAGTCGCCCTACCTCCTGCAGCACGCGGAGAACCCGGTGCACTGGCGGGCCTGGCGGCCGGAAGCGCTGGCGGAGGCACGGGAGACGGGCAAGCCCATCCTGCTCTCGGTCGGCTACGCCGCCTGCCATTGGTGCCACGTCATGGCGCACGAATCCTTCGAGGATCCGGAAACGGCGGCGCTGATGAACCGTCTCTTCGTGAACATCAAGGTTGACCGGGAAGAGCGGCCGGACATCGACCATATCTATATGAGCGCCCTGCACGCCCTTGGCGAGCAGGGCGGCTGGCCGCTGACCATGTTCCTCTCGCCCGAGGGGCATGCCTTCTGGGGCGGCACCTATTTCCCGCCGGAGCCACGCTGGGGCCGCCCCTCCTTCCGGCAGGTCTTGCAGGCCGTCGCCAAGGCCTGGGCGGACGACGCCTCCGGCCTCGATAAAAATACCAAGGTATTGCAGCGCCATCTGGCCGACATGGCGCGCACCCAGCCTGGGGCGGGACTGACCCCGGCGGATCTCGACCAGGTGGGCGAGGCCCTGCTGGGCCTGACCGATCCGGTGAATGGCGGCCTGCGTGGCGCGCCGAAATTCCCCAACCCGCCGATCTTCCGCTTCCTCTGGCAGGAGGCGCATCGTACCGACCGCGCCGCGTTCGCCCGGCCGGTCCTGCTCCTGCTCCGCCGCATGTCGCAGGGCGGCATCTACGACCATCTCGGCGGCGGCTATGCCCGCTACGCCACCGACGCGCACTGGCTGGTGCCGCATTTCGAGAAGATGCTCTACGACAACGCCGAGATCCTCGACCTGCTGGCCCTCGCCCATGCCGCCGCGCCGAGCCCGCTCTTCGCCCTCCGCGCCGAGGAGACGGTCGGCTGGCTCACGCGCGACATGAGCGTCGGCGCCGCCTTCGCCGCGTCCGAGGACGCGGATAGCGAGGGCGAGGAAGGCCGCTTCTATGTCTGGACGGAAGCGGAGATCGACACCCTGCTCGGCCCGGCCGCACCCGCGTTCAAGGCGGCCTATGACGTGCGGCCGGGCGGCAACTGGGAGGGCAAGACCATCTTCCAGCGCGTCACCCGCCCGGGCAACGCGGCCGAGGAAGCCGATCTCGCCCGCTCGCGCGGCATCCTGTTCGAGGCCCGCACGCGCCGCGTCCGCCCCGGCCGCGACGACAAGGTGCTGGCCGACTGGAACGCGCTCACCATCGCCGCCCTGTGCCGGGCGGCCAATGTGTTCCGCCAGCCGTCCTGGCTTGCCCGTGCCGGCGCCGCCTATGACGCGCTGCTTGCCCTGCTCGGCCAGGCGGATGGCCGTGTCGCGCATGCCGCCCGCGACGGCCAGGTGACCGCGCCCGGCCTGCTGGAGGATCAGGCCGCCATGGGCCATGCCGCGCTCGCCCTGTTCGAGGCGACCGGCGACGCCGCCCGGCTGGCGCAGGCCATCGCCCATGCCGAGTCCGCTCTCGCCTGGTTCGCCGACGACGACGGCAGCTTCTTCATGACCGCGCGCGATGCGGCCGACATCCCTGCCGCCCGCCCGCGCCGTGCCGGCGACGACGTGACTCCCTCCGGCAACGGCCTGATGGCCGTGCTGTTCGCCCGCCTGTTCCACCTGACCGGCGCCACCTCTTGGCGTGCGCGGGCCGAGGCGGTGCTGCGCGCCTTCAGCGGCGCCGGGCGCGGGCTCGCCTCCATGCCCACCCTGCTCGCCGCTGCCGACACGCTGGAGAACGCGACGACCGTGGTGATCGTCGGTGACCGCGCCGGGGCGGAGGTGGGATCACTGGCCGCCGCCGCCCTCGCGACCTCCGATCCGGCGGTCTGCGTCCTGCGCGCCACGCGCACCGAAAACCTCGATCCGGACCATCCGGCGCACGGCAAATCCGTTCCGTCCGGCGCCCAGGCCGCCGCCTATGTCTGCCGCGGCGGCACGTGCGGCCTGCCCGTCACCACCGTGGACGCGCTCGATAGCCTGTTGCGTCATACGCCTGCTTGACTCCGTGGCGCGCATGGGTCTGCCATGCCCTCCTGAACCGAATTCCGGGAGATCCCGACCGCGTGCCTCAACTCTCGCTGCATACGCCGCTCGGCGCGCTGACCGTGTCGGAGGAAGACGGCGCCATCGTCGCGCTGGATTGGGGCTGGGGGCGTGACCAGACGGAAACGCCCCTGCTCCTTTGCGCCCGCGACCAGTTGCAGGCCTATTTCGACGGCGAACTGACCGCGTTCGACCTGCCGCTCGCGCCATTCGGCACGCCCTATCGCCAGCGCGTGTGGCAGGCGCTGCGTGCTATCCCGTTCGGCCAGACGCGCACTTATGCCGAGATCGCGGCCGCTGTCGGCGGCGGCGCGCGCGCCGTCGGTCAGGCCAATCGTTGCAATCCGATCCCGATCCTGATCCCTTGTCACCGCGTGGTCGGCGTGACCGGCCTCGGCGGTTATTCGGGGGGCGACGGCGTGGAAAGCAAGCGTTACCTGCTGGACCTGGAAGCGCGCGGGGCGGAGGAACTGGCCCCAATTGGCGCAATCACAGGGGGCCAGGCCTGAACGGCCCGGTCGCCCTGTCGCCGGCCCAGGCCGAACGGTCGCGGCTGACGCTGCCAGATAACGACACCCCGTGCCGCCATGAGGCCGTGCGTACCATCGTGGAGGAAGTATGAGCAAGGCAGTCCGCATTCA
This sequence comes from Acetobacteraceae bacterium, assembly GCA_035500775.1. Classification (GTDB taxonomy): domain Bacteria; phylum Pseudomonadota; class Alphaproteobacteria; order Acetobacterales; family Acetobacteraceae; genus DATJWY01. The sequence goes on from DATJWY010000033.1 coordinate 15,217, forward strand.
TGCCTATGGCGGGCCGGAGGTGCTGCGATGGGAGGACGTGCCGCTGCCTGAGCCGGGCCCCGGCGAGGTGGTGATCGACCAGAAAGCTGTCGGCCTGAACTATATCGACGTCTATTTCCGCACCGGTCTCTACAAGGTGCCCGGCTTCCCGGCGGTGATCGGCCAGGAGGGCGCAGGCGTTGTCCGCGCCGTGGGGGCCGGGGTGGACGGCATCGCCGTTGGCGACCGCGTCGCCTATGCCGGGCCGCTCGGCGCCTATGCCACGGTCCGCGCCATCAGCGCCGACCGGGTGGTGAAGCTGCCGGACGGCATCGGCTTCGAGACCGCCGCCGCGATGATGCTGCAAGGGATGACGGCGCATTACCTCCTGCACCGCACCTTTCCCGTCCAGTCCGGGCAGACCATCCTGGTGCATGCCGCCGCGGGCGGGGTCGGTCTCATCCTCTGCCAGTGGGCGCGGCATCTCGGCGCGACGGTCATCGGCGTCGTTTCCACCGAGCAAAAAGCGGAACTTGCCCGGCAGCATGGGGCCGCTCACACCATCATCGGGCATCAGACCCTGGCCGCCGATGTCAAACGCATCACCGGCGGCGCCATGGTACCGGTGGTCTATGATTCAGTCGGCCGCGACACGTTCAGCGCCAGCCTGGACTGCCTTGCCCCGCTCGGGCTGATGGTCAGCTACGGCAATGCGTCCGGCCCGGTGCCGCCCTTCGATCTGAGCATGCTCGCCGCCAAGGGCAGCCTGTTCATCACCCGCCCCACCCTCGCCACCTACACGGCCAAGCGCGCCGATCTGGAACGGGGCGCGCAGGCGCTGTTCGATGTCGTCACCAGCGGTGCGGTTCGCGTCGAGGTCAATCAGCATTTCCCACTCAGCGACGCCGCCGTCGCGCACCGGGCGCTGGAGGCGCGGCAAACCACCGGCAGCACCGTCCTGCTGCCCTGAACGGGCGTCCGCCGCTCGCGGGCGGGGCTGGTTTCCCCGCGCGCACGCGTTATGCTTGGCGACGGCAATGATCGGGAACCGTGCCGCCCATGCGTCCGCTTCGCCACCTGCTGGCTGTCGCCGCCCTGCTGCTGCCTGTCGCCGCCCGGGCTGAGCCGCTCACCGTCTTCGCCGCCGCAAGCCTCACCGACGTGCTCAAGGAGGTGGACCGGGCCTGGGAGAAGCAGGGCCACGCGCCGCTGCGCTTCTCCTTTGCCGCCAGTTCCACCCTGGCGCGGCAGATCGAGCAGGGCGCCCCGGTGAGCCTTTTCATCTCCGCCGATGAGCGCTGGATGGATGACCTCGCGCGGCAGGGCTACCTCGTCGCAGGCACGCGCTCGGACCTGCTGACCAACCAGCTGGTGCTGGTGGAGGCGCGTGACCGCCTGAAGCCGGTCACGCTCGCGCCCGGCATCCCTCTCGATGCCTTCCTCCCGCCCGGCGAGCGTCTCGCCGTGGGCGACCCCGCACATGTGCCGGCCGGCATCTATGCAAGGCAGGCACTGGAAGCCCTGCATCTCTGGGAGGCTGCCGCGCCGCGTCTCGCCGCCGCCGACAGCGTGCGCAGCGCCCTGCGTCTCGTCGAACGCGGCGAGGCACCCGCCGGCATCGTCTATATGACCGACGTGGCGGCAAGCCCCACCCTGGCGGTCGCAGGCGTGTTCCCGCCCGGTGGCCACGAACCGATCGTCTACCCGGTTGCCCTGGTGCAAGGCGCGGATACGCCGGAAGCGCGAGCGCTACTCGCCTTCTTGCATGGGCCGGAGGCGATGGCTCTGTTTCATCGGCGTGGCTTCGGTTCGCCGTAAGGCCAGGGGCTCTGCCCCTGGACCCCGCCAAAGGCCAGAGGCCTTTGGAAACCAATCATTTTTCCTGGCGGCGTCAGCCGCGAACGACAGCATCCCATCGCCGTTCGAAAATCGCGGACGCAGCCAAGAAAACAAAGGGATTCCAAAGGCTAAGCCTTTGGCGGGGTCGAGGGGCGGAGCCCCTCGCCTTGCTTATCCACGGGGCGTCGCATGAGCCTGCTCCAGCCGGAGGAGTGGCAAGCGCTTCGCCTGACTCTGGCGGTCGCCGCGCGCGCTGTCGGGTTCGGGCTACCGGTGGCGGTTCTGCTCGCCTGGGTGTTGGCGCGCGGCCGGTTCCGGGGACGCGGTCTGCTGAACGCGATCGTACACATGCCGCTGGTCCTGCCCCCGGTGGTCACTGGCTGGCTGTTGCTGCTGCTGTTCGGCATTCGCGGGCCGGTCGGCGCGCTGCTGCTGCACTGGTTCGGCCTGCGCCTCGTATTCACCACGGCGGGAGCAAGCCTTGCCTGCGCGGTGATGACCCTGCCGCTGATGGTCCGCTCCATCCGCCTCGCCATCGAGAGCGTGGACCCCGCGCTGGAGCAGGCCGCGCGCAGCCTTGGCGCCGGCCGGCTGGACCGGTTCCTCACCATCACCCTGCCGCTCGCCGCGCCTGGCGTGCTGGCCGGCGCTGTCATCGCCTATGCCGCGAGCCTTGGCGAGTTCGGCGCCGTCATCACCTTCGCCGCCGATATTCCGGGCGAAACCCGCACCTTGCCGCTCGCCATCTATGGTGCCCTGCAAGTGCCCGGCGGCGAGGCGCAAGCGGCGCGGCTCTCGCTGGTTTCGGTCGTCCTGGCGCTCGCCGGATTGGGTGCCTCCGAATGGCTGAACCGGCGGATGCGGCGTTGATCCGGCGCTGGAAACAGCGATGAGCCTCCGCGTCGCCCTGCGCCATGCCTTCCCCGGCCTCGCGCTCGACGTCGCGTTCGAGGCGCCGACCCCGGGGGTGACGGTGCTGTTCGGGCCGTCCGGCTGCGGCAAGTCCAGCGTGATCCTCGCCATTGCCGGGCTGCTCCAGGCCGAGCATTGCGTGGTTTCGCTCGACGGCACCGTGCTCGCCGCCCCTGGGATCGTGCTGCCGCCGGAGCGGCGACGGCTCGGCCTCGTGTTCCAGGAGGGACGGCTGTTCCCGCATATGAGCGTGGAGGCCAATCTCCGCTACGGCCTGCGGCGGGCGCCGGATATCCGCATCGGTTTCGGCGAGGTGGTTGAACTGCTCGGCTTGGGGCCCTTGCTCGGCCGCCGCTCCGCCACCTTGTCGGGCGGGGAGCGCCAACGCGTCGCCATCGGCCGTGCCCTGCTCGCGCAGCCGCGATTGCTGTTGATGGACGAGCCGCTCGCCGCGCTCGACGCCGCGCGGCGGGACGAGATCCTGCCCTATCTCGCCCGGCTGAAGACCCGGCTCCATTTGCCGATCCTCTACGTCACCCACGCGATGGATGAAGTGGCGCGGCTCGCCGACACGCTGGTGCTGATGGAGGCCGGGCGGGTGCGCGCCGCCGGGGCGGTGGCGGAGATCGCGGCCGGCGCCGATCTGCCGCTGGCCGGGCGGGGTGATGCCGCGGGATTACTGCATGGGCGGATCGCCGGGCACGAGGCGGAAAGCCGCCTGACCTTGGTCGCCGCCGGCGGCATTGTGGTGCGCGTACCGGCGGTTGCGGCTTCTCCCGGCCGGGCAGTCCGCCTGCGCATTCCGGCGCGCGAGGTGATCCTGGCGCTCCGGCCGCCGGAAGCGATCAGCATCCACAACATCCTGCCGGCGACGGTGCGGGGCCTGGCCGAGACAGGCGGGGCGGCGCTGGTGGAGCTGGATCTGGCGCGGGGCGGCGGGCGGTTGCTGGCGCGGGTGACGCCGGATGCGGTGGCGCGGCTCGGGCTCGCACCGGGTACGCCGGTGCTGGCGCTGGTGAAATCGGTGGCGGTGGATGTGCTGCTGGAGGCGGTGGACGCCGCCGATTGATCGGGGGGGAAGGAAGGCCAGGGGCTTCGCCCCTGGACCCCAGCAAAGGCAAAGCCTTTGCAATCCATTACTTAAGTATTCGGGGGTCCGGGGCCTCAAGGCCCCGGCGGGTCCAGGGCGGAGTGGCCCAAGGTTCCACCGCTCCGCAGGAGCGGTGGAATGGCCACGGAGGGAGCGCCCTGGCCCTTCCCTTAATACATGTGTTGGCCGCCGTTGATCGATAGGGTCGAGCCAGTAATGAAGTCGGCTTCATCCGCGGTCAGGAAGGTGATGCTGCGGGCGATATCCTCCACGTTGCCGAGGCGGCCAACCGGGATCTTGGCGATGATCTTCTGCAGCACCTCGGCCGGCACTGCGCGAACCATATCGGTTTCGACATAACCTGGCGCGACCGCGTTGACGGTGATGTTGAAGCGCGCGCCTTCCTGCGCGAGTGCCTTGGTGAAGCCGTGGATGCCAGACTTGGCGGCGGCGTAGTTCACCTGGCCGTACTGCCCGGCCTGCCCGTTGATGCTGCCGATGTTGACGATGCGGCCGAACTTGCGCTCGCGCATACCGTCAAATGTCAGTTTGCAAAGATTGAAGCAGGAACCGAGGTTGGTATCGATGACGTCGTCCCACATTTCGCGCGTCAGCTTGTTGAGCGTGGCATCGCGGGTGATGCCGGCGTTGTTCACAAGAATGTCAACAGGCCCGACGCGCTCGGTGATCGTCTGCACCGCCTCGCGGCATTGCTCGAAATCCGCGACATCAAAGCGGATCACTTCGATGCCGTGACGTTCCTTGAAAGCCTCGGCGGCTTCTACGTTTCCTGCATAGCTCGCCACGACGGTGCGTCCGGCTTGTTGCAGGGCCGTGCTGATGGCGGCGCCAATGCCGCGCGTTCCCCCGGTAACCAGTGCGATCCGACCCACTAGTGCCTCCTGTTAGTTGTTTTTGGCGGACACATAATGACCTTTCATGAGCATCTGGACCAGGGGGTAAGCGACGTTTTGTCCCGGCCGAAAAGGAAACATCTTGTTAGGGAAGCCGGGTTAGGGTCCTCACGATATGCGGCACGAAGCGATGGCGGTCGGTTCCGCCACAGGGCCGCGTCGCGCGAGACCAGGACACGCCATGCCCTTGCCGACAGCCTCTGCTCCCCGGAATCTCATAGGCATCGCCTTCTCGATCGAGGAATTGATCCTGGTTCGCAACTGGGCCGAGCGAAAAGGCATGCGCATGGCGGTCGAACTGGACCATGTCTGCGCCGAAGCCGAATATGAGGAAGTGCTGATCACCTATCCGCCGGAGCAGAGACAGCGCTGGATCATGTTCTGGCGCGGCCGTGGCGGCATCTTCATGCAGCAGCCCGCGCAGGAAACACTGTATTTCGCCAGCATCACGGAAGCACTGCGCGTCTGCGGGCCGGAGATGACGCCGGCCCCGCCGCTCGCCCGGCAAAAACCCTGGCGCCGTTTTTTTCTGCGCCGGGGAAATTGATCGTCGGATTCTTTCGGCGGCGAAGAAGCGGGCGGATATGCGGCGCGCGCCTCGATGAAAAACAAAGAGCGTTTCCGCCGCGCGGGAGAACGGCGAAAACGCTCTCGGGGTCAGGCCGGAACCGGCCTGACCGATCACATCTCCGGCATTACCGCTCGACGCAGAGCGCCACACCCATGCCGCCGCCAACGCAGAGCGTCGCGAGGCCCTTCTTCGCATCGCGCTTCTGCATCTCGTGCAGCAGCGTCACCAGAATGCGCGCGCCGGATGCGCCGATCGGGTGACCGATCGCGATCGCGCCGCCATTGACGTTCACTTTATCGAGATCCCAGCCGAGTTCCTTGTTCACCGCCGCGGCCTGCGCGGCGAAGGCCTCGTTGGCCTCGATCAGGTCGAGGTCGCCGATCTTCCATCCAGCCCGCTCCAGCGCCTTGCGGGCGGCGGGAATCGGCCCCGAGCCCATAAGGGCGGGATCGACGCCCGCGGTCGCGAAGGAGGCGATGCGCGCGAGCGGCGTGAGGCCGCGGCGCGCCGCCTCGGAAGCCGACATCACCACCAGGGCGGCGGCGCCGTCATTGATGCCGCTCGCATTGCCGGCGGTCACCGTGCCGTCCTTGGTGAAGGCGGGCTTCAGCTTGGCCAGGCCCGCGGCATCGGCCTCATGACGGATATATTCGTCGTCGGCGACCACGACCTCGCCCTTGCGGGTCTTCACCGTGACCGGCGCGATCTCATCCTTGAAGCGGCCGGATTTCTGCGCCGCCGAGGCCTTCTGCTGCGACCCCAGGGCAAGCGCGTCCTGCTGCTCGCGCGTGATCTGGTAGGCCTTGGCCACGTTCTCGGCCGTCACGCCCATGTGATAGCCGTGGAACGCATCCCACAGCCCATCCTTCAGCATGGTGTCGGTCAGCGAGAGCTCGCCCATCTTCTGGCCGGCGCGCAGATAGGCGGCGTGCTGGGACAGGCTCATGCTCTCCTGGCCGCCGGCAACCACGATCGCGCTCTCGCCGGTGCGGATCTGCTGCGCCGCCAGCGCCACGGTGCGCAGGCCGGAACCACAAACCTGGTTGATGCCGAAGGCCGTCTTTTCGTCCGGCACGCCGGCGGCGCGGGCCGCCTGGCGGGCCGGGTTCTGCCCCTCGCCCGCGCCCAGCACCTGGCCGAGAATGACCTCGTCCACGACGCCAGGCTCAAGATTCGCGCGCGCGATGGCGGCCTGGAGCGCGACTGTGCCGAGCACATGCGCCGGCACCGTGGCGAATGCCCCGTTGAAGCTGCCCACGGGCGTGCGGGCCGCTGAAACGATGACGATGTCTTCCATACCGCTTTTCCTCCTGGCGTTGTTCGCCTTGTTGCGCCCTGGATCAACCCGCGGGCGCGTCCGGCGTGCGTGGCGTTTGGCCGCTCCGGCGCATCACTGGCGCCGGGCTATCCATATACGAGGCGGCGGAAGACCCGGCCAGCAGCCCCCCGCCCCGTAATGCGGGGGATCGTAACGAAAGAAACGGGGGAGAGTCTAGGCGTGGGCCGGAGACATGAAAGGAATGTCGCCCCTCGCTTCCCGCAAAGGCGGTGGCTTCGAAACCCTTCACTTATATGGGGTGCGCCGGCGATCGGGCGGGTTGTCCCGTGCGCGTTCCTCCTCCAGCGCCCGCGCATGCGTCCGGGGCGAGACGCCGGTCCATGACCTGACCGCGCGCGAAAGCACCGCCGCGTCGGCATAGTTGATGCTCTGGGCGATGGTGCTGAATTTCTCCCCCGCCTGCATCAGCCGTTCCGCCGTGCGTCGCCGCTGCGCCCGCACCACGTCGCGGAAGGAGATATTCGCTTCCGCGAGGCGGCGCTGCAAGGTGCGGGGCGAGAGGCCCATTTCCTCCGCCACGTCCCGCACCGTCGCCGGGGCCCGGCCCAGGCGCTTGGCGACAATGAAGCCGACCCGCTCCTCCAGGCTGCTGCCTGTGCCGCTCTCCTGCATCAGGTCGTGCAGATGGCGTTCGATGAACGGCGCCATGGCGTCGCCCCCCGGCCCGACCGGACGATCGAGATCCTCGCTGCGGACGACGAGCTTGCTGACGCTGACGCCGAACCGCAGCGGGGCGCGGAACAGCTCCGTCATCGGCTTCAGGTCGGCCGGCGCGCTGTGCTCGAAATGCACCTCCGCGGGGCGCCAGCGCGGGCCGACCAGGCCGCGGATCAGGGCGCAGAACGAGGCCATGCTGAATTCCGTGTCCTGCTGGCGCGGCCAGATCGAGGGGTCCTCGATCTGGTAGAGGCAATCCGTGTATTCGGCGCCGCGGATGATCTCCATGCGCGTCGCGCTCTGCCAGGCATTGAGGAAGCGCGAGAGCCGCTCCAGCGCCACCTGTAGGCGGGGGGCGGAGATGAACAGCAGTCCGACCGGACCAAGATGCTCGGGCCGGAACGCCTGCCCAAGGCGCAGGCCGAGCGTGGGCTCGTCGAGCAGGTCCGCCGCGTCCTCGAAGCAGGCCACGTACTGCCGCAACGGCACCATCTCATAGGGATTGTCGAGCCGGACGCGGGAAAGCCCATGGCGGGCCAGCAGGGTCCGGGCGCGCGCGCCGGAGTGATCCAGGGCCGCAACCAGCGGGGTCAGGATCGAGGCGCGGATCATCGGCGTTCCCGGCCTGGCCGGCTTCATGGCCGGGGCCGCCGGGCGGGTTTCGGGGCTATCGGACGACCATCGGGATGGAAGCGGCGCAAGTCATATTCCCCCCGAATGGTCCAACTGGCGCATTTTATCAAGAATTTGGCGCGAATTGCAATTCTGTCCCGTGTCAGACATCCGCATGATGCGGGAGTGATCCGCCCATGAGCAAAAACGGCAGCGCAAAGTCTGCCGGCCGCGGCGGATACGGGGGAATGACCGGTCTTCGGCTTGCACACTGAAAGCGAGCGAAGGGGATCGTGTTGCACGGGACGAACGCCGAGGGGGAGGCGCGAACGCGCCACCAGCCCGAGACGTGCTTGCTCGCGTGCCAGACACGATTCCAACCGGAAAGGCAGGGCGCATAGCCATGAACGTCATCACCCCCATCCAACTCGCCGTCGCGGCCCATCCGCTCGATCCGCTGAGCGCCGAGGAGATTCAGGCGGCTCGCGACATCATCCGGCGCGACAAGCAACTCGGCCCGACGACGCGCTTCCCGCTGTTCCACCTGCATGAGCCGCCCAAGGCCGAGGTGCTCGCCTTCGTGCCGGGTAAGAGCTTCAGCCGCGCCGCTTTCGCCGTCGTGCTCGATGCCGCGACCGGCGACACCTATGAGGCGGTGATCGATCTCGTTGCCGGCACCGTCGCCGAATGGACCCGGCTGGCGCTCGACCAGGCGCCCTACGGTCAGGCGCCGGTGATGGTGGACGACTTCATCAATTGCGAAAGGATCGTGAAGGAGGACCCGGAATGGCGCGCGGCGCTGAAGCGGCGCGGCCTGACCGATGACGACATCGAGCGCGTGCAGGTCGATCCGTTCTCCGCCGGCTATTTCTCGCGCCCGGCCGAGCAGGGCAAGCGCGTGGTCCGCGCCGTCAGTTATGTGCGCGACGTCATCACGGATAACGGCTATGCCCGCCCGATCGAGGGCGTGGTGGCCGTGGTCGATCTGATCGCCGGGACGGTGATCGAGCTGGTCGATGACGGGCGCAACGTGCCGATCCCGTCGATCAAGCGCAATTACGATACGCCCTCGCTCGGCGAGCCGCGCAAGACGCTCAAGCCGCTGAACATTGTCCAGCCCGAGGGGCCGAGCTTCTCGGTCGATGGCTGGGAGGTGACCTGGCAGAACTGGCGCTTCCGCGTCGGCTTCACGCCGCGCGAGGGGCTGGTGCTGCACCAATTGTCCTGGGTCGACGGCGACACGGTGCGGCCGCTCATCTATCGCGCCAGCGTTACCGAGATGTGCGTGCCGTATGCCGATCCCACGATCAACCATTACTGGAAAAGCGCCTTTGACGCCGGCGAGTACGGGCTCGGCAAGCTCGCCAACCAGCTTGAGCTCGGCTGCGACTGCCTTGGCCTGATCCGCTATTTCGACATTCCGGCGGCGGATGACCAGGGCAATCCCTTCGTCATGAAAAACGCCGTCTGCATGCACGAGGAGGATTACGGCACCCTCTGGAAGCATTACGAGTTCCGCACCAACGTGTTCGAGGTGCGGCGCTCGCGCCGGCTGGTGATCAGCTTCTTCGCTACCGTCGGCAATTACGATTATGGCTTCTACTGGTACCTGTACCAGGACGGCACGATCCAGCTCGAAGCGAAGTTGACCGGTATCATCCAGACCGCGGGCGTCGCGCCGGGCGAGAAATATCCCTGGGGCGGCATGGTCGGTCCCGGCCTTGGCGGGCCGACGCACCAGCATTTCTTCAGTGTCCGCATGCATATGATGCTGGACGGCGAAGGCAATTCCGTCACCGAGCATGAATTCCATCCGCGCCCCTGGGGTGACGGCAACCCGTACGGCAACGTGTTCGACACCACGAGCCAGGTGCTGAAGCGCGAGATGGACGCGGCGCGCGAGGCGGACGGGCGCACCGGCCGGTTCTGGAAAGTCATCAATCCGAACAAGAAGAACGCCGTCGGCAACCCGCCCGGCTACAAGATCGTGGTCACGCCGACGCCGGTGATGCTGGCGCAGGAAGGCAGCACCGTGCGGGCGCGCGGCGGTTTCGCCACCAAGCATATCTGGGTGACGCAATACGATCCGAAGGAGCGTTACGGCAGCGGCGATTATCCGAACCAGCACCAGGGCGGCGCCGGCCTGCCGGCCTATGTGCAGCAGAACCGGTCCATCGAGAACCAGGACATCGTCGTCTGGCACAGCTTCGGCCACACGCATGTCTGCAAGCCCGAGGATATGCCGATCATGTCGGTGGAGTATGCCGGCTTCATGATGAAGCCGAACAACTTCTTCGACGGTAATCCGGCAATGGATCTGCCCGGCCAGCGCAACGCGCACAGCGTGCAGGACGGCGCGCCCGGTTCGGGCGGCTGCTGCCACGCCACCGAGTGACGCAGGCGGCGCCGCGCGCGGGCTGGGATGCGTCCCGGCCCGCTTCCGGGCAGGGGGCGCGGCTCCGGCCGCTCGCGTGGACGTTCCTGGCCCTGCTCGCGGCCTCCGGCATCCGGGCGGTTCCGGCCGCGCTGATGCCGGACATGGCGCGGGAGTTCGGCACCGGCCTGTCGCCGCTGGCGGCCGGCATCTCCGGCGCCCTGGCCGTCGCGGCGCTGCTCGGGCCGGTGGTGGCGGCGGCGCTCGGCCGGCTCGGGCCGCGCTTCGTCGTGACGGGCAGCCTGGCGCTGCTGGGGCTCACCCTGGCGGCCACGGCCGCCCTCCCTGTCGCCTGGCCGGTGCCGCTGCTTTGGGGCGCCGGGCTTGGCGCCGGCGCCGGGGCGGGGGCGATGGTGCTCGGTGCGTTCGCCGCCGGGCGTTGGGCGCCGCGACAGGCCGGGCTGGTCACGGGCCTGTTCGGCGCCGCGCCGGTGCTTGGGCAGGCATTGCTGCTGCCGGCGGCCGCCTCGGTGGCGGAGGCGGGCGGCTGGCGCCTCGCCGCCTGGGGCCTCGCCGCCCTGGCATTGCTGACGGCCGTGGCCGCGTGCGCGGGCCTTGCCGGCGAGCGGCCGGGACCAACCCGCGACGCCCCCACTCCTGGACTGCTGCCGCCCTTGTCGCGGGACGCGGCGTTGCTGCTCGGAATCGGCTTCATCTGCGGCCTCTCCACGAGCGGGCTGGTGCAGACGCATATGGTCGCGCTCTGCGCCGATCACGGCCTGCCGGCGCTGGCCGGGGCCGGGCTGCTGGCGCTGATGGGGGGCTGCAACCTGCTTGGGGGCGCGGCCTCCGGCTGGCTCTCCGACCGGATCGACAGCCGCGTCCTGCTCGCCGCCTGCTACGCGCTGCGCGGGGCGGCGCTTCTGTCGCTCGGGTTCAGCGCGGTGTCGCTGCGTAGCCTCTCCGTGTTCGCGGTGTGCTTCGGGCTTGATTGGGCGATGACCATGCCGCCGCTCATGCGGCTCGCCGCCGATGCCGCCGGGCGCGGACGGACGGTGATGCTGCTCGGCTGGCTGGCGCTGGCGCATCAGGGCGGGGCCGCGGCGGGGGCTGGGCTTGCCGGGGTGCTCCGCGATCTCGGCGGCGATTACGTGCGGGCCTTCCTGCTCGCCGGTCTGCTCTGCCTGCTCGCCAGCGTGGCCGTGCTCGGGGTCGGTGCCGCGCCATTGTTCCGGAAGGCCGGCGGGGTCCCGGCATTCAGGACGAGGGGCGCTGCCCCTCGACCCCGCTGGGGCCATTGGCCCCAGGCCCCGTTACTTTGAAAATACCTTGATGCGATTGATAAGGATACAAAACGAAAGAAGCCAGTGGCCGCTGGATATCAGGCGACGAGCAACTCGACCCCATAGCGCCGGATGCTGGCAGCCAGCGCGCCGTCTGGCGCGCGATCGGTCACGCAATGCGACACCTGCTCCCAGCCTGCGTACAGCGCCAGGGCGGCGCGGCCGAACTTGGTGTGATCGGCCGCGATGATGGTGTTGGCGGCGCGTGCGATCATGGCCTGGTACACCGCGGCGGAATCCGCGTTGGCGTCGCTGGCCCCTTCCTCGGTGAGCCCTGTCGCGCCCAGGATCGTGTGATCCACCCGGAATTCATTCAGGAACCGCACCGTGTGCGCGCCGTAGGTGCTGCCCTCGCGCCCGTTATAGTGGCCGGGGCAGAACAGGATGGTGATGGTCGGGTTGTGCGCGAGCACGGTGGCGATGCCGAAGGCGTGAGTGATCACGGTCAGGTCGCGTTGTTCGGCGGCGAGGCGGCGGGCGACATGCACCGTGGTGGCACCCGACCCGATGGCGAGCACCTGGCCCGGCCGCACCAGGGCGGAGACGGCGCGCGCGATCGCGGTGCGCTCGGCGGTCAGCATCTGGTGCCGCTCGGCGAGCGCAGGCTCCTGCGCGGCCGGCCGGATCGCGCCGCCATAGGTGCGGTTCAGCAGGCCGCGCGTCGTCAGTTCGTCCAGGTCGCGGCGGATCGTTTCCGTGGAGACGCCGAGGCTGGCCGCGAGCTCGGCCACACGCAGGCTCGGCGTGCTGCGCAGTTCGGCCAGGATGCGCTCCTGGCGCTCGGCCTTGGGGGGCTTGGGTGGATGATCCATGGGCCTTGTGCGTCGGGGAAAGGGTTGAAGGCCAGGGGCTCTGCCCCTGACCCCACCA
>DATJWY010000034.1:0-3974 GCA_035500775.1 Acetobacteraceae bacterium
TGAATGCGACATCAACTTGCTCCGATGGATGCGCGACGACTGATGGTCGGGGCTTTGCCCCAGACCCCAGCAGGAGGCTCTGCCTCCAGCACCTCCGCCAAAGGCCGGGGGCCTTTGGAAACCTAAAACTTGTGCGGGTCCGGGGGCGCTCGCCCCCGGCGGGGTCCAGGGGCGGAGCCCCTGGCCTAGCCCTTGAGTAACCTAAGCCGTTCCCCGGCCTCGATCATATCCGCCTCCGGGCCGCAATAGCTGAAGCGGACGAAATGCCCGCCCCGTGCCGCGTCGAAATCCACGCCGGGGCTGGCGGCGACGCCCGTCTCGTCCAGCATCCGGGCGCAGAACGCCACGCTGTCATTCGTCATCCCGGCGACGTCGGCATAGAGGTAGAATGCGCCTTCCGCCGGGCTCAGCCGGGTGAATCCCGCCGCCGGCAGCGCGCGCAGCAAGTGGTCGCGGGAGCGGCGGTAGCGCGCCACATTGGCCCGCAACTCGTCATGGCAGTCGAACGCGGCCAGCGCGGCGATCTGCGACACATGCGGCGCGCTGATGAAGAGGTTCTGCGCCAGGCATTCCACCGGCCGCACCAGATCCTCGGGCAGCACCATCCAGCCGATACGCCAGCCGGTCATGCTGAAATACTTGGAAAAACTGTTGATCACGATGGCGCCGGGATAGGCGGCGGCGCTGCCGAGCGGGCTGTCGTAATGCAGGCCGTGATAGATCTCGTCCGAGATCAGCCGCACGCCCTCGCGGGCGCACCATTCGGCCAGCGCCCGCAATTCGTCCGGGTGCAGCATGGTGCCGGCGGGGTTGCTCGGGCTCGCCACGATCAGCCCGTCCGGCTTGCGGTCCAGCTTTTCCAGCAGGGCGATGGTGGGCTGGAACCGGCTTTCCGGCCCGGCCTCCAGGATCACCGGTCGCATGCCGAGCGCGGTCAGGATGTTGACATAGGGCGGGTAATAGGGCGCGGCGAGCGCCACCCGGTCGCCTGGATCGAAGGCGGCGAGGAAGGCGAGGGGGAAGGCGCCAGACGCGCCGGTGGTCACGGCGATGCGCTCGGCCGGAACATCGAGGCCGTACCAGTCCCGGTAATGCGCGGCGATACGCTCGCGCAGCGCCGGGCGGCCGAATGGCTCGGTGTAGCCGAGCGGCGCGCCGGAGCGCAGCGCCGCCTCCACCGCCGCGACCGCCCCGGCCGGGGCGCCGGTGCCGGGCTGGCCGGCTTCCATGTGAATTACGCCGGGCGCGCCGGGCGGCAGGGCCGCCGCGCGCGCATTGGCGGCGGCCAGCACGTCCATCACCAGGAAGGGCGGGGCGAAGGCGCCCTTGCCGGTCTTCAGCATATCCCCGTCACTCGCCGCCGGCCGCGAGGCCGGCGCCGCGCGGGTCGGTGGCCCAGTGGCAGGTGGAGCGGTCGCCGGGCAGGTAGCCGGAGCAGGCGACGACATTCGCCCGCCCGGGCTCCGGCACCGGCGCCGGCATCGCCGCCGGCCCGCGCAGCGCCACCGCCAGCGCCTGCCCCACCGCGAGCCCGGCCGCGTTCTGCCCCGAGCCGGCGACGGCGGCGCGGAAGGCGTGCTGGTTCGGGTTCCAGGCGATCGCGGCGGCGAGCAGCGGCAGCGGCTTGCGCGCCGGCGTCGCCGCCAGCACCACGCCGGTGCCCGGCGCGACGCGGCCGGTGCCGAACAGATTGTCCATGGTCAGCGCGCAGGCCACGGCGCCGCCCTTGCGGTCCATCACCACGAAGCTCGTGGAGGCGGGCAGCGGCGGCAGCGTGGCCGGGGGCGTGGTGCCGGCGAGCAGCGTCGCCGGGTCGCCGCCGCGCGCGCGGAACAGCTCGGCCAGGGCCTGCGCCCGCGCGCCGGCCGCGGCGAGCGCCGAGGGATCACGCCGCAGCACCTGGAAAGCGCCCGCCGCGGCCAGCCCGCCATCCGCCGGCGGCGGCAGGAAGGCGGCCTGGTCGTCGCCGGCCGGCAGCGTGATCGGCGTGGCGAGCTTCGGCAAGGCGAGGCGCATGTCCTCCGTCGTGAGTCCGCCGCCGGCGGCATCGGCCGCCTGCACGAAGCTCGTGCCGAGCGAGCCCTGATAGAGATCGCCAACCCCGGCGGTGCGCAGATGGGCGAGCGTGGTGCCGAGATCCGGCTGCACGAGCTGCGCGCCCTCGGCGAGCGGCTGGCCGTTCGCGTCGGCGAACACCACCCGCGCGCCCGGGTCTGCGAGCAACGGCCCGGCCACTTGCGCAAGGTCGGTGGCCAGCGCGCGGGAAACAGGGGCGCCGGAGAGCGCCGTGCGCTCGGCCGGGGCGACGAGCTGGTCGAAATTCGCGCTGCCGTAGCGGGCATGCAGCAGATAGAGGCCGCGTGCCAGCATGGGCACGGCGGCGGGGCGGTCCGCGTCCCGCCCTGGCGCGGCCGGGGCGGTGGGCGGGAACAGGATCGCCTCCGGCGTGCCGCCGCCGGGACCATCGGCCTGCGGCTGGTAGGCGAGGCAGGCGCCGCCGGCGCCGAGCGAGGCGCGGGAGGGCAGGGTGGCGGTGAGGGTGAAGCCGACCGCCACCGCCGCATCCGCCGCGTTGCCGCCGAGCGCCAGCACCTCGCGGCCGACCAGCGCGGCGCGCGGCTCATCCGCGACGACCCCGCCGATGAAGCCGGAGATCCGCTCGGTCCCGCTGGTGTCGGGCGTGTTGCTGCCGCCGAGCATGGCATAGGCGATGCTGCCCATGTCGGAGCACCCGGTCGTGAGCAGGCAGAGCGACAGCAGCGCCATCCGGCGCAACCCGCGCGCGTCCCGCCGCGTCGCCGCGTTTTGTTTCGCCGGCGATGGGGGGCAAAGCCCCCCGGCCTGTGACGAGGCGGCAGGGAACGTCGTCCCCCGCCGGAGCAATTCCGGCCTGTCCGTAGCGTGTCCCGGCACCTGTGCCTCTCCCCCTCGAATCCGGCAGGGCGAGCCGCCCGTCGGCCCTGTCCAAAACAAGGCTCCGTGCAATAGACGCGATCCGCGCCCCCTGCAACGGAGCGCCGCGCGCCACGCGCCGCGCGCCGCGCACGGCGGGCGGAAGGGGTGGCGCATGGCGCGGTGCATGGCGCGGTGCCGGGGGGAGATGCTACGGAGGCACCCGGGAAACGCCGGACCGTGCGCCGGCCTTGCCTCCCGCCGTCAAATTCGCGTCCGGGCGGCCTGTTCCCCGGCGCGCCACTGCCAAGGATCGCGCCCATGCCCCGCCCGTTTCTAAGTGTAACTCTCGGTGTCCTGCTGCTCGCGGGCGGCGCGCACGCGGAGTCCTTCACCGCCGAGCAGCGGCACGAGATCGTCGAGGTCGTGCGTGCCGCGCTGAAGGCCGACCCCTCCATCCTGCGCGACGCCGCGGCGGCGCTGGAGCGCGACGACGCCCTGCGGCAGGACGCCGCCGCCCGCGCCGCCATCGCGAGCGCCTCCGACGCGCTCAAGGCCCGCAGCGGCGACCCGGAGGCCGGCAATCCGGCCGGCGACGTGACCGTGATCGAGTTCTATGACCCGCGCTGCCCGTATTGCCGGCGCATGCTGCCGGTGGTGGACGCGCTGATTAAGGCCGATCCCGGCGTGCGGATCGTGTTCAAGGACATGCCGATCCTCGGGCCCGCGAGCGTGCTGGAGAGCAAGGCGATGCTCGCGGCGCAGAACCAGAACGGCTACCTGCGCATGCAGGACGCGCTGATGCACGACACCCCGGCGGCGACGCCCGACACGGTGCGGGACGCCGCCCGGAAGGCCGGCCTGGATGCCGACAGGCTGCTGCGCGACATGGACGATCCGCGCATCCAGGCCCGGATCGACGCCAACCTCTCGCTGGCGCGCTCGCTCGGGGTGAGCGGAACCCCGGCCTTCGTGGTCGGGCAGAAACTGGTGCCGGGCGCGGTGGAGCTTGGGGACCTGAAGCAGTTGGTGGCCGAGGCGCGGCGGCACTCGGGGGGCTAATCAGGAAGGAGGCCAGGGGC
>DATJWY010000035.1:0-8526 GCA_035500775.1 Acetobacteraceae bacterium
CTCGCGAGCTACCTGCTGATCGGCTTCTGGTATCACCGCCCGAGCGCCTGCAGCGCCGCGATCAAGGCCATGGTCGTGAACCGCGTCGGCGATCTCGCCTTCGCCGTCGGTATCGCGATGGTGTTCTTCGTGTTCGGCGCCACCGATTTCAGCGGCATCTTCGCCGCCATCCCGGCGCACATGAACGATACCTACCATGTGCTCGGCCACACCTATCGCGCCTATGAGGTGATCGGCGTCCTGCTGTTCATCGGCGCCATGGGCAAGTCGGCGCAGCTCTTCCTGCACACCTGGTTGCCGGACGCGATGGAAGGCCCGACCCCGGTCTCCGCCCTCATCCATGCGGCAACCATGGTCACCGCGGGCGTGTTCCTGATGGTCCGTATGTCGCCGCTGATGGAATGGGCGCCCGGCGCGCTCGGCTTCGTCACCTTCATCGGCGCCAGTACCTGCTTCTTCGCGGCCACGGTCGGC
This sequence comes from Acetobacteraceae bacterium, assembly GCA_035500775.1. Classification (GTDB taxonomy): domain Bacteria; phylum Pseudomonadota; class Alphaproteobacteria; order Acetobacterales; family Acetobacteraceae; genus DATJWY01. Next base: position 475 of record DATJWY010000035.1, read on the forward strand.
TGCGTGCAGAATGACATCAAGCGCGTGATCGCCTACTCGACCTGCTCGCAGCTCGGCTACATGTTCATGGCGGCGGGGGTCGGGGCCTATCAGGCCTCGGTGTTCCACCTCCTGACGCACGCCTTCTTCAAGGCCCTGCTGTTCCTCTGCGCCGGCTCGGTCATCCATGCGATGTCCGAGGAGCAGGACATACGGCGCATGGGGGGCATCTGGCGGAAGGTCCCCATCACCTACGTGACCATGTGGATCGGCAGCCTGGCGCTCGCGGGCATTCCGTTTTTCGCCGGCTACTGGTCGAAGGACGCCATCCTCGAATCCGCTTATGCCGCGCATAGCGCCGTGGGCACCTACGGCTTCATCTGCGGCGTATCGGCGGCTTTCCTGACCGCCTTCTATTCCTGGCGCCTGCTGATCATGACCTTCCACGGCAAGCCGCGCGCCGACCATCATACGATGGAGCACGTGCATGAAAGCCCGTGGGTCATCACCGGGCCGCTCATCGTGCTCTCGATCGGCGCGGTGTTCGCCGGCTGGGCCTTCCATGGGCAGTTCATCGGCGAGGGGCAGGCCGCGTTCTGGCGCGGGGCGATCTTCAACGGTCCGGCCAACCACATCCTGGCCGCGGCCGAGACCGTTCCGTTCCTCATCAGCCTTCTCCCGACGCTGGTCGGGTTGGCCGGTATCGCGCTCGCCTACTACTTCTACATGGTCCGGCCGGAGATCCCGGTTCAGCTCGCTCAGCGGTTCCGCCCGGTGTACCTGTTCCTGCTGAACAAGTGGTACTTCGACGAGCTCTACAACCTGATCTTCGTGCGCCCGACCGCGTGGCTGGCGCGTGAGCTGTGGCAGGTGGGTGATGCCACCATCATCGACGGCGTGCCGAACGGCATCGCCGCGCTGACCGCCGACGGCTCGCGGGAAGTGGTCAAGATCCAGACCGGGTCGATCGCGGTCTATGCGTTCACCATGCTGATCGGCCTCGTCGGCCTCGTCAGCATCTTCCTTTTCTTCCGGTGAACCCATGAACGCCGCCGGGTTCCCCGTCCTCTCCCTGCTCACCTTCCTGCCGCTCCTGGGGGCCGTGGTCATCATGGCCGTGCGGGGCGACGAGGCGAGCATTGCCAACAACGCGCGCTGGACCGCGCTCTGGACCAGCTTCGTTGTCTTCGGACTCTCGCTGCTGCTGTGGGCGAAGTTCGATCACGCGCAGCCGGGCTTCCAGTTCGTCGAAAGCGCCCCCTGGCTGCCCGAATTCGGGGTCGGCTACAAAATGGGCGTGGACGGCATCAGCGTGCTGTTCGTGCTGCTCTCGACCGCGCTGACGCCGCTCTGTATCCTGGCGAGCTGGGAGTCGGTGCAGACCAGGGTGCGCGAGTACATGCTCGCCTTCCTGGTGCTCGAGACGATGATGGTGGGCATGTTCTGTGCCCTCGACTTCGTCCTCCTCGACATGTTCTTCGAAGGCGTGCTGCTCCCGATGTACCTTATCATCGGGGTCTGGGGCGGTCCGCGCCGCGTCTATGCCTCGATCAAGTTCTTCATCTTCACCCTCGCCGGCTCGGTGCTGATGCTGCTCGCGCTCATCGCGATGTGGCACTACACCGGCACGACCGACATCGAGACGCTGCTCGGGACCCGCTTCCCGGCGAGCATGCAGACCTGGCTGTTTCTGGCCTTGTTCGCCTCCTTCGCCGTGAAGATGCCGATGTGGCCGGTGCACACCTGGCTGCCGGATGCGCATGTCGAGGCGCCCACCGCCGGTTCGGTCATCCTGGCCGGCGTGCTGCTGAAGATGGGGGGCTATGGGTTCCTGCGCTTCTCGGTGCCGATGCTGCCGGAGGCGTCCGCGCATCTCGCGCCGCTGATGTTCGCCCTGGGCGTCATCGCGGTGATCTACACCTCGCTGGTCGCCTTCGCGCAGACGGACATCAAGAAGCTGATCGCCTACTCCTCCGTCGCCCATATGGGCATCGTGGTGATCGGCATCTTCACCTTCAACGTGCAGGGCATCTCGGGCGCGCTGTTCCAGATGCTCTCGCATGGCGTGGTCTCGGCGGCGCTCTTCCTCTGCGTCGGCGTGATCTATGACCGGATGCACACCCGCGAGATCGCCCTCTACGGCGGCCTCGCCGATCGTATGCCGAAATACGCGCTGGTCTTCATGGTGTTCACCATGGCCAGCATCGGTCTGCCCGGAACGGCCGGCTTCGCCGGCGAGTTCCTGGTGCTGATGGGCGCGTTCCAGGTGAATTTCTGGCTTGCCGTGCTCGGCAGCGCCGGCATGGTCCTGGGCGCGGTTTACATGCTCTATCTCTATCGCCGGGTGGTGTTCGGGGCGCTGACCCGCGCCGACCTGAAGTCGATCCTCGACCTCTCGCCCCGCGAGGTGGCGGTGTTCGCGCCGCTGCTGGTGCTGACCCTGTGGATGGGCATCTACCCGTCCAGCTTCACCAGCTTCTTCGATGCGAGCGTCGGCGCGATGGTCCAGCACCATTTCGCCGCTCTCTCGCTCCCCCACGCCACCGAGCTTGCCGGGAACCTGCCGTGATGAACTGGACGCTTGCTCTTCCGGAGATCGTGCTCTCGGTCGCCGGCCTTGGTATCCTGCTGACCGGCGTGCTGCAGAAGCGGGATGCCTCGACTCTCTGCACCATGCTGACCCTCGGCTCGTTCCTCATCACGGCCGTTCTGGTGGCGCAGGTGCCGCACGGCGTCGCGTATAACGGGCTGTTCGTCGCGGACAGCTTCGCCGCCTTCGCGAAGATCCTGATCCTCGCCGGCGGCGCGCTCGCCGCCGTGCTGGCCATCGACTACAACGAGAAGCAGGGCATCACCCGGTTCGAATACCCGGTGCTGATGCTCTTCTCCTCGGTCGGCATGATGATGATGGCGTCGGCCTCCAACCTGATGACGCTCTATCTCGGGCTGGAGCTGCAATCGCTGCCGATCTACGTGCTGGCGGCGTTCGCGCGGGATGACGTGCGGTCGTCCGAGGCGGGCCTGAAATACTTCGTGCTCAGCGCCCTGGCCTCCGGTCTGCTGCTCTACGGCATCTCGATGGCCTATGGCTTCTCCGGCACCATGGATCTCGCCCGCCTGGCGCAGGCGGTCGACAATCCGGCCGGGGTTTCCACCGGCCTCGTGGTCGGCATCGTCTTCATCATCTCCGGCCTCGCCTTCAAGCTGTCCGCCGTTCCCTTCCATATGTGGACGCCGGATGTGTACGAGGGTGCGCCGACGCCGGTCAGTGCCTTCATGAGCACCGCTCCCAAGGTGGCGCCGTTCGTGGTGCTGCTGCGCGTGCTGATGACCTCCTTCGGCCATCTCCTGCCGCAATGGCAGCCGATCGTGGTCGTGGTGGCGGTGGCCTCGATGGTGCTGGGTTCGCTCGCCGCCATCGCGCAGAGCAACATTAAGCGCCTGATGGCCTATTCCTCGATCGGCCACATGGGCTACGCCATGGTGGGCCTCGCGGCCGGCACCGAGGCGGGCGTCCGCGGCGTGCTGGTCTATCTGACCACCTACATCTTCATGAGCGTCGGCGCCTTCGCCTGCATCATCGCGATGCGGCGGCGTGGCCGGCAGGTGGAGCGGATCGTGGATCTCGCCGGGCTTTCCCGCAATGATCCGGGCCTCGCCCTGGTGCTGGCGGTGTTCATGTTCAGCATGGCGGGCATCCCGCCGATGGCCGGCTTCTTCGGCAAGCTCTACGTCTTCCTGGCCGCCGTGCAGGCCCAGATGTGGGCGCTCGCCATCATCGGCGTGCTGACCAGCGTGATTGGCGCCTACTACTATCTGCGGATCGTCAAAGTCATGTATTTCGATCCCCCGGAAGAGGCGTTCGATCCCCGCCCGACCACTGTTTCCTTCGTGGCTTACGCGAGCGGCCTGTTCACCGCGGCGTTCTTCCTCTTCCCGGCGCCGATCGTCGGGGCGGCTGAGTCCGCGGCGAAGGCGCTGTTCGGGTGAGTTCGGACCCACGGGCGCCAGCGGAAGGGATCTCCCCGATCGTCTGGCGCCTGCAGGTCCACGAAACTCTGCCCTCGACCTCGGATACCTGCATCGCCTTGGCGCGGCAGGGCGAGGCCGAGGGCCTCGCTGTCCTGGCCCGGCGGCAAACCGCCGGGCGGGGCAGGGGAGGCCGGGCCTGGAGCGCTCCAGCCGGCAATCTCAATCTCTCCATCCTGTTGCGTCCCCGCTGGGAAGCGGCGGAGGCCGCGCAGTGGGCGCTCCTGGCGGGCGTCGCGCTGCATGCGGCGGTCGCGCCGCTGCTCTCCGACCCTTCCGCGCTCCGGCTGAAATGGCCGAATGATCTGTTGCTCGACGGGGCCAAGCTGGCCGGCATTCTCGTCGAGAGCGCGATCGGCCCGGATGGAACCCTCGACTGGCTGGTGATCGGAATCGGGGTCAACATCGTCGCGGCGCCGTCATTGCCGGAGCGTCCGACGACCTGCCTGACCCGCGCCGGGGCGACGCCGGCGCCTGAATACCTCGCGGACGCCATTCTCGACCGGCTGGCTCACTGGCGCGCCATGCGGGCGAGCCAGGGATTCGCGGCGATTCGTGCCGAATGGTTGCGGCGGGCCCACCCGACCGGAACACCGCTGACGGTGCGCGGCGCGGCGATGCCACTTTACGGCGAATTCGCTGGGCTCACGGAAACCGGAACGTTGCTTCTGCGGGTGGATGGAACGGTTCGGGCAGTCGCGAGCGGCGAGATCGAGTTGCCGCCCGCCACGGCACCGCTATCCTCTTAAAATCAGAACGTGATCGCTTGAGGCTGACAGTCACCCGACCGAAACCTTGACGCACCGTCCTGTGCGTGGAAACCGTTACCAATAATAATAGAACATGGGAGGCGCAGCGTCATGCTGCTGGTCGTGGATGCCGGGAATACCAACGTGGTCTTCGCCGTGCATGACGGTGGCGGTTGGTGTGGCGTCTGGCGCATCGCGACCGACGCGCAGCGCACCTCGGATGAATATGCCGTCTGGCTGCTGAGCCTGCTCGGCCATACCGGCATAGACCGTGCGGCGGTGCACTCGGCGGTGATCGGCACCGTGGTCCCGGCCGCGCTCTATCACCTGCGCCGGCTGTGCCGCGAGTGGTTCGACGTCGAGCCCCTGGTGGCGCGGGCGAATCTGAATTGGGGCTTCGAGATCCGGGTCGATAATCCCGAAGAGGTCGGCGCCGATCGCCTGCTCAATGCCCTGGCCGCGCATGAGCTTTACCCGGACGCGCTGGTGGTGATCGATTTCGGCACGGCGACCACCTTTGACGTGGTCGCCGCGGACGGCGCCTATCTGGGGGGTGTGATCGCCCCCGGCATCAATCTCTCCATCGAGGCCTTGCACCAGGCGGCGGCGCGGTTGCCGCGCATCGGCATCGGCCGGCCGCCGGCGGTGATCGGCAAATCGACCGTCCCGGCCATGCAGTCCGGGATCTATTGGGGCTATGTGGGCTTGATCGAAGGGCTGATCGCGCGCATCCGTCAGGAATTCGACGCGCCGATCAAGGTGGTGGCAACCGGAGGGCTGGCCCCGCTGTTCTCCGAGGGAACCGAGATTATCGACCTGATCAACCCGGATTTGACCCTGGACGGGTTGCGCATGTTGGCGGAACGCAATTCAACACCCAGATTACCTCGCGACAGAACAAGAACAACCGAAGGCGATTGATGGACGCGCACAGCGGCGATTTTGCTTTCCTGCCTCTTGGCGGGACAGGCGAAATCGGAATGAATTTGAATCTCTACCGGTATGGTGGATCCTGGCTCGCCGTGGATTGCGGCATTGGTTTCGGGGGGGCGGAGAACCCCGAGATCGACGTGATGATGCCGGACCCGGCCTTCATCGCCGAGCGCCGGGACCAGTTGGTAGGGCTGGTGATCACGCACGCGCATGAGGATCATGTCGGCGCGGTCGCCCATCTCTGGCGTCAGTTGCGCTGTCCGGTCTATGCGACCCCGTTCACCGCGGCCGTGCTGCGGCGCAAGCTCGCCGAGGCGCAGCTGCTGAACGAGGTCAAGCTGACCGTGATCCAGCCCGGCGGCGCCTTCACGCTGGGCCCGTTCGCGCTGCGCTTCCTGCGCGTCTCGCACTCGCTGCCGGAAGCCCAGGCCCTGGTGATCGAGACCCCGCTCGGGCGGGTGCTGCATACCGGGGACTGGAAGCTCGATCCCGCGCCGATGGTCGGGCCGCCGACGGATGAGGCGGCGTTCGCCGCGCTCGGCGACCAGGGCGTGCTGGCGATGGTGTGCGACAGCACCAATGCCCTGGTGGAGGGGCATTCCGGTTCGGAGGGTGATGTCCGCCGGGTGCTGATGAGCCTGATCCGGGATCTGCGCGGCCGGGTGGCGGTGACCTGTTTCGCCAGCAATGTCGCTCGGGTGGAGAGCGTGGCGCTCGCCGCCCAGGAAGCCGGCCGGTCCGTGGCCCTGGTCGGGCGCTCGCTGCGCAATATCGAAGCGGCGGCGCGCGAGGCCGGCTATTTGCGCGGCGTGCCGGAATTCGTGTCCGAGGACGAGGCCGGTTCCGTCCCTGACGATAATCTCCTCCTCCTGGTCACTGGCAGCCAGGGCGAGGCGCGCAGCGCGCTGGCCCGGATCGCCGCCGACACGCATCCGAACATCGCGCTCGGCGAGGGCGACACCGTGCTGTTCAGCAGCCGCGTCATCCCCGGCAATGAGCGGGCGATCTACACGGTGCAGGACAATCTCGTGCGGCGGGGCGTGCGGGTGATGACGGACGAGGATCACATGATCCATGTGTCCGGTCATCCCGCGCGCGACGAGTTGCGCCGCCTCTATAAGCTGGTGCGCCCGCAATACGCGGTGCCGGTGCATGGCGAATGGCGGCATCTTTCCGCGCATGCGGCGCTCGCCCGCGAGGCGGGGGCCACGCCGCTGCTGCTGGAGGATGGCGACATCCTCAGCCTCTCGCCCGATACGCCGGAGATCGTGGACAGCGCCCCGGTCGGGCGTCTCGCGCTGGATGGCAACCGTCTGGTGCCGTTGAGCGGGGGCGTGCTGGCGGCGCGGCGGCGCATGATGTTCAACGGCGTCGTGGTCGGCAGCGTCGCGGCGGACGCGCAGGGGCGCATCCTCGGCCTGCCGCAGGTCAGCGCGCCCGGCTTGTTCGAGGCCGAGGACCCCGAATCCGTCACCGTCATGCAGGAACTCGCCTCGGCCCTGACCGAGTTGCCGATGTCGCTACGGCGTGACGATTCGGCGCTGCGGGAAGCGGCACGGGCGGCTCTGCGCCGCCTGGTCGGGCGGCGGCTGCAGAAGCGGCCTTTGGTTGACGTGCACGTGCTGCGCGTCTGACAGCGGGGAGGGGACGATGGGTTGGTTCACAGGCCTCGTCCTCTATCTTCTGATCTGGTGGACGGTGCTGTTCGCCGTCCTGCCCTGGGGCATCCGGCCGGTCGAAGCGCCGGATGCCAGATCCGGTTGGCGCGGCGCGCCGGAGAAACCCTTTCTGCTCCGCAAGGTGTTGGCGACGACCCTCATCGCTGCGGTGATCTGGGTGGTTTGTGTGCTGCTGATCCGCGGTCCGTGGTTCAGCTTCCGCCACGGTTGGCTGGCAATGCCTGAAAATTAGACCACCCATGAATCATCCGGCATTTATTTCAGGCATAATGCGTCTGAATTGGGCAAAAGACAGATTTTTGATCGTATTATTGTGTAGACAGGTTCAGGGGGCGCGCTCATCCTTGGCTCAGGACGGGGACCGTTCCTCTTCCTGCCGTATGACTGGCGTTTCCTCCCTAAACTTGGCCCGCGCGGCTACCGCCCGCGGGCCACTTTCTTCGCCAGTGCCGCCTCCCTTGCGGTCCGAAACGTTGTCCCGCCCCGTCCCGGTCACGCTGGCGGCTTGTGTCTCGCCGCCTGGCCAGCCACGCTTGCTTGCCGCTCCGCCCCTGGAGATCCCGTGGGAACGGCTCTTGCCGGGGCCGCGTCCCGACCGCATGGTGCGGCTGCCCAGGCAAGGACAGGGGATGGTCGCGCGCGGCTGGCAGTTCCAGATCGACCGAGGCGGTAGGCTCACCGCA
>DATJWY010000036.1:0-4332 GCA_035500775.1 Acetobacteraceae bacterium
ATCAGCTGCGTTGCAGCCAGGGCCACGGTTTCGACGGCTGGTTCAAGGACAGCGCCTCCTTTGACGCACAGGCGGCGGGCGGATTGCTGACCTGCCCCGCCTGCGCGGATACCCGGATCGAGCGGGCGCTGATGGCGCCCTCCTTGCCCGCCCGGCGCGAGCCGTCGCCGGCCCCGGCGCCTGCCCCGTCATCCGAGACGCCGTCCGGCCCGTCCGCGATGGCGGTGGAAGGCGGGGCGCTGCCAGATCATGTCCGTGCCGTCCTGCAACGCCTGCGAGCCGAAGTGGAGAGGCATTGCGATTATGTCGGTCAGGATTTCGCCGAGGAGGCCCGCCGTATCCGGCGGGGCGACAGCGAGCGGCGCGGCATCTATGGCGAGGCCTCGGCCGAGGATGCGCAGTCCCTGGCCGAAGAGGGGATCGAGGTGGCGCGCATTCCCTGGGTGCCCCGCGCCGACGGCTGAGCGCCCCGAGCGGGCGGTTGCGTCCGGGATGGCATGGCCAAGGGCGACGCTGTCAGGAGCGTGGCTGGCCGGGCTGATCTGCCTCGTCCTGTCCTCCCCGGGTCTCGCCGCCTCGGACGTGGCCGGCGGCGCGCCGTTCGGCGACTGGCTGACCGAGGACCGGGGCGGGGTGATCCGGCTGGAGCCCTGCGGCACCGGCGTCTGCGGCCGCATCGTCGGCATGGCGCAATGGCAGGCCGATGGCACCGTGCCGCGCGACGTGCACGGGCAGTCGCAATGCCACATGCTCATCCTGCGCGACGCGCAGCGGGAGGCGGCCAATCTCTGGTCGGGCAGCATCACCAACCCGAATGACGGCAACAGCTATGGCGCCGAGTTCTGGCTCGACGACTCGGGTCGGCTGCATCTGCGCGGCTATTTCGCCATCCCGCTGTTCGGCTCCACCCAGATCTGGACCCGCTATGGCGGCACTGTGCTGCCGGATTGCCATTTGCGCTGATGCCAACCAGCCAGTTGATTGACCCATCTGAAAGGCCAGGGGCTTCGCCCCTGGACCCCATCAAAGGCCAAGCCTTTGAAATCCATAATTTTTTGTTGTGTCGGCAGCCTGTCCTGGGCTGATCAACCCAGGCTGAACGCGGCGATGTAGTTCACCCCGGTATCCCGCGTCAGGTGCCAGCGCCCGGAGAGCGGGTCGGGAGCCATGCCGGCGGTGTCGGTCAGGCGCAGCCCGGCCTGGCGCGCCTGCGCGCCCAGTTCCGCCGGGGTGATGAATTTGCGCCAGTCATGCGTGCCCGCCGGCAGCAGGCGCAGCACGTATTCCGCGCCGATCTTGGCGGTCAGCAGCGAGCGCAGGGTGCGGTTCAGCGTCGAGACGAACAGCACCCCGCCCGGCTCCAGCAGTGCCGCGAGCAGGCGCAGGAAGGCGGCGGGATCGGCGACGTGCTCGATCACCTCCAGCGCCGAGATGGCCGGAAAGCGCGCCCCCTCGGCGAGCAGGGCCTCGGCGCTGCCCTGCCGGTATGCCAGCCGCAACGCGCTGCCCGTTCGCGCTTCCGTCTCCGCCGCGTGCGCGCGCGCCGCCGCGATCGCCTCGCCGGCGGCGTCCACCCCGAGCACGTCATGCCCGCGCCGGGCCAGCGCCTCGGCGGCGAGGCCGGCGCCGCAGCCGAGATCGAGTATCCGCACCCCGCCCGGCCCGAACCGGGCGTGCAGGCGCGTGTCGATCCAGTCGATTCGCGTCCGGTTCATCCGGTGCAGCGGGCGCATCGGCCCGTCCGGGTCCCACCACTGCCCGGCGAGGGCGTCGAACCGCGCCACCTCCTCGCCCAGCACCGATTTATCCTGATATCCCGCCCGATTCGGGCTCGTCTGTGTCGCTTCCATGTTGCCGACCTCTGGCTGCACCGTTATGTGAGCCGCCGCGCCATGCGCCCGCAAGCCGGGCGCCGCCCGCAGCGTTGAGACCCGAGGACCCAGGCATGGCCCGCATCGTGATGAAGTTCGGCGGCACCTCCGTCGCCGATCTAGACCGCATCCAGAGCGTCGCCCGGCGCGTCGCGTACCAGGTGCTGGCCGGGCATGAGGTCGCTGTCGTGGTCTCGGCCATGGCCGGCGTGACCAACCAGCTCGTCGGCTACTGCCAGAAGCTCTCGCCGCTGCATGACGCGCGGGAGTATGACGCGGTGGTCGCGACCGGCGAACAGGTGACGAGCGGCCTGCTCGCCATCGCGCTGCAGGAGCTTGGCGTCGAGGCCCGCTCCTGGCAGGGCTGGCAGATCCCGCTCAGGACCGACGGCGCGCACGGCAAGGCCCGCATCGAGGCGATCGATGGCGAGGAGCTGATCCGGCGCATGAGGATCGGCCAGGTGCCGGTGCTCGCGGGCTTCCAGGGCATCGGCCCGGATCACCGCCTCACCACCCTCGGCCGTGGCGGCTCCGACACCTCGGCGGTGGCGCTCGCCGCCGCCCTCGCCGCCGATCGCTGCGACATCTATACCGATGTGGACGGGGTCTATACGACCGATCCCCGGATCGTGCCGAAGGCCCGCAAGCTCGCGAAAATCTCCTATGAGGAGATGCTGGAGCTTGCGTCCGTCGGCGCCAAGGTGCTGCAAACGCGCAGCGTCGAGCTGGCGATGAAGCAGCGCGTGCGGGTTCAGGTTCTGTCGAGCTTCGCCGAGCCGACGGACGATGCCATTCAGGGCACCCTTGTGGTGGACGAGGACGAGATCGTGGAAAAGGAAATTGTCAGCGGCATCGCCTATTCGCGGGATGAGGCGAAGATCACCGTCCGCCGCGTGCCGGATCGTCCGGGCATCGCCGCCGCGGTGTTCGGCCCGCTCTCGGCGGCGAATGTGAACGTGGACATGATCGTGCAGAACGTCTCGGCGGATGGCACGACGGACATGACCTTCACCATCGGCCGCGCCGACCTCGCCCGCACCCAGGCGATTCTGAAGGCGGCGCACGCCGAGATCGGCTATGCTGATTTGCTGACCGACCCGGACGTCGCCAAGATCAGCGTCGTCGGCGTTGGCATGCGCAGCCATGCGGGCGTGGCGAACACCATGTTCCGCACCCTGGCCGAAAAGGGCATCAACATTCAGGTCATCACCTCCAGCGAGATCAAGGTGAGCGTGCTGGTCGGCGCCGAATACACCGAGCTCGCGGTGCGCGCTCTGCATACCGCCTATGGCCTCGATGCCGCCTGAGGATCTGAGCGCCGGGCTCGGGACCGGACAGCACGAGGCCGCGCCGACCCAGACGCGCGCCGCGCTCGACCGGCTGTGGGAGCGCGGCACGCGCTTCCTCGGCAGCCGGGTCGCGATCCTCGGCGGGGCGATGAGCTGGGTGAGCGAGCGCAACCTCGTTTCCGCCATCTCCAACGCCGGCGGCTTCGGCGTGATCGCCTGCGGCTCGATGGGGCCGGACCAGCTCGCCGCCGAGATCGCCGCCACCCAGGCGCTGACCTCGGCGCCGTTCGGCGTCAACCTCATCACCCTGCATCCGCAGCTCGATGACCTGATCCGCGTCTGCCTGGAGGCCAAGGTCGGCCATATCGTGCTGGCCGGCGGCATTCCCTCCTCGGCCGCGGTGCGGGCGGTGAAGGATGGCGGGGCGAAGCTGATCGGCTTCACGCCGGCGCTGGTGCTGGCGCGGCGGCTCGTGCGCTCCGGCGTGGATGCGCTGGTGATCGAGGGCTCCGAGGCGGGCGGGCATATCGGCCCGGTTTCGCTCACCGTGCTGGCGCAGGAGATCCTGCCGCATCTGCGCGAGGTGCCGGTCTTCGTCGCCGGCGGCCTCGGCCGGGGCGACGCGATCCTCGCCTATCTGGAGATGGGCGCCGCCGGGGCGCAGCTCGGCACCCGCTTCGCCGCGGCGCGCGAGAGCATCGCGCATCCCAACTTCAAGCGCGCCTTCATCCGCGCCAATGCCCGCGACGCGCTGCCCTCGGTGCAGCTCGACGAGCGCTTCCCGGTCATCCCGGTGCGCGGCCTCGTCAATGCCGGCACGCGCCGTTTCATGGAGCACCAGGCGGAGACGCTGCGGCGCTTCCAGTCGGGCGAGCTGACGCGCGAGGCGGCGCAGCTCGAAATCGAGCATTTCTGGGCCGGGGCGCTGCGCCGCGCGGTGGTCGAAGGCGATGTCGAGCATGGCTCGGTCATGGCCGGGCAGTCGGTCGGCATGGTGACGGCGGAGCAGCCGACCGCCGAGATCATCGCCGAGCTGGTCGCGCAGGCGGAAGCCGCTCTCGTCGCGCGCGGACAGGGATAAGGCCAGGGGAGCTTTGTCCCCTGGCCCCTACTGGGGCCTTGAGGCCCCAGCCCCCCGATCGTTTTGATTCCCCTAAGTTAATGGGGTCTGG
>DATJWY010000037.1:0-2281 GCA_035500775.1 Acetobacteraceae bacterium
GCCCCTGGACCCCATCAAAGGCGAAGCCTTTGAAATCCGTTACTTTTCTTGGCTGCATTAACAGCCAGTCTTGGATATCGGACCCGTTGCGAGAAAGTAACGGGTTCCAAGGGCCTTCCGGCCCTTGGCGGGTCCAGGGCAGAGCCCTGGCCTTTTCCTTCAGACGAAAAACCGCTCGAACCAGTCCACCACCTCGCCGGGCGCTTCCTCGGCCAGGTAGTGCCCGGCCTGCACCGGTCCGCCGGTCACCGGGCCGTCGCAATACACGCGCCAGAGGGCGAGTGGATCGTACCATCCGCCGATCTGTCCCTTCGCGCCCCAGAGCGCCAGCAGCGGGCATTGCACCCGCTTGCCTTCTGCCCGGCTCAGCCGGTCGCGTTCCAGGTCGATCGCGAGCGCGGCGCGGTAATCCTCGCACAAACTGGCGATTGCCTCCGGCGAGCGCCCGTTCGTCAGGTAGTCGGCCAGGGCCTCCGGGTGGAAGAAATTGGTATCCGGCTGGCCGTCTGGCGTCCGGAACCAGCTATCCGGCGCGGTGGTGACCAGGCTTTCCGGCTTCGGATGCGTCTGGCCAAACCAGAAACCGTCGTAATGGCTGAACGCGAAGGTCATGTCGGCGCGTTCGAGCTGTTCGAGCATCGGCACGATGTCGAGCACGGCGACCCGCTCGATCCGTTGCGGGAAATCGAGCGCCATGCGGTGGGCCACCTGCGCGCCGCGATCATGGCCGGCGAGTTGGAAGCGATCATGTCCGAGCGCGGTCATCAGCTCGACCATGTCGCGCGCCATCTCGGTCTTGGCGTAGGCGGCGCGGTCCGGTGACGGGGCGGGCCGGAAGCTGCCGCCATGGCCGCGCAGATCCGGGCAGATCACGGTGAAGCGGCGGGCGAGGGGGGGGGCCACGGCGTGCCACATGGCATGCGTCTCCGGATCGCCGTGCAGCAGCAGCAGCGGCGGGCCGGAACCGCCATGGCGCAGGCGCAGGCGCCCGGCGGGAACATCCACATGGGTCAGCGCGAAACCTTCGAAGAACACAAGCTTGCTCCCGCGCGGCGGAGGGGTGGCTCAATACGGAAGTCTGCTGCCTCCGTGCCCGTGGTCTAGAACAACAACGCCTCCGCCGATACCGGGCCGCGATAAACCAGCACGCGAATACGCGGGCGGCGGCTTGTCAGGGACCCACCTGTCGGCGACACCTGCGCGTGTGCGTCCGCGCGGCGGGCGCGATTTGCCGGGCTGGCGCGGCGTGGCCGATGACCCCACGCCATCGGGAGAGACGCGATATGGATGGGCTGGACCCGGATAATTGGGACGATGTGCGCGCGCTCGGGCACCGGATGCTGGACGACATGGTCGATCATCTCCGCACCGTGCGGGAGCGGCCGGTCTGGCAACCCATGCCGGCCGAGCTGCGGGACGAATTGCGCGCGAAATTGCCGGAGACGGCGGCGCCGCCGGAAGCCATTTACCAGGAGTTCCGGCGCCTCGTCCTGCCGTACGCGACCGGCAACACGCATCCGCGTTTCATGGGCTGGGTGCATGGCGGCGGTACCGCGATGGGGATGCTGGCCGAGCTGCTGGCCGCCGGGCTGAACGCCAATCTCGGCGGGCGCGACCATGCACCGATCGAGGTGGAGCGACAGGTCATCGCCTGGGCGGCGGAGATGGTCGGCATGCCGCCCGAGACCTCCGGCCTGCTGGTGACCGGCTCCTCGATGGCCAATCTGATCGCGGTGCTGGTCGCGCGCCGGGCGGCGCTCGGCCCGTCGGTGCGCAGGCAGGGCCTCGCCGGGGCGCGGCTGACCGCCTATGCCTCGATGGCGGCGCATGGCTGCATCCCGCGCGCGCTCGACGTGGCGGGGCTCGGCAGCGACTCGCTGCGGCACATCCCGGTGGATGAGGCCGGGTGCATGCGCCTGCCGGCACTGGCCGAGGCGGTGGCGCGCGACCGGGCGGAGGGATTCACGCCTTTCCTGGTGGTCGGGACCGCGGGCTCGGTCGATGTCGGGGCGGTGGATGATCTGGCGGGCATCGCCGCGTTCTGCGCCGGCCAGGGCCTGTGGTTCCATGTGGATGGCGCGTTCGGGGCGCTCGCCGCCTTATCGCCGCATTACCGCGAGCTGCTCGCCGGCATCGAGCACGCCGACAGCCTTGCCTTCGATTTCCACAAATGGGCGCAGGTGCCGTACGACGCCGGCTGCGTGCTGGTGCGCGATCCGGCGGCGCAGCTCGCGACCTTCGCGCAGAATCTGGATTATCTGCGGCGGGAGGAGCGGGGGCT
>DATJWY010000038.1:0-5665 GCA_035500775.1 Acetobacteraceae bacterium
CAAACCATCTGTCGCGTTGATCGAGCCAGACGTGAACAATGCGGCGTTGCTGCCCGTGTCCTGCTCGCGGTGGTATCGCTTAAGCCCCTCGCTGCTGATGCCGGGTTTTTGGAGCGGCCAACTTCCTGCCGTCACGCTGGAGCCGGACCGGATCCGCAATTCGCTGGGGGAGAGGTGGGGGCTAACACTGTACGACGCGGCGCCTGACGCGCCTGATGCGAATGCTGCCGAAATAGAGCGGTTGCGCGCCGCGCTGCGGGCGGCGGATGAGAATGTCGCCGAAATGGAGCGGCTGCGCGCCGCGCTGCGGGCGGCGGAGGAGAATGTCGCCGAAATGGAGCGGTTGCGCGCCGAACTGCAGGTGGCTGGTGAGAATGCCGCCGAAGTGGGGCGGCTGCGCGCCGCGCTGCGGGCAGCGGATGAGAATGTCGCCGAAATGGAGCGGTTACGAGCCGAACTGCGGGCGGCTGATGTGAAGGCCACCCAAGTGGAGCGGCTACGGGCCGAACTGCAAGCGGTCCATGCGTCGACCTCGTGGCGCCTTACCGCCCCGCTGCGGGCGCTGAAGGGCCTGTTACGACGATGATGCCGGCCGAACTTCCCAGGAGAGTTGCCCGCGCGTTGGCAATGCCGGTCATCCTGCCTGGTCGCGTAGCATCGTGTCATCGGTTGGAGCGGCTTCACTGAGGCTACGCTCGGTGAAGCCGCCCGGGTTATTTGATTTTACCAGCAATGTTATCAGCCACGCCGTTTCCGGTTCGGCTGATACCGCTCTACGCCCGGCTGCCCTGATTATCGCCATCACGCATCCTGCCGGTCGGCTCCTGCACATGCGCCTCCAGGAACCAGAGCTGCTTATCGGCGCCGCGCGAGATCTCGGTGAACAGGTCGGTGGTGGTGGCGTCGCCGGCGGCGTCCGCCTCGGCGATGCTGGCGTGGATGGCGGCGGCGAAGGTGGCGTAGCGGTCGATCAGTGCCGCCAGGTGGTCCGCGATCGTATAGATGTCGGTGGGGTAGGGGGCGAGCTTGCTGTTGGTCATGATGGCCTGGCTGGTGCCGATCGCGGCACCGCCGAGCTGGGCGGCGCGCTCCGCCATCATGTCGTTCCAGTCGTCCTGCTTGGTGCGGAATCCATCCAGCATCTCATGGATGCCGATGAATTGCGGCCCCTTCACGTTCCAGTGCGCCTGCTTGGTCATCAGGGCAAGATCGATGCCGTCGGCGAGGCGCGCGTTCAGCAATGCGACAATGCTGGTCTTGGTGTTGGCATTGAGCGTGTTGCGGTTGCGGTGCAGGTGGCCGTGGACGAGGGAAGTGGCTTCGTGAGTGGCCATGCTGAGTCTCCCAGGAGTTGGCTCGCGGCGCGCATGGGCCGGCGAGCATCTCACCCCTCCGGGCGGGGCGGCCCGAACGGGTTCTGACCTGGAACGCGGCAGGCCACGGCAGCGTTGCGCCGGCGCCTCCTGGTCCGGCGCCGGCGCGGCGGATCAGCCGGGCTTGCCCTCTTGCGGCAGGGCGGTGGAGAAGCGGATGCGGATCGTCTCGCCGAGCAGGTTCGGCAGGCCGTTCACCCCGAAATCGGAGCGCCGGATCTTGCCGGTGGTGATCAGCCGGCCCTCCTCCCGCGACACCTTCATTTCCACCTGACGGGTCACGCCATGCATCGTGAGATCGCCGATGATGCTGTCGGCGGACTGGCAATGGCCGTGAAAGGTGAGGGTCGGATAGTGGTCCACATCCATCATGTCCGGTTCGAGCGCCTGTTTGCGGCGGTCGGGGTCGGCCATGGTCAGGCTGTTCACGTCGACCGTGAGATCCACCGAGCAATTGCCGGGCGTGGCGGGATCGAGCGTCACGGTCCCCTGAAATTTCCCGAATGCGGCGTCCATCGGAAAGATGCCGACGGCGTAAACGCGGTAGCCGACCTCGGAGGAGGGCGGTTGCAGCAGGAACGTGCTCGGGGCCGCCCGCGTGGGCATGCCGACGCAGAGGGCAAGCATCGCCGCGGCCGGAATGATCTGGCCGGTCTTGATTTTCATTATTGTTTCACTCCCTAGTTTCTATGGACGTCGTGGACCACGAGCCGGCCACCATCCAGCGGCACGCGCATCCACTCTTTGTGCATAAGGGTTGCGCGCGTGTCGCGGTAGCCTGCCTCCCAGTGCTCCCGCATCGAGGCGGCGCTGAATTCGAAATCCCGGATTTGCCACTGGAAACCGGCCTCGCGGCGGATGAGGTGCAGGATGGTGAAGCTCGGGAGGACTTCCAGCTCTTCCTTGAGCACCTTTTCCTCGAGACTCAGCTGGTCTTCAGGTATTTTGTTGAGTAGGCAACGGAGATGCCGCTTCTGTTTCTGTTGGATGGCATAGTAATCCGTGACCAGCCGGGTGCGGCTGGAATACTGGATTTCCTTCTGGCGGTTGATGACATCGAGCATGTCGCGCGGGACATCCCCGCGCGCGTTGAACAGGTCCACCTGGAACACCAGCATGCTGAGCCGCCCGGCATGCGAGAGCAGGTGTTGCAGCGGGGTATTGGAAACGACGCCGCCATCCCAGAACCAGTCCGATCCGACCTGGACCATTGGCATGCCCGGGGGCAGGGCCGAGGTCGCGAGAATGTGTTCAGGGCCGATCATGGTTGTCTCGTTGTCGAAATAGAAAAGATTGCCGGTTTCGACGTTCACGGCACCGACGGCGAAGCGGACCTCGCGGCGGTTGATGCGGTCGAAATCGACCAGCCGTTCGAGAGTCGCGCGGAGCGGAGTGTTGTCATAGAAGCTGGTGGCGCCACGCGCGCCGCGCGGCGTCAACAGGGGGCTCGGCACGCGCGGGGAGAAGAAGCCGGGTTGGCCGAATGCCGCGGTAAACAGCGAGGACCAGGCTGTATAGAGCGCGCCGGCCAAATCGCCTTCCGGTTTCGGCAGGTTGACCGGCAAGGCGGTAACGCCTTCCCAGAACTCGGTCAGCCGCTTGAGGCGCAGCTCCGGCGGGTTGCCGGCGATGATCGCGGCGTTGATGCCGCCGATGGATATGCCGTCGATCCATTCAGGCTCCAGCCCCGCTTGGTGCAGGGCCTGATAGACGCCGGCCTGATAGGAGCCGAGCGCGCCGCCACCTTGCAGGACGAGGGCGATCCGGTCGCATCCTTCCGGGCGCGGGACAGCGGGGGTGCGGTCCAGGGAATGAGCGTCCGTGCCGGAATCCATGTCCTGAATTTCCCGAGATGTTTGCCGTGTCGCGGCGGGCGGTGCGGTGGTTTCCTGAATGTGGATGGCGCGGGCCGCGTGGGCGGTGTCACCATGCCGGGATGGGCGGCGCGCGAACCCGGTGAGGCCCGAGGGCGGCCTCGCCTGGACTTATATACGGCGTAAGCATCCGCCGCGGTTTACGGGCAGGCGATTTCGTTAACCTGGTTGGATCACGTTTCGGTTGATGCCGCCCCGTGACACGGGGAACTGGTGGAGCGTGACAAGCTGTTGCAGAGTCCGCGTCGCCGGGATCGGCCCCGGATGCTCGCATCCGGGCGGGCGATGCTTTGGAGGGTGAACACATGAGCTTAAAGGGCAAGGTCGCGGCGGTGACGGGTTCCACCAGCGGCATCGGATTGGGCATCGCCCGCGTGCTGGCCGGGCGGGGCGCGCATATCCTGCTGAACGGCTTCGGTGACGCCGCCGCGATCGAACAGTTGCGCGCCGGCATCGCCGCCGAGTTCGGGGTTTCGGTGAGCTACAGCGCCGCCGACATGACCAAGCCGGACGAGATCGCGGGGCTCGTGCGGCAGGCCGACACGGAACTTGGCGGCCTCGACATCCTGGTGAACAACGCGGGCATCCAGTACACCGCGCCGATCGAGGAATTTCCGACGGAGAAATGGGATGCGATCATCGCGATCAATCTCTCCGCGGCGTTCCACGCGATGCATGCGGCGATCCCGGTCATGAAGGCGCGGGGCTGGGGGCGGATCATCAACATCGCCTCGGCGCACGGGCTCGTGGCGAGCCCGAACAAGAGCGCCTATGTCGCGGCGAAGCACGGCATTGTCGGGCTGACCAAGGTGGCCGCGATCGAGCTTGCGAATAGCGGGGTGACGGCGAACGCGATCTGCCCCGGGTGGGTGCTGACGCCGCTCGTGGAGAAGCAGATCGAGGACCGGGCGCAGAAGCTCGGCAAGAGCGTGGCCGAGGTGACGCATGATTTCCTGGTCGAGAAGCAGCCGCTGACCGAGTTCACCAAGCCCGAGCAGATCGGCGCGCTCACGGCCTTCCTCTGCACCGACGACGCCAGCACCATCACCGGGGCCTCGCTCTCGGTGGACGGGGGCTGGACGGCGGGCTAGGTCCGCGCGGCCTCGTTTCGGGAGCGGCCTGGCCCGGGGCGGGGCTGATTTGCGTTGTCATCAGCCCTCGTCGCCGGCCATGCAGGCGTGGCACAAGATTGTGCCGCTGCGCTGGGCGGCGTCGGGGGGTTCTCCATTTGACCATTCTACTAACCGGCGCGGCCGGCTTCATTGGCTTCCATGTGGCTCGTGCCCTGATCGGGCGCGGTGAGCGCGTTATCGGGGTCGATAATCTCAACCCGTACTACGATCCGGCGCTGAAGGAGGCGCGGCTCGAACAATTGCGCGGCCCCAGGTTCAGCTTTCATCGCCTGGACATCGCCGATCGGGAGGCGGTGGACAGGCTGGTTGCCGAGGCGGGGGAGGGGATTACCGGGGTGGTGCATCTGGCGGCCCAGGCGGGGGTCCGCTACTCGATGATCGACCCCTATGCCTATGTGTCGGCGAATGTGATGGGGCATGTGGTGCTGCTGGAGGCGGCACGGCGCATGTCGCGCTTGCGGCACTTCGTCTATGCCAGCTCATCCTCGGTTTATGGGCTCAACCGGGATTTGCCGTTCGGGGAGACGGCGCGGGTGGATCAGCCTTCGTCGCTCTATGCCGCGACCAAGCGTTCCGCCGAGCTGATCAGTCATGCTTACACGCATCTGTATGGGATGCCTCAGACCGGGCTGCGGTTCTTCACCGTCTATGGTCCCTGGGGGCGGCCGGACATGGCCTATTACGGCTTTGCCCAGGCGATCATGGCCGGGGAGCCGATCACCCTCTACGAGGGCGGGACCCTGCGGCGGGACTTCACCTATATCGACGACATCGTGGCCGGCGTACTCGGCGTGCTGGACCGGCCGCCAGCCGCAAGGGAGGGGCCGCGGGTGCTCAATATCGGCAATAACCGGAGCGAGAGCGTGACCACGCTGGTCTCGCTGCTGGAGGCCGGGCTGGAGCGGAAGGCGGTGGTGCGGACGGTGCCGAAACCGGCCGCGGATGTGGAGGAAACCTGGGCGTCGGTGGAGGCGATCCACCGGCTGACCGGCTACGAGCCGAGCACGCCGCTGTCTGTGGGGGTGCCGCGGTTCGTGGCCTGGTTCCGCGAATTTCATGGTGATGCAAAAAACCGGGTTGACCGGGTGGGCTGAGGGCACTAGATAGCCGTCACCGCGTTGGTGGCGAAAAACTTCTTGCCTTAGCGCTGGTAGTTCACTAGATTTCTCGGCCTTGCCGGGGTTCTGGTGAGGCTGGATGGGGCGGCTGCGGTCGCTGATCTGGTTTTGTTCTTTGACTGGTGAATCGGATTGGAAGGGATACGTTGGCGGCGTCCCCCGGGTTT
>DATJWY010000039.1:0-2463 GCA_035500775.1 Acetobacteraceae bacterium
GGTCCCGATGCTCCGGTTCGCCGTCGAGCACCGGCACCTCGCAGGCGCCGCAGGCGCCGCCCCGGCACAGGCAGGGGGCTTCAACGCCGGCTGCTTCCAGCGCCTCCAGCAAGGACTGGTCCTCCGCCACCGCGACCCGCAGGCCGGAGCGCGCGAGCACCGCCGTGAACGGCGCGCCGCTCGTGTCGCCGCCGAAGCTTTCCAGATGCAGCTTCGCTTCCGGCCAGCCAAGCGCGCGTGCGGCATCCGCCGCTTCCTGCATGAAGGCGTCCGGCCCGCAGATGTAGAGATGCGTGTCCAGTCCTTGCCGTCCCAGCAGGCCGGGCAGATCGAGCGCCGCCCGTCCCGAATGGATCGTCACGTTCGTATCGCCGAACGGCGCCAGCACGCGCGCGAAGACCGCCGCCTCGTCCGCCTTGCAGACATGGTGGAGGGCGCAGCGCCCTCCCTCGGCGCGCAGCGCGGCCAGGTAGGAGAGGAAGGGCGTCAGCCCGATCCCGGCCGAGAGCAGCAGATGGCGCGGCGCGATGCGGGAATAGGGGAACAGATTCGCCGGCGGCGCCATGTCGAGCACGTGGCCGGCGACCTGCGCATGCAGGAAAGCCGAGCCGCCGCGCGAATGGGCCGCGCGACGGACGATGATTTCGTAATGGCTGCGCTGCTCCGGCGGGGAAACCAGCGAATACGCGTTCTTCCAGGTGCGGTTCGGTCCGCGCAGCGTCAGCTGCACATGCGCCCCGGCCGAGGCGGTCGGCAGGAGCCCCCCATCGGCGGCCTCCAGCACGAAACGCCGGAGGGTCGGGGCGAGCGGCTCCACGTCCCGCAGACGGACGGAAATCGGTTCGTGTTGGATCATCGATAGATCTCCTCCGCCGCGGGCACCTCACCGGGCACCTCGGCATCCACGCGCACGCCCTGGAACGCCCCCAGGCGGCGGGAGAAATGGTCGCGGACGAACAGGTTGGCGCCGCAGGCGGGGCAGGGGACGATGCTGGTGGTGACATCCTCCAGCATCGTCTTGCAGTGCACGCACTGCACGCGCCGCCGCTTGCTGCCGGAATGGGCGAGGAAGATCTCGCCCAGCCCCATGCCGGCGGCGCGTGCGACGCCGTCAACATCCCAGAGAAAGGCTTCGGTGCCGGCGACATAGAGCCGCAGCCCAACCTTTTCCCGGCCGAGTTGCGTGCGCAGCGTCGCCAGCATCTGCGGCACGGAGCGGAAGGTCCGGGCGAGCGCGCCCGGCCCAAGCGGCTCAGGATCGAGGCATGCCTCGGAGGAGGCGGTCACCGTCCAGGTTTCGTCCACGGCGAGAGGGAGCGCGTCGGCGCACGCCTCCGCCGGCACATCCGGCCCGTCCGTGAGCAGCAGGTGCCGCCGCCCGGTCGGGTCCAACCGCAACACGCTGTAGTGCGGCCGGCTCTTGATCCCCTGATCCATCGCGGCGCCTCCGGTTCAGCCGACCGCCAGGCGCTTGGCCTTGGCCGGATCGTCGAACGGCAGGGCATGCGACGTGGCCGCGAAGACGCCGTTCTTGCCGCGCAGCTCAAGGGCGGTGCCGTCGCGGGCGATGTCCGGCGCGACGCGGGCGATCGCCATGGAGCGGCCGGTCAGGGTGGAGTGCATGCCGCAGGTGGCGACACCGACCCGCTTCTCGCCGGCCCAGACTTCGTCGCCCGCTTCCGGCGCCGGGCCCTCGCTCAGAATGCCCCAGATGCGGAAGCGCTCACGCCCCTTCAGCCGGTAATGCTCCGCGGCGCCACGGAAGCCCTGCTTGCCGGGGCTCACCGTGAAATCGAGGCCGAGTTCCCACAGCGTATCGCCGGCGGGCTCGTTCTCGAACGGGTACATCTCCGAATTGTCGTAGGGATAGAAGAGCAGGTAGCTCTCCACGCGCAGCAGGTCGAGCGCGGTGAAGGCGCAGGGCGTGATGCCGAGCGACTGGCCCTTTTCCAGGATCGTGTCCCAGATCAGCGGCGCGTCCGCGGAGCGGCAGAAAATCTCGTAGCCGCGCTCGCCGGTATAGCCGGTGCGGGAAATCATCACCGACTTGCCGAACAGGGTCGTCTGCATGTGGTGGAAGTAGCGGAGATCGCGGATGCCCGGCACGTGGCCGGCGAGGAAATCGGCCGCCAGCGGACCTTGCAGCGAGAGGTCGTGCAGGTCGTCGTCGAACAGCAGGGCGGCGTTGCGCCCATGGGCCAGCGATGCCAGCGTCTCGTGGGCCGCGCCGCTGCCATGCACCACCATCCAGGCGTTCGGTCCGGTGCGGTAGAGGATGCAGTCATCGATGAACTTGCCGCCCTCGTTCAGCAGGCAGGCATAGGCCGAGCGGCCGGGCGTGATCTTCTCGACATTGCGCGTCGTCGCGTAGTCGAGGATGGCGCTGGCATGCGGCCCGACGAGATGCACCTTCTTGAGGCCGGAAACGTCCATCAGCCCCGCGCGCGTGCGGATGGCGACGTG
>DATJWY010000040.1:0-5037 GCA_035500775.1 Acetobacteraceae bacterium
ACCGCTCCTGCGGAGCGGCGGAACCTTGGGCCACTCCGCCCCTGGACCCCACTGGGGCCGACGGCCCCAGACCCCTTTTCCAGAAGGAATCCAAACGTGTGCGGGTCTGGGGGCGCTGCCCCCAGCGGGGCGCGGGGCAGAGCCCCGCTGCTTCACTGCACAGGTCAATCAATAAGGCCGTTGGTATTATTCATCATGCCGCCTCCGGCCATTGCATACCTGAAAGATCGTTTGGATTTCGCGGACCGTTCGGGGCTGCGTCATCGCGGCAATGGCCGGATTGAAACAGTTTGGAGACCGTTTGGGATCCCGCGCCACCTGGCTGAACATTTCAGGACCGGCACTGCGTCATCTCACGCAAAGCGCACCAATAGAAGTGTGGCGGAGACGATCAGCACGCACCAGGTCGCCGTGGTGCTCGTGGCGCGAAACGCATATTGCCGGAGCGAACCGATGGGCGCCACCATGCCGATCGGGTGCATGAGCCGGGCAACCACAAGGATCAGCAGGAGTGTGCGCACCACCCACGGATGGGTGCCGCCGGCTTCAAGAAGCGCGATCAGCAGCAGGATCAGCGGCACATATTCCGCGAAATTGCCATGCGCCCGGATGCGCCTGTTCAGCGTCTCTATCCCGCCATCGCCGTGCAGCGCGTTGAAATGAAAACGACCGATGGAAACCCAGACGGAGAGCGCGGCGAATATCAGGGACAGAATCGCCGCGTAAAATGACGTGATCACGGGAAACACCATGGCCGGATTCCTCTGCTCGCATGGGCTATCGCCCTGGCAGAATGCAAAACGACCGGGTCCGCTGGGAAAGAATTTGCGGGGGTCCGGGGCCTCAAGGCCCCGGCGGGGTCCAGGGGCAGCGCCCCTGGCCTTCACCCCCGATACCGCAACAACCGCAGCGCGTTCAGCGTCACGAGCACGGTGGCGCCGGTATCGGCCAGCACGGCGGGCCAAAGCCCCGTGAGTCCGGCCAGGGTGGTGCCCAGGAACACCGCCTTCAGCCCCAGCGCCACCGCGACGTTCTGCCGGATGTTTCCAAGTGTGGCGCGGGAGAGCCGCACCAGCGCGGCGACATCGCTCACCCGCCCGCCGAGCAGCGCCGCGTCGGCGGTTTCCAGCGCCACATCCGTGCCGCCGCCCATGGCGATGCCGACGGAGGCCGCCGCCAGGGCCGGGGTGTCATTGATCCCATCCCCCACCATGGCGACCGGCGCGCGCGCCTTCAGCGCCGCGATCTCGCGCAGCTTGTCGTCCGGCAGCAGCTCGCTCCGCGCCTCGATGCCGAGGGCGCCGGCGATGGCCCCGGCGGCGCGGCGGTTGTCGCCGGTCAGCATCAGCGGCCGGATGCCGAGTTGCCGCAGCCCGGCGAGGCCATCGGCGGCGTCCGGGCGCGGCTCGTCGCGCAGGGCGAGCAGCCCGAAAGCGGCGCCGTCCGCCAGCACCATCACCACCGTCTTGCCCGCCGCCTCCAGCGTCTCGATCCGCGCCAGGATCTCCGGCGGCAGCGTCGCCTGCCCGGCGGCGTAGCGCGGCGAGCCGACCACGATCCGCTTGCCGGAGACGGTCGCGGCGGCGGCGTGGCCGGGGATGGCGGTGGCGGCGCGGGCGGGGCGGCGCGGGATGTCCTCCGCCTCCGCCCGGGCCAGGATGGCGCGCGCGATCGGGTGAGCGGAGCCGTTCTCCACCGCGGCGGCGAGGCCGAGCACCGCGCGCACGGTGCCGTCGAGGGCGATCACGTCCGTGATCACCGGCTCGCCGCTTGTCAGCGTGCCGGTCTTGTCGAAGGCGATGGTGTGGACGCGGCCGATCTGCTCCAGCGCGGCGCCGCCCTTGATGAGCAGGCCGCGCCGCGCCCCGGCGGCGATGCCGGCGGTGATCGCCGCCGGGGTGGAGAGCACCAGGACGCAGGGGCAGCCGATCAGCAGCAAGGCGAGGCCGCGATACACCCAGTTCCCCCAGGCCGCGCCGAACAGCAGCGGCGGCAGCAGCGCCGTCAGCGTCGCCGCCGCGACCACGGCCGGGGTGTAGAGGGCGCTGAACCGCTCGATGAAGCGGGCGGTGGGGGCGCGGTTCGTCTCCGCCTCCTCCACCAGCCGGGCGATGCGGGCGATGGCGGTGTCGGACGCCGCGTGCGTCGCCCGCACCCGCAAGGCGCCGCCGCCATTGATGCTGCCCGCGAGCACGGCCTCGCCCTCCTGGCGCGGCACCGGCATCGACTCGCCCGTGACCGGGCTTTCATCCAGCGCCGACGCGCCTTCCTGGATGACGCCATCCACCGGCACGCGGTCCCCGGGGCGGACCAGCACCACCTGGCCGGGCCGCAGCGTGGCGGCGGGGACAAGGCGGGCGGTCTCGCCCTCCAGCAGCAGGGCGGTGCGCGGAGCGAGGGCGGCGAGGCCGCGTATGCCGGCGCGGGCGCGGCCGGCGGCGACGCCCTCCATCATCTCCCCGGCACTGAACAGGAACACGACGGTGGCCGCCTCCGCCGGGGCGCCGAGCAGCAGGGCGCCGAACGTCGCGACCGACATCAGCATCTCGATGCTGAAGGGCGAGCCGGCGCGGGCCAGGGCGAAAGCGCGGGGGGCGGCGTTGGCGAGGCCGAGCAGCGCGGCGGGCATCTCCGTCCAGCCTTGCGCCGCCGGCCAGAGCCATCCGGTCAGGGCGCCGAGGCCGAGCAGGGCGCCGATGGCGAGCAGCGGCCGCGCCGCGCGGCTCCGCCACCAGGGCGCGTCGGTGGCTTCCGCCGTGTCCTCGGGCGGGGCCGCATCCGGAATCGCGGGGCCGGGCGCGGGGATGGCGCACAACTTGTAGCCGAGGGCGCTGACCTTGATTTCCACCGCCGCGCGCGGCGTCGCCGTCTCATCCAGGCGCAGGGCGAGGATCTGGTTCTGGTAATTGACCCGGATGCCCTCCGCGCCGGGGAGGCGGCGCAAGGCGGTCTCGATCTTTCCGGCGCAGCTCGGGCAATCCATTCCGCCAACGCGGTAGCGCAGCGCGATCGGGCCCGGCGCGGCGGGCGTGGCGGCGGTGAGGTCCATGGCGGTTTCCCGGTTGGCGGTCGCCCGGGGAGATAGGGGCCGTAGCGGCTATAGGTCCAAGGGTTTTTCACCATGGCGCGCCGCGCGCGGAGTCCCGCTGGTCCAGAGCCGTGATAGCTTGAGGCTGAGGCTTCTTGGCTTGGGGCTTTCCCTCCGTAGCCATTCCACCGCCCTTGCGGAGCGGCGGAACCTTGGGCCACTCCGCCCCAAACCCCCGATCACTTAAATAAAGGATTCCAAAGGCTTGGCCTTTGGCGGGGTCCAGGGGCGGCGCCCCTGGCCTTACCCACGGGTCAACCTAAACCCATCTTGCTCCAATCGACGGGACGGAGCCGATGCCGCACGGGGCCTCCCGCCCGGCATGACCCCGTTACGCGGCAAGAGTTCCTCTGGCCCGCTATCCCCGATCAACCGCAGCCGAACCAGCCGCACTTGACCATCGAGGTAATGGTCAGCGGCGTGAGCGAGACCGTGACGCCGGCGCCGACATGAAGATCCGACATCATCTTGATCCGGGCCGGGTCTGTTACCTGAACCGTGTATACGCCGCCGCCGGTCGCATCGACGACGTCGAAGGTGTGCGCGTCCATGTCGATTTTCATGACGCGGCCAGAGATCTGAGTTGCTTCGGGGCCGATGCCGCCGGGTGTATGAGCCATCTGCCCAACAGTTTGGGTCGCGCCCTGGGGAACCGCCTTCGATGCTTGCGTGACCACAAAGACCACATCGCGGGTATACTGGGCGTCAACCTTATCCCCCGGTTCCACGTTGTCCAGGCGGACGGAGGGGCCGGCAAACAGCGCAATCGGTTGCCCGGATTTCGCGACGATGGTCACGAGCCTTGTGGTGGGGTCGATGGCCTGGATTTTCCCCTCGATGGCCCCGGTGCCGCCGGCGGGAATGACGTTCGACATCTGCGGATGTGCGGGCTGCTCCTGCGCGGTCGCGTCACGCGGCGACATGGCCGGAACAAGAAACGCAACGATCCCTAAAGCCATCAACGCTACAGTCCTGGGATGACGAGCAGGGTTGCGCATGACTTACTTCCTTTTTGTTGAACGGATATCGCTCGCTGATTTAGTCTTTTATTGTGAAACGCAACTATTGGCCTAAGCCGCTTTATTGCTGTTTCGTCACCGTTGCATTATTGGCGACTGCCTGCGCGGCGGATTTGCCGGCAATGGTCGCCGCGCTGTCGTGGGCATGCTCACGCTCTCTCCGGGCCGCAGGCCCGGAAGACGCACCGGCGTCCCGGCCGGAATCCTGCACTTGCCGGAAGCGCCCCAGCGCCAAGGCCGCTCCCGCCCGGATGCTTACTTCGCAGGCGTGTACCGAAATAGTAGGCCGAAGTGTCCCTCTGCGTGGCAAACGCGGCTTCGGTTGGCGCGCATGCTAAGCGCAGCGGAGCCTGGGCGGTCAAGCGGATATCGAAATTTTGAAAGAATAATTTCAGAAAAATGAAAGGTATTACTAACAAATATACTTGTCTAATATATGTCGAAATCGACATAATTCCGAATTCGCAGCTGGTAATGGATTTTCTACTTAATGAATTGTAAGGAAAATTATTCATTCCGGGTTGTAGGGGGACGCCGTATCGGCGCGGGCAAGGCAGGATACGGGGGACACCTGCGCGGAGGTGCTGCCCGATGCCCTATGCCGCCTTGTCCGACCTGCCGCCGGCGGTGCGCCGGATGCCGGTGCACGCGCAGGAGATCTTCCGCGCCGCCTTCAACGCCGCCTGGGAGGCCCATGCCCTGGACCATCCCGCTCGGCGCGAGGAGGCCGCCTTCCGCATCGCCCGGGCGGCGGTGAAGCGGCGCTACCGCAAGGTGGGCGAGGACTGGATGGATCGGGGCGGGTGAGGCGGAAGGCCACGGAGGGAGAGCCCTGGCCTTTTCCTCGATCGGTCAAGATTTAAGGCGACTGGTATTATTCACGGAATAACGGCCGGACGGCCCGGTTTCCAAAGGCCCCCGGCCTTTGGC
>DATJWY010000041.1:0-6782 GCA_035500775.1 Acetobacteraceae bacterium
CACGTGGTCGAAGAACCGCATAACGTATTGCTTACGCAAAAAGAAATCCGTCTGCGGAATCTCCGGGAAACATTTTGTGCAGGCGATTGCGCCTGATTTGTAGCAAAGGCTGCTCTTCCCTTTCGTGATCATCTGCCCGTAATGGTTGCAGATGGCCAGAAACTCATGGAGCGTCACAATAATTCTGGATTCCGGCAAGAGATCCTTGATCTGCGCGAAAATCTCGACGCCGAAATTGGCGTAGTGGTGGAAATGCAGGACGTCCGGCCGCAGCTGACGCAGCAATTCCCGTGCTTCATGGGAAAACCGCGCATCCTGATTGGCGAATTTGAACCAGTCGAACTGGCCGGCCATATAGACGAATTCATCGTCGGAAAATGGCTGCGTGATCTGCGAACCCAGCCGCCCATAGGCCTGATCCCGGCTGCAGGCGAGAAAGAACGGCTTGATGCCCGGAGTCCGGCGTAGGCGGACGAATAATTCGTAGGCCGCGATTTCGGCGCCGCCTTTGGAAATAACCGGATGGCTATGCGAGGCGACCAATACGCGCAAAGGCTCGTCACGCGTGTCGGAGCCGCCCTTCACCGCCGCCGGGACGTCGATCCGCGTGCGCCTGTCCATCGCTTTATTGTTCTGCATCAGACCGGACATGGTCCCGCCACTTCCAAAACATTGATCAAAAGGCTGCCGTTATTCAGCAGCGGCGGATAATTCGGCGGCGTCCGGAACAGCCGCTCCAAACACGCCTTCCGCAAGCATACTGCCCCAACGCCGCTGATGCAACCAGGCGTTGTAGAGCGTCAGATTCATTCGCGCGATATCCGCCGCCGAGCCCTGGGATTGCCGTTCGAGATGATAGAGCTTCAGGTCATGATCGACACAGCAGCGTAATCCCTTCTGCCGGAGCTTCAGGCAGAGATCCGAATCCTCGAAATCGCCGATCACGTAAGCCTCATCGAAGCCGCCGACCTCCGTCGCCAATGCGCGCGGCAGGACCATGCAGGCACCGGTAATGGCGACACAATCGCGCAACCCGGTCTCTCCGGTTGGCCGCCATCCTTTGCCGTAATGCTGGCAGAACAGCCAGTTTCCGAATTCCGCCAGCGGTTCGTAGGAAAGCCCCTGGTGCTGTATCGTTCCATCCTCGAACGTCAGGACCGGCCCGACCACGCCCAGATCCGGATTTTCGGAGAAGCGATCGACAAGCTTGTCGATCCAGAGGTCATCACCCGGAAACACATCCGAATTCAGATAGCAGATGAAATCGCCACGGGCCGCTTCCAGGCCAATATTGTTGGCTGGAGCGAAGCCCATATTGACGCTGGAAATCAGCACCCTGAATGGCACTTTGAAACGCTGATAGACGGATTGAGCCAGGTTCAACAGCTCGACCCGCTTTTCCGGCTGATCGAGCACGTAGATGTATTCGTGCGTCCGGCAGGTCGGGCTGCGGGAGAAGAATGCGAACTGGTACTCCAGGAAATCCATCCGCCCATAGAGCGGCACGATCACCGAGCAGACGGGCGATTCCGGCTGCGGACCGAAATCAACCGTCGCGACCGATGGCCGGTGTTGCAGCCTGTCCTGATTGAGCAACGTCACCGCCGGCCCAACGATGTTGTCGAAGGCCGGCTGCATTTCGGAATAGCGGGTGGAGAACGTGCTCAGAACCCGCTTGATCGCCGCGAGGCCGCGCAGCTTCATCACCGGCAGATTGGCGTAGGCAATCTCCCCGGTCGTCGTCTCGATCTCGATATAGGTCGCGTCGCCGGGAGAGATCCCCTCCGGAACAAAAACAACGAAGCCGCAATTCAGATCGGCAAAGCCATACTCCGCACCGACGCTGGTCAGCACATCCCTCCGCTCCGTCCGGATCGCGGATTGGATATCGATGGGAGTCGCGATCGGGCCGGAGCGGAGGCGCATGGCCTCGATCGTTCCCGGCATCGCCAGCAACCAACCCACCAACACCACGCTTTGCGGCGGGCAGAGAATGGCTTCGTCCAAGGCGAAGAAGACCTGCCCGGCCAATTCCGGGACAGTATCGCGACCGGCATAGCCGCCGCGGGACAGCATGTTGATAAGCGCGACCTGATCCGGACCAGGCTCGGCGGAATAAAGAATACCGCGGCACCGGCCAATGACGTCCTGATCGCGCAGGCGCTCCACGCTGCCCGTCGGAAAGAGGTGGAAGCTGCGACTGGGCGACCGGATCTCTACCGAAACAAGCTCGCCGAGCGCCCGCCCCGAGGATCGAACGAGGAGGACAACCCCCTCCCCCATGCCATTGAGATCGGGCCGGGAATAGAAAACGGCAACCGCCTTGCCAGTCGCGTTGCCGCGCGCGAAATGCAAAATGACCGTCGGCGCCTCGCCGCCCCGGCGCTGCCAGACATACGGGGACCAGCCACAAAAAAGCCAGCCATCGCAGGAGGGAACGTAGCCATAGAAATCGACGTGGCCATAGCGTTCGCTGGCAAGGGCGGGGGTCGCGACCACCTGCACTTCTTCCACCATGACATCATAGGAGCCACCGCTCGGATTTAGGTCTTCCAAGCCACTCGCCCCCTCTGATTCAGCCACGACAGCAACCCCATCATTTCTACGTGATACCGCCCATGGCGCGGCCTCACTCGCTTGTTTGTGATCCTATCAGTCGCTCATTCCGCGGATCAAGTAGAATATTTTGATTTAACCAGAATATAGCATTTGATGAAGCAAGGGGGATTTATACAGAGACCTTGTTAAACCGGCAATCGATCAGCATAATTATTGATCTTTCCGATGCGAAGCCCACTGCCAAAGCCGCGATACTTTTCAATAAACCATCATATTAACGGAAGATTCAGACAGATTAGCAAGCCAAGCCGACTGACAGCATCAGTGTTGTCCAGGCGATGCTTACTGACGCATGGCTCTATTTTCTCTACCCTGCCATGATCACTACACAACCCGCAAAAATCATACCAGTGTAGGCAAAGCAGCCAGAGCGCAGATCGCCCAGGCCGCGCCCAAACCGTTGCTGGTGCGTGCTATCTGCGGATGATCCGGCGACGCAGCCTGGCTTTCGCGGGACCAATGCCTTTCCGGGAACACAGCGATCTGCCATTGCCCGCCACGGGAAGGACCCGCATTGCCTTCCGGCGCGGCGACTTCGCCAGCAGATGGCACACCGCGGAGCGGCAGCGATTTTCGTGCCCGGTCAGACCTGCTCGGTTTTCCTCGCGCCATTCCGCCGCAGCAGGAATTCGCGCCCGACCTTCACCCGCTTCACGCCGTCATAGGCGACGATATCCGCGGTGGCATACGTCTCCGACCACACATCCGGCAGGAAACTCCCCGTCCCCACTACGTCGATCGGCGCGTGGGCATCCGCCATCACCCGGCATTTGTCGGTGTTGAAGCCGGAGGAGACAACGATCCGCACATCGGGGAAGCCGGCCTCGTCCAGGACATCGCGCATGCGCCAGATGGCGGCGGCGGAAACCCCGGTGCCGCCCAGGTAGCGCAGCTCCGCCTCGCTCCGGTAGCGCCGGATCGCGCCCGGTGCGTGCCGTTCCAGCACCGCGTAGCTCCCTGCCGGATCGAGTCCTTCCAGGAAGCGCCCGCCATGCGTATCGAGCCGGACGGCGAGACGGCCCGCGGCGGCGAGTTCCGGGAAACGCCGGCACACGGCGAGCGCGTCCGTCACTTCCCGGCCGAAATAATCGACAAGAACGGTCAGCGGCGTTTCCGGGAAGGTCTCATGGAACATCTCGGCGGCGCGGACGGTGGAGCCGGCATAGCCGATCAGGGCATGCGGCATGGTTCCGTACCCGGCCGGCACGCCGAAATAATGCGCGGTGCCGTCATTGGCGTTGCCGATGAAGCCGCGTGCCCCTTCCTTGCGCGCGGCCTCGCTGCCGATGGAGCAGGCATAGGCCATTTGCTCCTGCATCTCCGCCCCGGCGCAATGCCGCGCCTCCATGGCAAGGAAGCTCACGTTCGGCAGGGTCAGCGCCATCTGATACGCATTATGCGCGGCAACGCAGGCAGGCCCGATCTTCTGCAGCAGCAGCGTCTCCAGGTCGGAGAGATGCACGAAGCTGCCGGTGACATAGACGACCGGCTCGCCGGCGCCGATCCAGCTCCCCTCGGGTTGCACCAGATCTATGTCGAAGCGGGTGCCGCGCTCCCGGGCCACGGCCTCCAGCCAAGCCACCATCAACCGCGGCGCCGAGATCACCGGGCGGCGCAGGAACACCGCATAGGTGACGCGGCAATCCCCGAACCGCGCGACGATGTCGCGGGTGCGGTTGAAATAGACATCGGTGCGGGCGGCGATGTCGGCGCCGAGCGCCCCCGGGGCCGGCTCGCTCATTGTGCCGCGATCGCCACGCCGGCGGCGCCGCCGCGCCGCGCCTTCAGCTCCTCCGCCACCAGGAAGGCGAGTTCCAGCGACTGCTCGGCATTGAGCCGCGGGTCGCAGAATGTCTCATAGCGCTGGCCCAGATCGCTCTCGGTCAGGCGATGCGCGCCGCCGACGCATTCCGTCACCTGCTGCCCGGTCATCTCCACATGCACGCCGCCCGGGCGGCTCCCCTCCTCCGCGTGCACGTCGAAGAAGCCGCGCACCTCGGCGAGAATGGCATCGAAGCTGCGGGTCTTCACCTTGGCCGAGGTGGTGATGGTGTTGCCGTGCATCGGGTCGCACAGCCAGACGACCTTGCGCCCGTCCCGCCGCACGGCGCGCAGCAGCGGCGGCAGATGCGTGCGGACACGCTCCGCCCCCATCCGGCTGATCAGCGTCAGGCGGCCAGGTTCGTCATCCGGGTTCAGGATGTCGATCAGGCGCAGCAACTCATCGGCCGGCGTGGTCGGGCCGACCTTGATGCCGATCGGGTTGCGCACGCCGCGCAGGAACTCGACATGCGCGCCATCCGGCTGGCGGGTGCGGTCGCCGATCCAGAGGAAATGCGCCGAACAGCCGTACCAGTCGCCAGAGGTGGAATCGATCCGGGTCAGCGCCTGCTCATAGGGCAGCAGCAGCGCCTCATGGCTGGTGTAGAACTCGGTCTCGCGGATCTGCGGCGTGTTGGCGCTGCTCATGCCGCAGGCCTGCATGAAGCCGAGCGTCTCGTCGATTCGCTGCGACAGGTCGCGGTAGCGCTCGGCCAGCGGCGAGCGTTCCACGAAGTCGAGATTCCAGCGATGGACCTGGTGCAGGTCCGCATAGCCGCCGGAGGCGAAGGCGCGCAGCAGGTTCAGCGTCCCGGCCGACTGGAAATAGCCGATTTCCATCCGCTTCGGGTCGGGGATCCGCGCTTCCTGGGTGAAGTCCGGCCCGTTGATGATGTCGCCGCGATAGCTCGGCAGGGTTTCGCCGCCAACCGTCTCGGTCTCGGAGGAACGCGGCTTGGCGAACTGCCCGGCCATGCGGCCGATCTTCACCACCGGCACGGTGGCGCCGAAGGTCAGCACCACCGCCATTTGCAGCAGGACGCGGAAAGTGTCGCGGATGACATTGGCGGTGAAGTCGCCGAAGCTCTCGGCGCAGTCGCCCCCCTGGAGCACGAAGGCACGCCCCTCGGCGGCCAGCGCCAGCGCCTCCTTCAGCCGCCGCGCCTCGCCGGCGAAGACGAGGGGCGGATACTTCCCGAGACGCGCCTCCACCTCGGCCAGCTCGGCCGGGCTCGGATAGGCCGGAACCTGCCGGATGGGGCGGGCGCGCCAGCTGTCCGGGGTCCAGTCGCGGGGGGCGGTTTGGGCGGTCATTCGCTCTCTGTCCTTGCAGGCCGCGTTCGGGCGCGGGTCGTGCTGGTTAGCAGATGGAGCGGGATATGGGCAAAGCGCGTTCGCAGGGAAGGTCGGGCCTGACGGGGGAGATACGCGCCGGACGCTCATCCCGGCCAGACCAGGGCGCTGGCCGTATCGCCGCCGGCTCGGGTTACTCGGCTGCCTCCGCCGCCCCCGCGATCCGGGTCCGGGTCCGCAGCGTCACCCATTCCTCGGCCGCAGTCGGGTGGATGCCGATGGTGCGGTCGAAATCGGCCTTGGTCGCGCCGGCGGTCATGGCGACGCCGATGGCCTGCATGATCTCGGGCGCGTCGTCGCCCAGCATATGCGCGCCGACCACACGCTGGCTCGCCTGATCCACCACCAGCTTCATCAGCGTCTTGCGCTTCCGGCCGCTCAGGGTGTGGCGCATCGCGGTGAAGGAGGTCAGATAGATGTCGGCCGGGCCGCGCGCCGCGGCCTCCGCCTCGGTCAGTCCGGCCGTCGCGATCGGCGGCGAGGAAAACACCGCGGTCGGCACTGCCTCGAACGACCAGTTGCGCTTCTGCGGGCCGCCGAACAGCCGGTCGGCGAGCGCGTGCCCCTCGGCGATGGCGACGGGGGTCAGGTTCATCCGGTTGCAGACATCGCCGATGGCGTAGATCCCCGGCACGCTGGTCTGCTGCTCGGCATCAACCCAGATCGCGCCGTTGGCTTCCGTCTCCACGCCGGCATGGTTGAGGCCGAGACCCTGGGTGTTCGGCGCACGCCCGGTGGCGAAGAACACGAGGTCGCTGTCGATGGACCGGCCATCGTCGAGATACAGGCGCTTGCCGCCCGCAATTTCCTCGATTCGCCGCGGCTGCACGCCCGGATGGAGACGAATCCCCTGCACCGTCAGCGCCTCGGCGAGCGCATCGCGGATGTCCTGATCGAAGCCGCGCAAGGGCAGTGGCTGGCGGAACACCAGATCGACCTCCGCCCCGAACCCGGCGAAGATGCAGGCGAACTCGACGGCGATGTAACCG
>DATJWY010000042.1:0-2828 GCA_035500775.1 Acetobacteraceae bacterium
CTCGGTGGACATCGCCCGCCTCGCCGGGCTCATCCCCGCCGGCGTGATCTGCGAGATTATCAACGATGACGGCACCATGGCCCGCCTGCCGGACCTCGTTGCCTTCGCCCAGCGCCACAACCTCAAGCTCGGCACCATCGCTGACCTCATCGCCTACCGCCGCGCCAACGAGCGGCTGGTCAAGCGCGTCGAGCAAGGCAATGTCACCTCGGCGGACGGGCAGAGCTGGAAGGTCATCGCGTTTGAAAGCAAGGTGGATGGGCTTGAGCATCTTGCGCTGGTGAAGGGCAACATCTCCGGCGAGGAGCCGGTGCTGGTGCGCATGCATGGCATGGATCTCATCGCCGACGTGCTTGGGTGCGGGCACATTAATGCCCTGCACGGCGCCATGGCGCAGATCGCCGCTGCCGGGCGCGGCGTTGTGGTGATCGTGCGCGAACAGCGCAAGGCGGCGATGTCGGCAGGCATCCGCGCGCTCACCGAGGGCAAGCCGCCCGCCTCGGGCCTG
Source organism: Acetobacteraceae bacterium (assembly GCA_035500775.1). Lineage (GTDB taxonomy): Bacteria > Pseudomonadota > Alphaproteobacteria > Acetobacterales > Acetobacteraceae > DATJWY01. The sequence continues at coordinate 509 of DATJWY010000042.1, forward strand.
CGAGACTACGGCATCGGCGCGCAAATCCTGCTCGATCTCGGTGTGAAGAACATGATCCTGCTCTCCAACCACAAGCGCCACATCGTCGGGCTGGACGGCTACGGGCTGAACGTGGTCGAGCAGCGCCAGATCGGAGGTGAGGCATGAGCACGGCTGACGCTCCCACCGCCGTGGCCCCCAGCGTGCCCGGCCCGGCGCCGCGCATCCTGGTCATCAGCGCGCCCTATTACCGCCAGGTGGTGGACGGCATGCTGAAAGCCGCGCACGACATCTTCGTTCAGGTCGGGGCCGAGCTCGCGGTGACCGAGGTCGGCGGCGCGTATGAACTGCCGCAGGCCCTCGCGATCGCGGCAGCTTCGGGCCAGGGGTTCGATGGCTATGTCCTGCTTGGCTGCGTGGTGCGCGGCGAGACCGACCATTACGACTTCATCTGCGCCGCCGCCATGGATGGGATCATGCGCGTCGCCACCAGCCACGTGCTCTGCCTGGGCACCGCGCTGCTCACGGTGGACACGCTCGCCCAGGCTCAGGCCCGCAGCCGCGAGACCGGCTCCAACAAGGGCGCCGAGGCCGCTGTGGCCTGCCTGAGACAAATCGTTCTGAAGCGGGAGTTGGTGGCATGAGCGCGCGTCCCCGTACCCTGGCGCGTGTCGCCGCCGTGCAGGCGCTCTACCAGGCCGAGCATACCGGGCAGAGCGGCGAGACCGTGGTCGACCAGTTCGTGCGCCACCGCATCGGCGACCCGCCGGGCAGCGGCGGGGCGGAGGAGGGCCGTCTGCCTGCAGCCGATGTGCCGCTTTTCGCGCGCATCGTCCGGACCGCCACGCAGCAGCAGGATACCATCGACGGCATGATCGTGGGCGCCCTGCCGGAAAGCTGGCCCATGAACCGGCTTGACCCGGTGTTGCGCGCGAGCTTGCGCGCCGGTGGCGCCGAGCTGTGGATGAGTGATGGCCCGCCCGCCAAGGTCGTCATCAACGAGTACATGGACGTGGCACATGGCTTCTTCTCCGGTGACGAGCCGCGCATGCTCAATGGCGTGCTGGACCGCCTCGCGCATCTGCTGCGCCCGGCGGAATTCCCCGCGGCGAGCTGATGCCTGATGAGTTCTCCCGCATAGCGCGGTATTTGGCGCCGCTGGCGGGAGAGGCGGGGCTGGGGCTGAAGGACGATGCCGCCGTGCTCGCCCCGCCGCCGGGGCGCGAGCTTGTGCTCACCGTGGACCAGATGCTGGAGGGGGTGCATTTCCTCCCCGGCGACGACCCGGCGCTGATCGCGCGCAAGCTGCTCCGCCGTAACCTCTCGGACCTTGCCGCCATGGGCGCGGCGCCGCTGGGCTATCTGCTGACCACGGCTCTGCCCGTGGCACTGCCGGAGGACTGGCTGGCGCGGCTTTGCGCCGGGCTGGCGCAGGATCAGGAGATTTTTAATATCAATCTGTTCGGCGGGGATTCTTCATCCTCCCTGCACGGCATCGCCCTTACCGCGACGCTGCTCGGCACGGTGGCGCCCGGGGCGGCGCTGCGCCGTAATGGCGCCAAGGCGGGGGATGAGATCTGGGTGACCGGCACCATTGGCGACGCGGTGCTGGGCCTGCAGGCGCGGCTCGGCCAGCGCGAGGACCCCACCGGGTTTCTCACACGGCGGTCCCTGCTACCAGCGCCGCGCGTCGGGCTGACGCTGGCGGGAATCGTCTCCGCCGCCATCGATGTCTCGGACGGTCTGGTGCAGGACCTCTCGCATATCGCGGAGGAATCGGGGCTGCGGGCGGTTGTCGAGGCCGGGCTGGTCCCAGCGTCGCCCGTGGCGGCGGCTTTGGGCGAGGAGGTGCTGCAGGCGCGCCTCACCGGCGGGGATGACTACGAGCTGATCCTGGCAGTGCCGCCGGGCCGTGCGGAGGCACTGAAGGCCGCCTGTGGCGATCTGCCGGTCACGCGGATCGGCGTATTCGAATCCGGGGCAGGGGTGTGCGTGCTTTCCGCCACCGGAACGGAAATGGCCTTCAAGTCCCTGGGCTGGAAGCATTTTTGATCAATTAACCAGAAACTGGTTAATTTGCGTTCATGCGTGCAAAAACCCCCGAAGCCATTGGCTCCGGGGGCGGATTGCGACAGAAAGCTGAAGCGTCGCGCTGGGCGGCGCTTACTTGATCTTCGCTTCCTTGAACTTGACGTGCTTGCGCACGACCGGATCGTACTTGTTGAGCTCCAGCTTCTGCGTCTGAGCGCGCGCGTTCTTCTTGGTCACGTAGAAGTAACCAGTGTCCGCGGTGGAAACGAGCTTGATTTGAACGACGTTAGACTTTGCCATGATTACGAAT
>DATJWY010000043.1:0-17391 GCA_035500775.1 Acetobacteraceae bacterium
CGCGTGCCATGCAGCGCCACGGGTACGATGGGCAGCCCCCGCTGCGCGGCAATGACAAAAGCGCCAAGCCTGAATGGAAGCAGACCGGGCGCGCGCGTGAGCCTGCCCTCCGGAAAGAATACCAGCGCTCGTCCGGCCTCCGTCGCCGCCAAGACCTTGCGCGTGTCCTCCACGCTGCCTTCCGGATCGAACCGGTCAACGAATTGCGTGTCCAGCGCGCGCAGGAAGGGCCCGGCGACCAGCTGTGACTCGAATTCCTTCTTGGCGACGAACACCGGTTCGCCCGGCAGCACGGCGGCCAGCACGAGACTGTCTGAATAGCTGGCGTGATTGATCACGAAGATCGGCGCCGGCACAGGCGGCCAGGTGCCCGTCATGTCCAGTCGGATGCCCATCAACCGCAGGGCCAGGCGCGCCAGGTGACGCAGCAGCGCCCAGCGCCAGGCACGCCGGGGAAGCAGCCAGACCCCGGGCCAGGCGACAATCGCGCAGCTGATCAGGACGAACCACCACCAGCCGGCATAGGCCAGGGCGGCGACGGCCGTGCCGGCGCGGTGGGCCTGCGGCAACAATCCCGCGGCGACCAACCGCATCACCTGCCGCGCAGGCGATTCCGGCTCTCGTCCCAGCCGTCCCTGCTCGAACAGCGTACGGGTCGCGGCGCGGCGTAATTTCCCGCTGGAGGTCTTGGGAATGGCGCGCGGCGGCAGCAGCACCAATACCTCCGGCGGTGAATCGAGCAGCCGCGCCGCGGCCTCGGTCGCCTGCGTGCGCAGCGTTTCCAGCCGGGCCGCGTCTGTCTCCCGCGTCTCCGCCGCGACCACGACATGTTCCGTGCCGGCGCGTGCGTCGCGCACGCCGAACACCGCCACGCAGCCTTTGCGGAGTCCGGGCACCTCGCCGACGGCGCGCTCGATTTCATCCGGGTAGATGTGCTGTCCGGCGCGGATGATGATGTCCTTGCTGCGCCCCGTGATGAACACGTCGCCACCGGCGGTGTAGGCGAGATCGCCGCTGTTCAACCACCCCCCTTCGATCAGTTCGGCGGTCTTTCCGGGATTGGCGAAATAGCCGCGGGTCGCGGACGGCCCCCGGAATTGCAGCCGGCCTTCCTGCCGCTCCCCCAGCTCACCCGTCGGACCAACGATGCGGATCTCGTGCCCGCACAATGGCCGCCCGCAGGCGACGAATTCCAGCGCTTCAGGATCGTCTGGCGCCGCCGGTTCGGCCCGGCCATGCGCGGTCAGGGCCATGCGCCGCACACGATCAATCACCGGCCCACGTCCGAGCGGCGGAAACGCCAGTCCAACGGCGTTTTCCGCCAGCCCGTACACCGGTGCCATGGCCTCCGCCCGAAAGCCGTATCGCGCGAAGCGGGCGGTGAAGCGCCGCACGGTTTCCGCGCTCACGGCCTCGGACCCGTTGGCCACCAGGCGCAGCGAGCCAAGGTCGAGTCCGGCAATGGCGGCGTCGTCGATTTTTCGCAAGCACAGCTCGAACGCGAAGTTCGGCGCGGCCGATAATGTCGCGCGATGGCGGTGGATCGCCCAGAGCCATTGCTCCGGCCGCACCAGGAAGGTTATCGGCGACATGACGATGAGCGGCGCGGCGAAATAGAGGCTGCCAAGCCAGGCTCCGATCAGCCCCATGTCGTGATACAGCGGCAACCAGCTCACGAACCGATCGGCGGGGCTGGCCTGCAACGCCTCGCCCAGGGCACGAATATTCGCCAGCACATTGGCGTGCGACAGCATCACGCCTTTGGGGGAGCCGGTACTGCCGGAGGTGTATTGCAGCAACGCCATGTCGTCGGGCTGAGCCGGGCCCGGCAACGCATCGGTGCCTGCCGTCAGCGCCTCCACCGTCGCCACACCGCGCAGGCTGCCGACCTGGAACCGGAGCAGGGTGACCAAACCGCCGGTCTCGGCTGCGGCGATGAGCAGCGTGGCGCCCGCGTTGCGCAGGATGCCGGCCTGTCGCGTGAGATGCTCGGCGAGTTGGGACGGACGGGCGGGCGGATAAATCGGTGTCGGCACGGCGCCTGCGTAAAGCGTGCCGAAGAAGGCCGTGAAGAATTCCAGGCTTGTCGGCAGCATAATGGCGACCCGGTCGCCGGTTTCCACGCCGCGCTGCCGCAATCCGCGCGCGACCGCCTGTGATTGCTCCGCCAGCGCGCGATAGCTGAGATGAACGTCCTGGCCATCGCCCTGGGTGAGAATCACATGCGTGCGATCGCCGTGATGGCACGCGTGCCAGTCCAGCACGTCCATCAGGGTCTGTGCTTCAGCAGGCGCCGGTTCCGCTGTCGTCAGGATGACTGGCCGCGGTGTGGCCGGGCCGGCCATGGGCGGCGCCCGTCGCAGCGCCGCGAGCACGTCCCGCAATGTCTCGGCCCGTTGCAGCGCGTGTGCTGGCAGGGTGATGGAAAAAGCGCGTTCGACGCGCAGCAACAATTCGGCGCGCGACAGGCTGTCGAAACCCCAGTCGCGCCCCAGCGACATATCGAGCGCCGCGCGCCGCTGTGCGGTTGGGCGCAGGTTCAACTCTCGCGCCAGTTCCTGTGCGATGCTGATCAGGGCGGCTTCCTGCTGCTGCGTCATGGCGGCGGGTTGGTCCCTGTCGTGTGATTGTGAGCAAAGGCCAGGGGCTTTGCCCCTGGACCCCAGCAAAGGCTAAGCCTTTGCAATCCAATACTTTAGGGATGGGGGTCCGGGGCCTCCAGGCTCCGTCGTGCGTAGGCACGCCTTCGCGTGACGGGGTCCAGGGGCAGCGCCCCTGGTTCAGCACTCTGCCACAACAACATAAGCCAGGTCGCTTCTGGCTAAGAGGTGACCGGCATGGTGAGGCCGATGCCCGGCTGGGAACACTTCCCGCACGACGCGGATATCGGCGTGCGCGGCTGGGGGCCGACACCTGAGCGCGCCTTCGAGTCGTCATGCGACGCGGCGGGGGTTTCTGCGTTTGTACCATTGCGCGGCGACAGAGGCGTAATACCCAGGCTGACGGGTGCAAGGCGAGGGGCGCCGCCCCACGACCCCGCTGGGGCCTTGAGGCCCCAGACCCCCAATACTTAAGTAAGGGATTGCAAAGGCTTAGCCTTTGCTGGGGTCCAGGGGCAACGCCCCTGGCCTTCCTTAGCCCTCGGCGAGGCTTGCGAGCGCGGCCCGCAGTTCCGGCACGCCGAGCCCGGTCTCGCTGCTGGTCGCGATCACCTCCGGATAGGCCGCGGCGTGGGCACGGGCGATCCGCTCCATTTCGGTGCGCTTGCGGGCCAGCCGTTCCGGCTTCACGTCATCGGCCTTGGTCAGCACGAGCTGAAAGGTCACGGCGGCGCGGTCGAGCAGGTCCATCACCGCCTGGTCGGAGACCTTGAGCTCGATCCGGGCATCCATGAGCAGCACCACCCGGCGCAGGGTCGGGCGGCCGCGCAGGAAGTCGAACATCAGCCCCTGCCAGTCGCGTTTGATCTCGCGCGCGGCCTGGGCATAGCCGTAGCCCGGCATGTCCACGAGGGTCAGGCGGCCGCCGCCGAGGTCAAAGAAATTGAGCTGGCGGGTGCGGCCGGGCTGGCCGGAGGCGCGGGCGAGCGAGCGCCGCCCGGTGAGCGCGTTGACCAGCGAGGACTTGCCCACGTTGGAGCGCCCGGCGAAGGCGATTTCCGGCCCGCGCGCCGGCGGCAACTGATCAAGCCGCTGCGCCCCGTGGAAGAAGGCGCACTCGGCCGCGAACAGCAGCCGCCCGGCCTCCAGCTCCTCCGGGCTCGGCGGCTTGACGCCGGCCTGGGCAGGCGCCCGGGCCGGCGCCGCGGGTGCGGCGTGCCCTGGCTCGATGCCCCCGGGCACGGTCTCGGGCGTATCCCCGGCCTTTGCCATTCAGGTGCGCGCCATGCGCGGCTCACCCAGGCGCGTCTGGCGCTGGATGAACCATTGCTGGGCGACGGTCAGGAGGTTGTTCCAGCTCCAGTAGATCACGAGACCAACCGGGAAGCCGGCCAGCATGAAGGTGAAGATGATCGGCATGAACTGGAACATCCGCGCCTGCGCCGGATCGGCCGGCGGCGGATTCATGCGCTGTTGCAGGACCATCGTGCCGCCCATGATCAGCGGCCAGATGCCGAGATGCAGGAACGGCAGGAGCGCCGCCGGGTTCCACGGGATCAGGCCGAACAGGGTGAACACGTTGGTCGGATCGACCGCCGAAAGGTCATGAATCCAGCCGAAGAACGGCGCCTGCCGCATTTCGATGGTGACGAAGATCACCTTGTAGAGCGAGAAGAACACCGGGATCTGGATCAGCATGGGCAGGCAGCCGCTGGCCGGATTGACCTTCTCAGCGCGGTAGAGGGCCATCATCTCCGACTGGATCCTGGCCGGATCGTCCTTGAGCCGCTCGCGCAGCGCCTGCACCTTCGGGCCGAGCAGCTTCATCTTGCTCATCGACCGATAGGAGCGCGAGGCGAGCGGGAAGAACAGCGCCTTGACGAACACGGTGAAGACCAGGATCGCGAGGCCGAAATTGCCGAGCACGCTGTTCAGCCAGTCGATCGCGTAAAAGAACGGCTTGGTCAGGAACCAGAACCAGCCGAAATCGACCGCGTAGCTGAACAGCGGGATGTTCTGGGTCCGCTCGTAACGGTCGAGCAGATGCACTTCCTTGGCGCCGGCGAAGACCTGGCTCTGATACGCGGCCTCGGCGCCCGGCGCGATCACTTCCGGGTCCTGCGCGGCGAAATCGGTCTGGTAATGATCCGCCCCGTTCTCGGTGACATGGCGGAAGGCGGCGACGTTCGCCGTCGCCTGATCCGGCACGAGCGCGGTCAGCCAGTATTTGTCGGTGATGCCGGCCCAGCCGCCCTGGCCCTGGGTGGAGAAGGCGAGACCGCCGGTCTTCTCGCTGTCGGCGCGCGCGGTCTTGTAGGTCATCTCCTTCAGGCGCCGGTCGAACACGCCGAGCAGGCCTTCATGGAGAATGTAGTAGCCGGAGGTCTGCGGCGTGTAGTCGCGGCTGATGCGCGACCACGGATAGACCGCGACCGGCGCCGTACCGGCGTTGCGCACGCTCTGGCGCACGCTGAACATGTAGTTGTCATCGACCGAGAGGCCGATCTGGAAGGTCTGGCCCTGGCCGTTGTCCCAGGAGAGCGTCACCGGATGGCCGCTCGCGAGCGGGCCGCCGCTCGCGGTCCAGACGGTGGTGTTGTCCGGCAGCTTCACCGTGGCCCCCGCCGGGGCGGTCCAGCCGAACTGGATGTAGTACGGCTGCGTCTCGGTCTGCGGCTCCAGCAGGCGAACCAGCGGCGAGGTCTTGGCGACCGTCTCGTGGTAGTCGCGCAGCACAAGGTCATCGAGCTTGGCGCCGAGCAGGTTGATGCTGCCCTGCAGGCGGGGGGCACTGATCGGCAGACGCGGCGCCTCACGCGGCGGGGCGGCGGCCGGCTGCGCGCCCGGCACGACGGGGCTGCCCGCCGGCAGCGACGGGGCGGCGCTCACGGTCTGTTGGGCCGGGGGGAGCGGGGGCGTCGCGTGCTTCGGCAGCAGCAACTGGAAGCCGGCGAGGATGGCGACGGAGATCGCCATCGCCAGGAAGAGGCGTTTCTGGTCCATCAGCGGGCCTTGCAGCCTTTCGGGTGACAGGGGGAAGCGGCGCGCGGCGGCACCGGATCGTAGCCGCCCGCATGCCAGGGATGGCAGCGCAGCAGACGCGTGGCCGTCAGGCGCAGGCCACGGACAGCGCCGTGGGTCGTGAGCGCCTGCATCGCGTAATGGCTGCAATCCGGCTCGAATCGGCAATTCGCGCCGATGACCGGCCGGATGGTCAGCTGATAGGCGCGGATCAGGGCGGCGAGGCCGGCGGCGGCGGGGCTCATGGTGGGTCGCCCGGGCCACCAGCGGGGCGGGCGGCGCGCGGCGCACCGGCCTTGTCGAGCGCCCGGCGCAGATCAGCGAGCAATTGCGGGAACGGCCGGGAGCGCGTTCCCTCCCGGCCGATCAGCACCAGATCGACTCCGGCGACCGGCTGCTCACGCAGAAGCAGCCGAGCGGCCTCGCGCAGACGGCGCCGGGTGCGGTTACGCACCACGGCGTTGCCGACCTTGCGCGTGACGGTGAAGCCGATCCGGGCGGGAGCGTCGTCACCACGCGGAAGCGCCTGCAGCACGAGTCCCGGAACCGCGGCCTTGCGGCCCTTGGCGGCGACCTTGAGGAACTCGGCGCGGCGCTTCAGGCGAAGCGGCGCCGGCGCCTGGTCGTCCGGCGCCATCGACGCAGCCTGTTCGATCAGGCCGACAGGCGCTTGCGGCCCTTGGCGCGGCGGTTGGCGAGAACCTTGCGGCCACCAACCGTCGCCATGCGGGCGCGGAAGCCGTGCCGGCGCTTACGGACCAGCTTGGACGGTTGATAGGTGCGCTTCACGTCGCTCACTCCAAATCTTGGGGAAACCGCAAATAGCGGCAGCGGGGCGCAAGGGCCCCGGGTTCAGGCCGCGGCTTATAGGCGGGCGATGGCGGGGGCGTCAATGCGCGATGACGCAACATTGCGGCGCGCGGCGAATCCCCTCACGCCACAGCGCGGTCCCCTTCCTCCCCTGCCGCCCCGGGGCGTGGGCGGAGCCCGCTTCCTTTTCGTGAATGCGTGGGGCGGCCAAGAAATCCTCCCGGCCCATCCGAAATTCGGCCAGTATGGCGTTCAGATTCCCTCATACCGCACGGCCCGCCCCGGGGCGCCTCCCCGGCCGCGGCGAACGGGTGGACGGTGGAACCAGAGCCACGGGGCGCGGCGCGAGCCGCCCCGGGGCGTAGGCGAGGAAAGGACAAGCATCGGCATGTTCGGATTCCGCAGGGAGAAGCGGCGCGCTGGCCCCACGCCGGTGCCGTCATCATCCGTGATCCGGGTCGAGCCCAGACGGTCGCACGGCACCGCGGTCGCGCTCCAGGGCGGCGGTACGCATGGCGCGTTTTCCTGGGGCGTGCTCGACCGACTCGTCGAGGGCGGACTGCATATCGATGCGATCTGCGGCGTGTCCTCCGGCTCGCTGCTCGCCGTCGCCTACGCCCAGGGCGCGGTGCGTGGCGGGCGGGACGGGGCGCGGAAGGAGATGCGCACGCTCTGGCGCCGCGCCGGGACATCGCACAGCTTCACGCCGGTGATGGAGGGGCTGCCCGGTCCCTGGTCCTGGGGCTGGAACCTCGCGAACAACATCGCCCATCACGGCGCGGAGACCATGCTCCGCCTGTTCAGCCCCGCCCAGCTCAATCCGCTCGGGTTCAATCCGATGCGCGCCCTGGTGAGCAGCCTGCTCAACCCCGCGTTGCTCTGCCATCCCGAGGCGCCGCGGGTGACGATCTCGGCCACCGATGTCGAGACCGGCGCGCCGCGCTTCTTCTGCAACGAGGAGATCACGGTCGATTCCCTGCTCGCCTCCTGTTGCCTGCCCTTCCTGTTCCCCCCGGTGGAGATCGGCGGCCGGCCTTACTGGGACGGCGCCTATTCCGGCAACCCGCCGCTCGCGCCGCTGCTCCGGCCGTATCTGCCGCGCGAACTGATCCTGATCCGCGCCCAGCCCTCCCACCGGCCGGGCACGCCGACCAAGCCGGACGAAATTTTCAACCGCCTGCATGAAATCGCCTGCCAGGCCAGCCTCGATGCCGAACTGGCCGCGCTGCCGCCGGACGTCCCCCTTATCGACTACCGGGCCGACGCGACGCTGCTGTCCCTGCCGCTCTCCACCAAGGTCTCCGCCGAGGCGGACATGATCGCCCATCTCTATGCCGCCGGCCGGGCGCTGGTGGAGAAGCACCAGGCCGACGCCAGGGCCGCCTCGGCCTGACCAGCGGGCGACGGAGATATCCCCACCAGTTTACTTTTGTGCCGCAAGCGTGTGGTGTCCGCCTCTCCTCCACGCGACGGACCGAATCGGGGTCCGTGGCGCTTGAGAACAGGGATGACCGAGAAGCGATGCGGCACGATTTCATCCTGCCCCTGATCGCGGGCGCGGCGGTGCCTTTGGGGCACGCCCTGGCGTGCGCCGTGCTGCCGGAAGGCACGGCCGCGAGCTGGGCGCTGGTGGTCCTGGTCGGCGTCCTCGCCGCCGCACTGATCCATCGCCTGCTTCGCCGCTGGCTGGTGGGGCCGCTCCGCGTGCTCGCGGGGGCGCCGGGCGATCCGCTCGCCGCGCTCGATGCCCGGCTGCGGCGGGCCGCCGGGGCGGAGGCCCGGCTGGCGGAACTCGAACAGACGACATCCGCCCTGCGCCACGACCTGCGCGGCATCCTCTCGCCGGCGCTGCTTACCGCCGACCGGCTGCTGCAAAGCCAGGATCCGGCGACGCGGCGCGCCGGCGAAGTGGTCGTGCGCACGGTGGAGCGGGCCAATGAACGCCTGAGCGCCACTAAGCTGGCCGCGCCGGACGCGTGAAACCGTCCGCGCCGGATCGGTCCGCGGTGGCGTCGGTGCTCCGTGGCAGGGGCTCAGAGCGCGATCGCTTGAGACTGACAGCCGGAAAGCGTGAATCGCGCTCTCAAAACAAGGCGCCAGGCCATGAGCGTGACAGTCAACCTGATCCAATCATGGTCTAGCCCCGGGGCCGCGCAGGAGCGCGGGCAGGAAGTATTCGTGCACCTCGCAAAACGGCATGCCATCGGCGGCGCGCAGCATGGCCCGAAGCTCCAGCACCGGGGTCTCGCCGGGGCGCAGGCGGACGGAGAGGGTTTCCCGCCGGGGCGCCAGGGCGCGCACAGCCAGGCCGAACGGCGTGTCGGTCGTGCGCAACAGCGCCTCGGCGCCGGGCGGCAGGCGGGCGGGCACATACCAATTATCGGCCTCCGCCAGCATCCGCCCACCGCCAATGAGCTGCACCCGGCGATAGGCGAGCGCCTCGCCGGCGCCGAGGCGGAGACGCCGGCAGCGCGCCGGACCAGGCGGCTTCTCCAGCGCCGGCAGCAACCGCGCGGCGATGCGCTCCCCGCTCCAGCGGCACAGCACCTCGGTGGCGCTGTCGGCGCGCAGCAACTCTTCGTTCAACCGCGCCAGGAGATCGGCATGACGCGTGGGATCTCGGCTGGGGATGGAATCGCTCCCGGCTCACGCGGTTTTCGGGCGGACACCGCCCCGCATGGACGGCACCGGTCAGTCGTACGGCGGCGAGGCCGGCCGGGGCAAGAGGAGGCGTGCGCCCGGAAGGCACAGCGATGACCGGAACCCTGACCACGTCCGCCGCCCGGCACGGCCTGCCCCAGCCGGCCGGACGCGGCACGACGCGGGAGGTGCTGCTCGCTTTTCTCCGCCTCGGCCTGACCGCTTTCGGCGGGCCGATCGCGCATCTCGGCTATTTCCGCGCCGAGTTCGTCGAGCGGCGGCACTGGCTGGACGAGGCGGCCTATGCCGACATCGTCGCGCTCTGCCAGGTGCTGCCGGGCCCCTCCAGCAGTCAGGTGGGGCTGTTGCTCGGCTTCCGCCGCGCCGGGCTGGCCGGGGCGCTCGCCGCCTGGATCGGCTTCACCCTCCCCTCGGCGGCGGCAATGATCGGATTCGGCGCCTGGATGGCCCGGTTCGGCGCGGCGGGGCATGCGCCCTGGCTGCATGGGCTGAAGCTGGTCGCGGTCGCGATCGTGGCGCAGGCGGTCTGGGGCATGGCCCGCGCTTTGTGCCCGGACCGGGAGCGGGCCAGCGTCGCCGTTGGCGCCGTGCTCCTGACACTCGCGTTGCCGCCGCAGGCGGGGCAACTCGCGGCGATCGCGCTCGGGGCGGTGGCTGGCTGGCTCGTCCTGCCGCGCGAGGCGGCGCAGCCGGGACTCGGCGCCGTGGCGGGGAGCGGCCGGGCGCTGGCGGCGCTGATCGCCTATGCGGTGCTGCTGGTGCTCTTGCCGGCGCTGGCGGCGGCGCTCGGGAGCCATGCGCTCGCGCTGGCCGGCGCCTTCTATCGCGCCGGCGCGCTCGTGTTCGGCGGCGGCCACGTCGTGCTGCCGCTGCTGCACGATGCCGTGGTGCCGACCGGCTGGGTGCGCGAGGGTGATTTCCTCGCCGGCTATGGCGCGGTGCAGGCGGTGCCCGGGCCGCTCTTTACCTTCGCCGCCTATCTCGGCGCGGTGGCCGCTCCGGCGCCGCGCGGCTGGGCCGGCGGTTTACTCTGCCTCGCGGCCATCTATCTTCCCTCCGTGCTGCTGCTGGCCGGCGCCCTGCCCTTTTGGAACGCGCTCCGCCACCATGCGGGCGTGCGCGCGGCCCTGGCCGGGGTGAACGCGGCGGTGGTCGGGCTGCTGGCCTCCGCGTTGTACGCGCCGGTCTGGACCGGATCGGTGCATGGCGGCGCGGATTTCGGGCTGGTGCTGACCGCCTTCCTGCTGCTCACCGGCTGGCGAATGCCGCCCTGGCTGGTCGTGCTCGGCGGGGCACTGGCGGCGGCCGTGCTTGGTTGACGCGCCAAGGCGAGGGGCTCTGCCCCACGACCCCCCCAAAGGCTAAGCCTTTGGAATCCTTTACTTAAGTATTGGGGGTCTGGGGCCTCAAGGCCCCAGCGGGTCCAGGGCAGAGCCCTGGCCTACCTGAGCAAACCCAAACCAACCGAGCAACACCCCCCACCCGGACCCGCACGATCGCCGCCTGCCGGAAGCGCCGCGCGAGCATGATCGCCCGCCGCGCATCCAAGGCCACCAGACGATGCGTCTCGCGCCAGCCTCGCCCGACGCCCTCCCCGCCCTGCCAGTTCAGCCGGCGCAGCCAGGCATCGAATGCCCGCGTCATCCGCGTGTTCCATCCCGGCGGCATCTTCCGGCTCAACGGATTCCATGCGGAAACGAATGCGCCTTCCCGCGCTCCGAGACGGCGGAGCAAGGCGTCCGTCGCGGGGGACCGGCGGCCAATCCGCGCCACCGCATCGCCGGCCCGGTATTCCGTGGCGCGGTAGGCGGCGAGGAGGCGGGGCGGCGGATTCACGCCTGCTCCGGGGCCGGACCGGGGAACGCCACAGCCTCGACGAAGGTGAGCGCGCCCTGGGCCGGTGCGGGTGCCAGCAAGTCCGGGGCCTCCCCCCGCAGCAAGGCCGGCAGCAGGCGCAGCGGGCCGCCATGCGCGACGACCACGCAATCCTCGCCGCGCGCACGCAACGTCGCCGCGAAGCCGCGCACGCGGGCGATGAGCGCCGCGCCGCTCTCGCCGCCCGGCGGCGCGAAGCCGAGCGGATCAGCCGCCCAGCGATCGAGCGCCGCGCGCGGCACCGCATCCCAGGCCAGCCCTTCCCAGGCGCCGAAATCGAGTTCCAGCAGGCGTGGATCGGCGACCGGCGCAAGCTCGAGCGCCGCCCCCAGCATCGCGGCCGGCTCGGCGCAGCGGCGGGCGGGGCTGGTCCAGATCCGTCGCGCCGGGAAGGCGCGCAACGCCGCCGCCAGCGCGGTGACACGCTCCGCCGCCCCGGGGGCGAGGCCGAGATCAAGGCGGCCGTAACAAAGCCCGGCCTCGATCCGCGCGGGCGGATGGCGAATCAGGGCGACGCGCAGACCGGACGGAGGAGCCGTCATCATCGAGGCAAGCGGCACCACGCCTGGGACCGCCGCGGCTGGGGCGCTGTCAAGACCGGAGACGACGCGCGTCTGCCTTGCCGGCGGCGGCATTGGCGCGCGGCGGCAAGTCGCGATAATGAAAATTCAGCGACACGGACGCCGCGGAATGGCCGTCTCCCGCGCGACGAGAGTGGGGCGCGCGCGGCAAGGCTGGAGATGCCGCGCATCCAGCCCGCGAACGCGCGAAAGCCAGCGGCGAATCCGCCGCCGGGAACAGGAACGAAGCGCGCGCGATCCGGCGTGCCGTCAGTTGCGGACCGGCACCTTTGCCGCGCCGGAGGCCCCGGGCTGCTCCGGCATCTCGATGTCGATCTCGAGGGTGGAGACCGCATTGCCGCGATCGAGCTTCACCTGCACCTTCTCGCGATCGACAGCGATATGGCGGGCGATCACGGCGAGGATTTCCTCCTGCAGGATCGCCGCCAGATCGGATTTTCCCGCCAGCGCCCGTTCGTGCGCCAGCAGGATCTGCAGCCGCTCGCGCGCGACGGGAGCGGAACTGCGCTTGTTTAAGAAGCTGAACAGACTCATGCCACCACCTTGCGGCCGAACAGCCGTCCGATCAGGCCACGCTTCTCGCTCGGCACCGTGACATCGATGGTTTCGCCCATCAGGCGGCGGGCCGCCTCGAAATAGGCGCGCGCCGGCGGGCTGGTCGGATTGGCGAGCGTCACCGGGGCGCCGAGATTGGAGGCGCGGAGCACTTCCTCACTGTCCGGGATGATGCCGAGCAACGGGACGGAGAGGATCTCGATCACGTCGTCCACCTTCAGCATCTCGCCACGCGCGGCGCGCGCCGGATCGTAGCGGGTCAGCAGCAGGTGCTTCTCGATGCGGCCGCCGGTTTCCGCCCGCAGCGTCTTCGAATCGAGCAGGCCGATGATGCGGTCGGAGTCGCGCACCGAGGAAACCTCGGGGTTGGTCACGATCACCGCCGCGTCGGCATGGCGCATCGAGAGGGTGGCCCCCTTCTCGATCCCGGCCGGGCTGTCGCAGACCACCCAGTCGAATTTCTCGCGCAGCTCGGCGATCACGCGGGCGACGCCCTCCTCGGTCAGCGCATCCTTGTCGCGCGTCTGCGAGGCAGGGAGCAGGGAGAGCGTGTCGATGCGCTTGTCGCGGATCAGGGCCTGCGGCAACTTGGCGTCACCCTGCACGACGTTGATCAGGTCGAACACGACCCGGCGTTCCGCGCCCATGATCAGGTCGAGATTACGCAGCCCGACGTCGAAATCCACAACCACGACATTCTTGCCGCTCTGTGCGAGCGCCGCGCCGAGTGCCGCCGTGGTGGTGGTCTTGCCGACGCCCCCCTTGCCCGATGTTACAACCAGGACTTTGGCCATCCGTGTCTTCTCCTTCTCAATCGCCTCAGTCCAGGGCGTCTTAATCGAGGGCTTCCATCATCATCACGTCGCCCTCCAGCCAGATCTGCACCGCCCGGCCGCGCAAGCGCGGATCGATATCGTCCGCCGTCTTGTACAAGCCGCCGATCGCGACCAGCTCCGCCTCCAGCCGGCGGCAGAAAATGCGGGCGCCGGGCCGGCCGAGCAGGCCGGCGACGGCACGGCCGCGCAACGTGCCGTAGATGTGCAGCGAGCCGCCGGCGATCACTTCCGCGCCGGACGCGACGGAACCGATCACGGTCAGCTCGCCGCGCTCGGAAATGATGAACTGGCCCGACCGGACCGGCCCTTCATGCAGCAGCGCCGTCGGCTCCGGTGCGGCGGCCGGCTTCTGCGGATCGTCCGGGATTTCGATCCCGCGATCCGGCCGGCCGGTGCCGAGCAGCGGCGGACGCGCCCAGGTTTCGCTGCCGAGCGTCGCCGGGTCCGCGCCCTCGACGCCGATCAGGCGGAGGCCGCTGGCCTCCAGCCGGTCGAGCAGCGCGGGGAACGCCGCTTCCTGCCCGGCAAGCGCGGAGAGATCGACCAGCACCGGCCGCTGCGCGAAGAAGTTCGCCGAGCGTTGCATCTGCTCGTCCAATTCCGCGAGCCATTCGTCCAGCGGCGGCTCAGGCGCCACCACCAGCGCCATGAACGAGCGGCCGCGGATGCGGAGATGGGAGCGTGGTCGGGTGTCATTTGTCACACTCAAGGGGGGTATCCGGGCGCTATCGAACCGTCAACACAAAGCCGAGGTATATTGTAAGCGGAGCCCTGCGAGTCGTCCGAGCGGCGTATCACATCGAGAGGCGCGGCCAGGCCGTCACGACTGCCCCGCGCCCCTGGTACCCCGAAGGCCCGCGCGCCAACGCGCGGAAGAGGGGCGCTCCGAGGGGTGGACGCCGCCCCTGTTTCGGTGATCGGATGCCGCCATGACGTTCCGCTCCCTCTACCGCCACGGCTTCGCGCGGATTGCCGCCTGCACCATCCCGGTCCGCCTTGCCGACCCCGCCGCCAATGCCGCCGCCACGCTCGCGCTGGCGCGGTCCCTCGCGGATGATGGCGTGGTGCTCGCTGTGTTCCCCGAACTCGGCCTCACGGGCTACGCGATCGACGATCTGCGGCAGCAGGACGTGCTGCTGGACGCGGCCGAGCAGGCGGTGCTGGACCTCGCCACCGCCTCGCGCGACCTGCTGCCGCTGCTCCTGGTCGGCGCGCCGCTGCGCCAGGGCGACCGGCTGGTGAACGCCGCCATCGCCCTGCATCGCGGCCAGGTGCTCGGAGTCGTGCCGAAAAGTTACTTGCCCAATTACCGGGAATTCTACGAGCGCCGGCAATTCGCGCCCTGCGCCGGCGAAAGCGGGGGCACGATCCGACTCGGCGGCGCGGACGTGCCGTTCGGCACCGACCTGCTGTTCGCCGCCGAGGACCTGCCGAGCTTCGTGCTCCATGCCGAGATCTGCGAGGATGTCTGGGTGCCGATCCCGCCGAGCGCCGAGGCGGCGCTGGCCGGGGCGACGATCCTCGCCAATCCTTCCGCCAGCAACATCACCGTCGGCAAGGCGGAGACGCGGCGGCTGCTCTGCCGCTCGCAATCGGCGCGCTGCCTCGCCGCCTATATCTACGCCGCGGCCGGCGCGGGGGAATCGACGACCGATGTCGCCTGGGACGGCCAGGCCTCGATCTTCGAGAACGGCGAGACCCTGGCCGAGACCGAACGCTTCCCCGAGGGCGCGGTCGCGGCGGTGGCCGATATCGACCTCGATCTGCTGCGCCAGGAACGCATGCGGATGGGGACGTTCGACGATAATCGCCGCGCCTTCGCCGGGCGCGATGCCGCCTTCCGCCGCATCCCGCTCCGCCTCGCGCCGCCGCCGGACGATTTCGGCCTGCGCCGCCGCGTCCCGCGCTTCCCCTTCGTGCCGAACGATCCGGCCCGCCTCGCCCAGGATTGCTACGAGGCCTACAACATCCAGGTTTCCGGCCTGACGCAGCGCCTGCGCGCCGCCGGGGTGAAGCGGGTGGTGATCGGGGTCTCGGGCGGGCTCGATTCGACCCAGGCACTGATCGTCGCGGCGCATGCGATGGACAAGCTCGGGCGCCCGCGCACCGACATCCTTGCCTACACCATGCCCGGCTTCGGCACCGGCGAGGCCACCAAGGCGAACGCGGAGGCGCTGATGCGGTCGCTCGGCGTCTCCGCGCACGAGCTGGACATCCGCCCGGCCGCCAGCCTGATGCTCGCCGATCTCGGCCACCCCTTCGCGCGTGGCGAGGCGGTGCATGACGTCACCTTCGAGAACGTCCAGGCGGGGCTGCGCACCGATTACCTGTTCCGCCTCGCCAACCAGCATGACGGCATCGTGCTCGGCACCGGCGACCTGTCCGAACTCGCGCTCGGCTGGTGCACCTATGGCGTGGGCGACCAGATGTCGCATTACAACGTCAATGCCGGGGTGCCGAAGACATTGATCCAGCATTTGATCCGCTGGGTGGTGGCGTCCGGGCGGTTCGCGCCGGACGTGTCGCGGACGCTTACCGCCATTCTGGAAACCGAGATCTCACCGGAGCTGGTGCCGGCGGCGGAAGGCGCGGCGCCGCAGAGCACGGAGGCAATCATCGGCCCGTACGCGCTGCAGGATTTCAACCTCTATTACACGCTGCGCTTCGGCTTCCGCCCGTCCAAGACCGCGTTCCTGGCGCTGCATGCCTGGGGCGATCTCGCCGCCGGCGAGTGGCCGGAGGGTTTTCCCGCCGCCAAGCGGGAGGCCTACGACCTGAAGCAGATCCGGCACTGGCTGGAGATTTTTCTCCGGCGCTTCTTCGGCTTCAGCCAGTTCAAGCGCTCGGCGCTGCCGAACGGGCCGAAAGTGCTGGCGGGCGGCGCGCTCTCCCCGCGCGGCGACTGGCGGGCGCCATCGGATGGCAACGCGACGATCTGGCTGGACGAGCTGCGGCGGAACGTGCCGGAGGCGTGATGGCAACGGCTTTATGTCTTGACCGCTGAAAGACCAGGGGGTTTTGCCCCCTGAACCCCCGTCACGCGAAGGCGTGCCTGCGCACAACGGGGCACTGAAACCCCAGACCCCCAACCATTTTGAGTCTCGGGCCGTGGAGGGGGAGGGCAATTTCCTGCGCCGTCCTCATAGTGCCAGGTCTCGTAATTGGAGAGCGGGTATTCGACGATCGGGTGACAGTCAGAGCAAGCGGTCAGCGCGAGGCAGGTCGCGAGCATTGTGAGTGGCCGTGGATTGATCAACGCCATCATGGCTCCCTCCGGCCGGGCGAGCGGCATCCCCGCCCCCCAAAGCATCAGCGGGCGATCTGCTTCCGGCACGTATCCCATCGCATGGCGGCCGTGCTGGCCGGTCAGCCAACAAGCCGCGGCCGACCGGGCCGCCCCTCTTCGATCTCGAGTGCTTCCCGGTCCCAGCCCCCGGCGTTTGCCGCGGCCTCGTAGGTCGTTTGCAGAAAGGCCAGCAGCGCCGCGTCCGGGTCGGGTGCAGTGCGGACCGCGTCGTAGGGCAAGAGGAACTCACCAAGCAGCGGATCGAAACGCGCCTCTTCCGGCATGATCGCCGCGTCCGCGAAGCCGGCCGGCATGGGGTAGCAGTAGGAGTAGAAGGCGGCGTACTGAACATCGCCGCTCCCCGGCCAGAAACCCGCGCTGGAGACCTCGTGCGAATAGGCCTCACGCGTCACCGCGTCGGGGAGATATGGCACGCCGCCGGGGTGAAGCGGCGCGGTTCGGCCAGAGAAGCGCGTCACCGCCAGGTCGAAACTGCCCCAGAAGAAGTGGACGGGACTGCATTTGCCCACGAAGCGGGTGCGGAAGAGCTTGAAGACGCGGTCGCATTGAACGAGCGCGCGCCAGAAGCGGTGGGCAACGTCACGGTCGTACTCGCGCTCTCCCGTGTCCCGCGGGAACGGGATCGGGTCCGGCATCTCATTCGGGTGAATATCGATCTCGACCGGGACGCCGAGCCGCGCCAGGGTTTCCAGCACCCTGGCGTGGAAATCGGCGATGCTGCCCGGCGCAAGGTCGATCCGGCCCTCGCCTCCGTCGCTGACCCGGACGACCAGCTCGTGCGAGATCAGGTCCAGTTCGAGATCAAAGCCGAGGGCGCCGTGCGGGATCAGGCCCGTCGTCAGTCCGCGCGCGGACACATAGAGCGTCACGTGCCAGCCGTGATTCAGCCAGGGCGTCTGCGCCAGACGCACCTTGCCGACGATCTGCGTCCAGAGCTGAAGGGTCTCCAGCGTGGGGCGCGAAACGGCGTAGGGCAATTCGGGCCAAACGCCGTTGGAACAGAGCAATGCCACACGCACCCTCCGTTGCTCCGCGTGCGCCGACGCATGCGCGCACTATGCAGGAGCGAAAGCCGCCTCACCCGCCGGGAGTTCCATCGGGAGCGCGCTTTTCCGGCAAAGGGGCTGTGGCCACTCCGCCCTCTG
>DATJWY010000044.1:0-18299 GCA_035500775.1 Acetobacteraceae bacterium
AGGACGGCAGCGGACAATGCCCCGACCGCGCGTACGGATAGTGCACGCACAGGCCCGAGATCACGAAGAACACGATGACGGCGGCGACGCCGTCATAGGCGATCGCGTTCCAGTCGCGATAGACCGGCGGCAGGCCGAGCCAGAGCGCGATGCGCGGGCGTGCGCCGTGATGCAGCGCGACCCACAGGGCGCAGACGCAGCGCAGGGTGTCCAGGCCGGCGAGGTGGCGCGTCTCCCTCACGGCCGCCTCGGTGTTCGCGCCGGCTCCGCCGGCGCGCCCTCGCCGGACGACATGGCGATCATGCCGAGACCCAGCAGAAGCACGAGACCCGCAAGCGCCAGCGCGCCAAGCCGGACGATATGCCCCGGAGAGGATGACCAGCCGAACCAGCCAAGCAAGGCCACCTCCGCGACGCCGGGGGCCAGCAGCGTCGCCAGGACGACCAGCACGCCATGCGGGGCCATGGCCCACGCGATGACGAGATGGCCGGCCAGCGCGACCGGCAGCAGCGAGCGCGACGACCAGATCAGCATCTCCACGCCGATCCGCCTCACCCTCCCGCCCCTTCGCTGCCGGACATGTGCGGCACCCCCCACCTCTTCGCCGGCGCCTCGCGTCCGCCGGCGCCAGCCGGGCGATATCCGCCCGGCTCCGGGTTCCGCCTGGATTGCATATCGATAGCCGAAATACAACCATTTCGCGCAGAGCCGGACGCACGGACAGCCGCAGCCGGTGCGGCGGCGCGCCGGGTGCGGGGCAAACGCACCCGCTAAAACTTTTGCATCGGCAAACGCGAATTATACGACACAAATGCGCAGCACGTAATGAGTTGTCGTCCGCAACCATGTGCGCTATGAACCGAACTCGCGCAGCATGCGGGGCGACGGCATCGAAAGTCCCGTTCCGAACGGCGGCATGGGACGATCGATGACGAGCGCACAGAGCGAACCGGACATCACGATCATCATCGTGAGTTACCAGACACGCGAGATGACCCTCGCGTGCATACGGTCCGTCATCGCGCAGACGACGGCGGTCAGCTACGAACTGATCGTCCTGGACAATGCGTCCACGGATGGCTCGGCCGAGGCCATCCGCCGGGCGTTCCCCGACATCACGGTCATCGCGTCGGAAGAAAACCTCGGCTTCGCCCGCGCCAACAACGTCGCCGCGGCACGGGCGCGCGGGCGGCGGCTCCTGCTGCTCAACCCCGATACCGTCGTGCTCGATCACGCGATCGAGCGGCTGCAGGCCTTCGCGGCGGCGAACCCCGCGTGCGGGATCTGGGGCGGACGGACCGTGTTCGCCGATGGCACGCTCAATCCCGCCTCCTGCTGGCGGCGCGCGACCCTGTGGAGCGTCTTCTGCATGACGGTCGGCCTGGCGCGGTTCCGCACCAGCGCGCTGTTCAACTGGGAGGGCTACGGCGGGTGGGCGCGGGATGCGGTCCGCCGGGTCGACATCGTCACCGGCTGCTTCTTCCTGATCGACCGCGCGCTGTGGAACCGCTGCGGCGGCTTCGATCCCGCGTTCTTCATGTATGGCGAGGAAGCCGATCTCTGCCTGCGCGCGCGCCGGTTCGGCGCGCGTCCCATGATCACGCCGGCGGCGACCATCATCCATTTCGGCCACGCCTCGGAACCCGACCACGCCGAGCAGAGGATCAAGGTCTTCGCCGGCCGGATCAGCCTGATGCAGCGCCACCAGCCGGCGGTGTCCGTGCGCCTCGGCCGGCTGCTGTACCAGGCCATGGTGCAGCTGCGCATCGCCCTCTTCGGCGTGGCCTGCTTCCTTACGGGGCGGCCAGAGATGCGGCGCGGCGCGCAGTCCTGGCGGCAGGTGTGGCAAGCCCGCGCACGCTGGATCGACGGCTGGAACGAAGCGGCCGCGGAGCTCGCGCGCCGTCCGCTGGCCGCCGGCGCTGCGGACCTGACACCGGTTCCTCCGGTTCCTCCGACCGCGCGCGACCGGCCTGGCGGGCAGGCGCCCGCGCGCGGCATCGCGGAGTCCGTCAACTGACGCGGCACTCCCCGTATCGTCCGGATTTCGGTGCATCGGCGATGAAGAAATCGGGACGGCGCATGGGGCCGGGCTGACCTCATCGCTCCGGCTGATCACGCCGCCCATGTCGCGGCGGGACAGGAATAATCGGCCTGTCATGTTGCCCGTCAGCGAATGACCGATCCGCCAGGGTCATGAGGCGCTGTCCGGCGCAGGCCCGCGCGCGTCCGGATCGGCCGGTCCCGCCGCCAAGGCGTCGAGCGCCCGGCGCGTCCGGCGCAGCGTCTGCTCCAGTTGCGTGAGCCCGTGCTCGAGGTCGCCGTAGTCGAAGCTTCGTCGCGCGAGAGGGCCCGGCGGCGGCAGCGCGGGCGGGGTCTCCGGCGGCAGGTCCGCCGCCACGCGCGCCGGCGGGCGGCCCCGGCCGCGGCCGGGCTCCGGCCGGGGAGGCGGACGCACCGAGGCGCGCAACGGCGCCATGCCGGCAAGCGCGAACAGCCGCCGCTTCGCCCGGTGCGTGACCTCGACGGCGATCTCCTCGGCGACCAGTGCGTCGAGGTGATGCAGCGCGGTCTTGACGGCGACCCCGAGCGCGGCGGCGAGCGAGGTGGCGGAGAGCAGCGGCGCGGCGGCGAGCAGATCGACGGCGGCGGCGGCATGGGAATCCCGCCGCCGGTCGGCCACCCGGCCGCGCGCCGCGAACCAGGCGCGCTCCAGGTCGCGCAGCCCCTGCCGCGCCTCGGCGGCCTCCTCCGCCAGCGCGCGGAGGAACACCGGCGTCCAGTCCGGCGCCTGCCGCGGCAGGCCAGCGCGCAGCGCGGCGGCGCCGGTCAGCGGCACGGGAAGGCGGAGCAGGCGGTGCCCGGTCCAGTGGCGGATCAGCGCCGCCCGGACCGGCGGACGCGCACCACCCGCCGCCAGCCACGCGTGCACCCCGTGCGCCGCCGCCAGCAGCGGCGGGCCGGCCGCCGCGAAGCCGTCCAGACAGGCCGCGGCGCGCCGCACGTCCTCCTCCTCGGCAGGGTCCGGGGCGGTGAGCCACCGGTGCGCCGCGAGCGCATGCCGCGCCGCCGCGAACACCGCGCCGCGATCGACGATGCGCAGCGCGCCCTCCATGCGCAGGCGCAGCCCTTCGAGCACGGCCGCGAGGTGCCAGGGGTCGATCAGCCACCCGTCCACCGCCGCCTGCCGGCGCACCGCGTCGAGCCGGCTGCGGTAGAGGAAGGCCGGCCGCAGCGGATGCCCCTCCAGCGCCTCGTCCAGCCGGGCGATGGCGGCGGCGGCCTCGGCGAGGGCGGCGGCGAACTGTCCCGCTTCCGCGTCGCGCGCGATCTGCTGCATGCGATGCCTCTCCATGGCTGCGCGAGGCTAGCACGGGCACGGCACGGCGGCGATCCGAAACCGCTTCCGAGCACTTCCTGGTCAACGGGTTGCACGGGCACTGATGGCTCCAGACCGTAACCGCCCGATCGGTGCTTTATCGGGTGGTTCAGGCCCTGTCCGGCCATGTATGCCCGATAATAGTGCTTGTCGGGCATAGGTCATGCGGGCACGCTCCGGCGTCTGCGTCGCCGGAAACCCGCCCATGTCCGCCCTCTCCCGCCCCGGTTCCCAGCCGCCGCTCGGCGCCCCGCCGGAGGCGGTGCGGGCGTGGTTCGACACGGCCGCCGCGGCCGTCCTGCCGCCGCCCGACGGCACGCTCGCCGGCGCGCGCGTCGCCGCCGCCGCCTATGCCAGCCGCGCCCGCGCCGACAACACGCGCCGCGCCTACCGTGCCGGCGTGCGCGCCTGGTGCGCCTGGTGCGACGCCCACGGCCTCGTCCCCCTCCCCGCCGCCCCGGACGACGTCGCCGCCTTCCTCGCCGCCGAGCGCTTGCGTGGCCTGTCGGTCGCGACGCTCGCGCTGCGCCGGGCCGCGATCCGGGCGCTGCACTTTCTCGCCGGCGTCCCGGTGCCGACCGCCGCGGCCGGCGTGGCCGCCACCATGGCCGGGCTGCAGCGCGACGCCGCCGCGCGCGGCGCGCGACCGGGGCGCAAGCAGGCCGCGACGCTCGGCGTGCTGCGCGACATCCTCGCCGCCATCCCGGACGACCTGCCCGGCCTGCGCGACCGCGCACTGCTGCTGGTGGGCTTCGCGGGCGCGCTGCGCCGCGCCGAACTCGCGGCCCTGCGGGTCGAGCACGTCGAGGCCGCGCCGCGCGGCCTGCGCCTCATCCTGCCCCGCTCGAAGGGCGCGCGCGACGGGCGCGCGGTGACGGTCGCCCTGCCCTACGGACGTTCCGAACTCTGCCCCGTGCGCGCGCTGCGCCGCTGGCAGGAGGCCGCCGGGATCAGCGAGGGGCCGCTGTTCCGCCGCCTGTTCGCCCCGCCGCCCCGCCGCGCCGATGCCGGGCCGCCCGCCCCCGTGCCCGGCACCGCGGCGCTCGATCCCGGCAGCATCGCGCGCATCGTGCGGCGCCGCGCCGCCGCCGCCGGCCTGGATCCGGCCGCGTTCGGCGGCCACAGCCTCAAGCGCGGCGCGCTGACGACCGGAATGGAGCACGGCGCCCACCCCACAAGGCTCAAGCAGCTCGCACGCCACCGCAGCTACGCCGCGCTCGACGCCTATCTCGAACTCGGCGACCCGTTCGAGAGCCACCCGCTCAACGGGCTGCTCTGACATCCCCGGCGTGGACCTTGGTGAGGCGGCCGGATCGGGCGCCCACAGCGGGGCCGGGGACCCTGGTGCGCCGGGCGTGGACTATGGTGCGGCGGCCCTGACGGAAAACCTGGGGTTGAGAGTTTTATCCCGTGGACTCTGGTGAACAAGCTAATAACAGAATCCGCTAATAGCTCTTCCAATAGCCCGCTCACCAAAGTCCCCGCTGACAACGGCCCCATTTCCTTGCGAGATTGCATCCGGATGACAGGCGGCGAAACAATCATGGCAACGGTCCACGATCTTCTGGAAGCACGGGGAAAGGCCGCAGCCATCCAGGCAGGTCTTGACCGCAACGTGGTGGAGGCCGCCGCGCTCTACATGAGCGATGAGGACGGCGCGCTCAGCTTCGTCTACTCCGGCTGGGCGCAATGCGCGCTGCCGCACCGGAGGCTTGCCGATGACGCGCCCTGGGAGATCAGCGCCGACCGGGTCCGGCTGGTGGTCGAACCCGGGCGGCGCCCCTCGCGCGACAACGGGCCGCTGGAATGGGTGGGCGTGCCCTTCGGCAGCCATGCGCGGCTGATCCTGCTCTACCTGCAGACCGAGGCGCTGAAGACCGGCTCGCGCGAGATCGAACTCGGCCGCTCCCTGCGCGACTGGCTGCGGCGCATCGGGGTCGCCGTCGGCGGGCGGACGGGCCTGCTGGTGAAGGAGCAGGCCGAGCGCATCAGCCGCTGCCGGCTCACCTTCCACCTGCAGGGCAAGACCACCGGGCTGATCAACCAGTCGATCGTGGACCGGGCGCTGTTCATCGAGGACATGGAGGACGCGCAGGGCCGGCTGACGCTGGAGACCGCCAAACTCTCCGAAGGGTTCTTCGAGCAGCTGCGCCGCCACCCCGTACCGCTCGAGGAGGCGGCCATCCGCGCCATCAACAACAACCCCGCGGCACTCGACGCCTATCTCTGGCTCGCCTACCGGCTGCATATCCTGGCCGCACCCAAGCTCGTCACCTGGAAGGCGCTGAAGGCGCAGTTCGGCGTCGGCTTCAAGGAACTGCACCACTTCAAGCACAAATGGCGGGAGACGCTGAACCTCGCGCTTGCCGTCTATCCCGCCGCCCAGGTGGATATCGTCGAGGCCGGCGTCGTGCTCAACCCGAGCCGTCCGCCCGTGGCACCCCGCCAGATCGCGCTCCGCTGAGGCGCGCCCCTCACCAGGGTCCACGTCCGCGTCCCGCCCCTCACCAGAATCCACACCCGCTGCTAGCGATGACCGGCCTGGTAGCGGGCAAACACGTGGCGCAGTTCGCGGGCTACGAACGCCGATATGCCGGGGGCCACGCGTTCGGCGAAGGTCACGCGCAATCCCTCGGGCAGATGCTCGAGGCGCGCGATCTCGCGACCCTGCGCATCGGTGACGATATTGACCTCCGGCGTGGCGGCCGGAGAGGCCGCACCCTGGCGCCGCATCCCGGCGATCACCGCATCGAACCGCCGGTCGGATGGCAGGACCTGCAGGGAGCGCTGATCCAGCAGCGCCGCAAGCGCCTCCTGCCCGCCCGGGCGGTCGCATTCCCGCGCCAGTTCCTGCCAGCGCTGCCGTCCCGCCTTGGGCGCCGGGCCGATCCGCCGGATCAGCTCCTCCGGAATCATGGCCGCGACGGCGAGCAGCCGCGTCATCTCGGCCGTGTGGACGCCGAGCGCCCCGTTCAGCGTGGCCCGGCCGAAGCCGCGCCGTTGCAGTTCCGCCGCGAACAGCGCCCGCTCGATGAACGACAGGTCCCGCCGCTCGCCGTTCTCCTGCCCCTGGGCAATCACCAGCTCGTCGTCGTGGAGCACCCGGACGATCGCGCGGACGGGCCGGCCCAGTTCCGCCGCCGCGGCGTGCCGGCGATGGCCGTAGGCGATCTGGTAGCGCCCATCGGCGGTCGGATGGGGCCGCACCAGGATCGGCACCTGCTGCCCGGTCTCGCGGATGCTTTCGACGAGTGCGCGGTAGTCGGTGTCCTCCGTGCGGGAGAACCGGTCGGCGACGAAGGAGGGATCAATCCGGTCGGTCGGCAGGTCCAAGACCGCCGTTCCGCTTTCGATCTGCTGGCGCAATGCATCGGCGCTGCGCGCCTCCTCGGCGAGCCGCCCGACCTCGAGCCCCATCGCGCGCACCGCCCCGGACGCCACCCGCGGCGCCGCCGGCACCTCCGGAGAGGGACTCTGCGCCGCATCCGGCGTCAGCAGCGCCTGCACCACCTCGCGCCGTTTCATGCCGGCCTCTTCCATGACTGGCGGATCAACTGCTCGATCTCCCGGTTCACCGCATTGAGCGCCTCGATGGCACGGCCATAGGTCGAGCGCCCGAGCGCCTGGCGCCCCACCTCATAGAGCGTCTGCTTGGTCAGGCCCGCATCGGAGATGGCGGTGCTCTTGACCATGGCGTTGGTCAGCACGCGCTCGCCGAACAGGTTGCGCAGGAACGCCACCACCTGCGCCTGCGGCCCGTCCTGCGGCTCGAAGCGGGTGACGAGGTAGCGCAGGAAGTCGAAGCGCGGCGTGCCGCCGGCTTCCCGCACCACATCGAGCAGATCCGCCGTCATCAGCAGGAACTGCGACATCGAGGCGACATCGAGCATCTGCGGATGCACGGTGACCAGCACGCCGGTCGCGGCGCACAGCGCGGCAAGGGTGAGGAAGCCCAGCTGCGGCGGGCAGTCGATGACCACGACATCGTAGCGATCGTCGACCGTCGCCAGGACGGACGCCACCCGCGCAAAGAACGGCGCGGCTGCCGTCCGCCGCTGCCCGGCCAGCGCGCGCGGTGTTTCGTGCTCGAACTCCTGCAGTTCGAGGTTGCCCGGCACGATGTCCAGCCCGGCGAAGTAGCTTGCCCGGATGATCTCGTCGAGCGGGCGCGCCTGGTCATCGTAGCGAACGGCGCCGTAGAGCGTCTCGTTGCCGCCAAGATCGGTTTCCGGCTGGTAGCCGAACAGGGCGGACAGGCTGGCCTGCGGATCAAGGTCGATGGCCAGCACGCGGAACCCGCGCAGCGCGAGATACTGGGCCAGATGGGCGCTGGTCGTCGTCTTGCCGGACCCGCCCTTGAAGTTGGTGACGGCGATGACCTGCAGGTGCTCATCCGGCTGCCGCACCGGCACGTAGGGGCGCGCCCGCGCCCGGGCGAGGGCGTGACGCAGATCGTGGATCTGTTCGAGCGTGTAGGCCCGCCGCCCGCTGGCGGTCTTCGCCGGTTCCGGCGCCTCGCCCGCGAGCGAAACCTGGCGGAGATAGGCATCGCTGATGCCGATCCACTCGGCCGCTTCGCCGCTGGTGAAGGTGCGGAGTGTCTTCCGGGACGCAGGCGGAAACAGCCGCGCCCGAAGCGCGTGGAGCTGGCCGCTCAGCAGGCGCGCGTCCTGAGCGATCAGTTGGTCGGGCGGCAACGGCCCCGCCTCGATGATGGGCAACGCATTCGAAGCCATCTACGGAAAGCTCCGCTCGTCGTCGCAAAAAGCGTCGCTATCAAGCGTACGTAGCGGAGTCGAGTCAACGGAGGATCGCGTTGACAGCTGTCAACGGGATCCCGCAGCGGACACCGGCCGCGCACGAACCTGCAGGGGGCTCACCTCCCAAGCCCGCATGATGGCGCTCACATAGGTGGCCACCGCCGGGTCAGTTGCGTCGCGGCGCCGGCGGCATAATGCGACGACCTGTCGTCATATCGATGTTGTCCGAGAACACCACATTCGCACCGGACGGGGGATAAAAGGCAAAGTAGGCGCCGCGAAAGTCCAGATAGTTCGACCGGACATCAACGCCATCGATCCGGTTGCCCCTGTCTTCGATGACAGCAATCGCGCAAGACATTGCCAGTTCCGGACCGGTCGCAATAATTGTGTTATTGGAGACACGTGTCCCCACGATCACGGAAACATGGCTCCCTTTCTGGGCCTCGACCTGAATGCCCTCCATGCCACTTACCTCGCCCTCTCCCTGCGGCTGATAAATGGTGTTGAAGGCGATTACAGAATTTTCGGAAAGGCTGCCATCAAACTGCACGAAATCCGGGTGTGACCCGGGAGCATGCCCAAGGCTCACGGCGGCGTTATATTCTATATCCGCGCTGATACGGCCATTATTCAGGTCAATGGCGTCTGCGGGAGCAGGACCAAACCAATTATATTTCGCTACGAACCGGCCTGAACCACTGTAATTGACCAGTGTCCACACCGCGCCCGAGCGACCATCTTCCGGAGCGCCCCCCCCGGCAAACATATTGTGGAGGATTGCAAGATTGGCCGTGCCGGCTTCGGCCGCAACCGGCACGAGATTGTTCGCGCCGATTCCAAATCGCGAGTGCGAGATGACTGTATTCTGCGCACCCGACTGTATGTACACGACCCAGCCGCCGTGCAAAGAAAAGTCGTACCCGTCGAGCGTCACATCGTCACCGGCAATGCGGACCATATGATGATCCGCGTCCACCACGACACCTTTCATTGCCAGGTAGAGCGGATCCCTCAAATGGGCACCGGCCGGCACGCCCACCGCATAGTCCACTCCCGCGACATGCCACGGCGGCCTCGCAGGGTAATGACGCAGCAGGGCGGGCAACTGCGGCAAGCCAGGCTCTGCACCCGCATATCCATCAGCACCTGGCACCCCGCTCCCCGCCGGAGCAGCAGCGCTACCCAGGAGATTTGCCGCTACGCCCGCGCCGACCACCGACAGCAGCCGCGGATTCAGGACACCATCCTCCGATCGGGAAACTCGCCACATGAGAGCGTCGGCCCTTCAGCCGGTTCCGAGACCATCAGCGAACTTCTCCATAGAGTCTGTAAATCAGCCAGCACTCGATTGTCTGGCGACAGCGCAAAGCACGTCGCTCGAGCAAATGCCATGACAAAGTGGCGCAAACCAATGTCAACGGAAACGAGAGCGCAATGAGACTCAGAGCGCGGATATCCTTCAACGTCCCCGCCAGGATCTGTTCGCAGGGAAAGGCATAGATATACATGCCATATGAATAGTCGCCGACCAAATTGTATTTACCAAAAATCCGGCTCTGCCAGTAACCCACAAAAAAGATAAAATATGACCAACTCAATAGGAAAACCTCCGGAAAACAGCCAGTTCCATACGTCATCACGCTCAGCCCGATCATCACCAAACAAACGCCGAAGTGGAACGGAATAAAGCGTCGGAACTGGCAATACGCCATTCCCAAGACGAACGGAAGCGAGAGGCGAAAGGCATTTGCAATCAGCAAACTTTCCGACGGCCTGCCCAGCCGCCACAAAAGGTATCCCGCAGCATAGACGCCAATGAACACACAAAACCGGCGGTGTCTTTGCGTCAGACCCACGAGTCCAACAAAAACCACCAAGGCGTAGCACGCTACCTCATAAAACAAACTCCACAATGAGCCATTTATTACCTCCGGATAGCGGTTGTTCTGAAACACGCCAGGAAGGTCGTACTGAAGCCACTTCAGGCTCAGGTTCCTCGGAACGTATGACATGCTTCGTGCGTCCAAAAAATATTCCTGAACGCTCAAGTGAGTATACAAAGGTCCCAACAGCAAGGTCGTGATCACGAGGGCCAACAACAATCCCGGATACAACCGAAGCAGGCGCGCGACGACAAATCCAAGAAGGCTGTGCCTCTCTGCGAAACTATAGGAAATAAAAAACCCGGAAATCACGAAAAATGTCATCACGGCCAATGTACCGAGACTCATCCCGAGAGCACGCTCCAGTGGTTCTGTGGACCCCACCCCTTCCGCGATAGGATAGGCGTGTGAAATCAGCACTGCACTGGCTGCGACCATTCGCAGAAGGTTGAAGTTATTGTTACGACCGCGCGCTACGTCATGAAGGGTTGGGACTGGCACCCCGAGCTCCTCTGATGCTCCGGCAACGGCAAATCCGTGATGTGCTCATCGTAACCAAGTTGACCCAACTCCCCCAGCCGGGCGCGCGCTCCGATGAGAAGTCCAACCAATATCCATGTCGGTCCCCAAAAATGGACGGTGAAGCCCATGAAAATAATCAAAAATATAATGACGCCGAGCAGCATGCCAATTTGCGACTCTTCATAGGATAGTGACGCGTGCGAGAGTTTCGTTGGAAGAGAGCAAGAACCGAGCATCGACATCGCAGTGAGAATGCTGCAGGGCAGGCCATAATTGAGTGCAAGAACTAACCAGACGGAGTCGACCGAGCCTTCGTAGTCATAATTGCCAGACAATACGGCGAAATATGGATTTTCAAGAATCGCTGGGCCTATGACGTTCCAGATGTAAAGGCGGAAGTAAGCGGTCTCTGGATTGATAGTCATAAGATCAAAGATATGGCCAAATGGCGTCTTTGTCGAAAGAAAGAGTATAACAGAGATCGAGGCGGGTATGGCCGATAGCAATAACCACTTGGCCGGCAGGCGCCCAACCATGCGGCCATATGTCAGAAGTCCGAAGCCCATAAGGACACACTGCTCCGGGGCCGAGGAGATGGACGCGACAACCCCGAGAAGGCACGCGGAAATGCAGAAGCGGCGCCAACGAATTTGGAGGGAAAGAGCGCAAAGTAATCCGACGGCGCAAACAAACCCGAAAAGAATCGGATGTTCAATCGGACCAGATGCCCGTAATATGCCATGTCGAAAGACGTCCTCGTTGTAGCGATAATCATGGAACCCACTGATATTTCCGAAGAACGCATGCGTAAAATATGTACCCGTGGCCGTATCGAGCATTCCATCAAGTGCAACCAACGAAATGATTATGCTCAGCCAGCTGAGAAAGGAAAGCGCTGCATTGCGGCCGGTGAGAAGCATCCGCGTTGCCAAATAGGGAATTATATACTCCAGCACGACAGGGCCGGTATGCTTGACGGAATCCATGAAGCCGTAGACGACGGAGGGCCCAACGAACATCCACAACGATGTCAATGGAACGAAGATGTCGGATGCCACAAACCGGTAGTCCGCGCTGGTAATTTTCCGAACAAATGCTAAAAGTACGAATGGCGTTAACAGCAACAGCACCAGCCGCTCAAGTGTCAGCCGGAGATCACCGATAAAAAAGGATGCTTCCGGAGGCAGGAATAGGGCAAGGAGTATCAATTGGATGCTGAAAGATAGGGGGGAGGGACTGATCGGAGGGTCTGACGTCTCCGGATGCGCCGCGAGGCTCCATTCCCGGGAGTCGTGATCGTTGTCGGAGTAAGCCAACGTGGGCATCGCGCTATCGGATGCCTGGTGGGGAAGTGCTAGCCGGGAACGGTCTGGCGCAGGTGGGCGACAGGATTGAGACTGGGGGCCTGCGAAAAGTGGATGCTCGATCTCGCCGGCGTGTACGCGTGGAGGCGCGAGACAAGGGCAAATTGCGGTCGTTGCGGCCGGACGTGCGGCGGAATGTTGCCTGAGAGGGCACAAAGCCGCCCTTAGTCCGGCTGCAGCCGCTGCAGGAGTCGATCGATCGTCGTGATGGAGCGGAAGGTTTCGGGCGTAATGTCAGCCTGGGGGATTTCGACGGTGAATTCGTTCTCCACCGCCAGCATCAGCCTGACCATGTCAAGCGATGCAAGCCCGATCTCGGCCAGAGTGTCCTCGTCGGAGAAGGCGGGACGACTGCCGTTGGACGCGAGGATGCCGGCAACGAGGCTGCGAAGCCTTTCGCGGGACGGGCGGTCCGCTGGCCCGGAGCCAGCGATCGGAGCAAGAGCATTTGATTGAGTTTGCACGATCGTCCGTCCTGTCGGGTGTCTGCCGCGTGAAGTGCCGATGGTTGGACCGGTAGCCTGATCCATCTCGCAATGATTGCGAAAACGGACCATATCCGCCGAATAGTCCCGTCGTCAAGCCTGCTGTTGCAGGGTGTTGGGGCGGCCGGAGTTCAGTCCGTCCGCGCCGCTTCGAGGGCGGCGATAAGCCGTGCGACATCCTCCGGTGTGGTGCGGCCATGCGTGACGCAGGCGCGGATGGTGGGGCGGCCCTCGAACAGGGCGACGGAGATCCAGGCGGCGCCGGATGCCAGCACGCGGCGCACGATCGTTGCCGGATCGACGCTGCCCGCCGGCGGCTCGACGCACAGGACGGCGAGGGGGGAACGGTTGGCGATGTGCCAGCCGCGTTCATGCAGGCCGTCCCGGAGCAGGGCAGTCAGCCCGATGGCATGCTCGACATGCACCGCGTAGCCGTCCCAGCCGGCCGCGGCGAGCGAGAGGAACAGGCGCAGTCCGAGGAAGCGCCGTGACCACTGGACCGTCGTTACGTACGGATCGAGAGCGGCGACGTTGGAGGGCATGTAGCCGGTCGTCACCCGGAACGCGTCGGACAGCACCGCCGGGCGACGCGTGAGAAACATCCCGCATCCCATCGTTGTCGCAAGCCACTTGTGGGCGTCGATGGTCAGGCTGTCCGCGTGCTCGATGCCCGCCAGAAGCGCGCGGTGGCGGTCGGAGACGATCACCGCGCCGCCCCAGGCCGCATCGACGTGGAACCACATGCCGAAACGCCGCGCGACCGCCGCGGCCTCGCCGACCGGGTCGATCATCCCCGCGCCCGTCGTGCCGGCGGTGGCGACCACCATGACCGGGAGGTGACCCTCTGCACGGTCCGTCGCGATGGCGGCTTCCAGGGCAGAGACGTCCATGCGGCCCTGCCCGTCGGTGGGGACGAGGCGCACGGCGGCCCGGCCGATCCCCGTCTGGTGGGCGATCTTGATCCAGGCGTGATGTGCCTCGTTCGAGATGTAGAACACCGGCTGTCCAGGCAGGCCGCGGGCGCCGTGCTCGGCGAAGTCCGGGCAGGCCGCGGTGAGGGCGCAGATCAGCGCAGTGAAATTCGCCTCGGCGCCGCCTGTGGTGAAATGGCCACCGGCATCGGGCGGCAGCCCGGCGCGCCGGGCGACCGCGCGGATGACATGCCCCTCGATCTCGACCGCCATGGGCGACGTCGTCCAGGTGGCGAGCTGCGGGTTGAAGGCGGCGGCGATGCGGTCGGCGCATTGCGCGGGGAAGGTCGGGGCAGGATTGAACAACCCGAAATAACGGGGATGCGTGATCTGCACGAGGCCGCGCTCGAGCTGCGCAATGGTCCATGACAGCACATCGCCGAGCGGGCGCGGTTCGGCGAAGTCGAAGCCGGCCAGCGCCTGCCCGAGGGTGGCGCGGTCGACACCCGGCGTTACCGGATGATCCGCGATGCGGCCTTCGAGATCGGCGAGCGCGCGCGTCAGCCAGTCCTCGGTGCGCAGCCGTTCGCCTTCTCTGGGAAACAGCGCGGCATGCCCTGCAAGCGCCTGCTTATCGCTCATCGCGCACCCTCGTCCATTCGGCCGTGTGGCACATTAGCGTACGGCGGCGCAGTGGCGGACGTGCCGAGTACGACGGGGAGGCTGTTGGCTTGGGTAGGCAGGGTAGAATCCCACGGGTGAGGAACGAATTCACTTGACGGACAGATCAAATAGTCGCTAGTTGCACTAGTTGCAAGATGGGACATATGGTCCATAGGATCTTGCAACTTCGCGGAGTGACGATGGGTCCAGCGCCCGGAAAATGTGAGATGGCTGACGGAAAGCAGGGTGCCTTCTGAAGATACGCCAATCGACATCCGTGCCGCCATCGGACGGTCATGACGCGCAACGTCATTCTGTTTTTTTCTGTTCTGACGTTCTGCTCCGAGGATCATCATGGCTGAAACTATGACCGCGACCGCGCTTCGAATTCCGCCGGGGCCGAAGGACAAATATAATGGAACTGAAGAATTATTTTTTTGGATGAACGAAAATTTCGCCCAGTACGGAGACATTTACCGGGCATCCGTCCTTGGAAGCAACGTCTATGTGGTCAGCAACCCGGAATATTGCGAGCGCATTCTACGCAGGAACTGGCGTAATTACACACGAAGCGGCCAAGTGGTCAAACGGATCGCCCTGCTGCTGGGGAGCGGCCTGATCGCGAGCAACGGCGAATTCTGGGCAAACCAGCGGCGCATGATCCAGCCCGCATTCTCGAAGAATGCCATCGGCGGCCTGGCCGGCGTCATCTCGAATGCCAACGCCGAGCTGCTCGCAAAATGGAAGCTGGCGGCCCACCGTGGCGAGACGGTCAACGTCACGGAGGACGTCAGCCTCATGGTGCTGAAGATTACGCTGGTGTCGATCTTCGGAGAAGACTACGCGACGGCCGCGCCCCACTTTCATGTCCTTGCCGGCGAGTCGGCGCGGAATCTGGAGTTTGCCCAGTCGTTCCGGCCGCTGAGCAAGATCATCCTGCAGATCGTCGCGCAGCGGCGGCATGAGGGCAGAACGGGCTCGGATTTCCTGGCCAGCCTGATGCAGGCACGCAGCCGTGAGCGCGGCGAGCCGATGCCGGATCCGCAACTGGCAAAGGAGGTCCTGACCCTGGTCGTCGCCGGCCACGAAACCACAGCGGGCCTGCTGAACTGGATGTGGTACCTGCTGGCCCGGCACCCGGACTGGCAGGCCAGATTGTCGGAGGAGTTCAGCCGCCTGCCCTGGGGCGAATTCCCGGACATGGAGATGCTGCCGCGATATACCTGCGCCCGCGAGGTCATCGACGAATCGCTGCGTCTCTACCCGCCTCTGTGGCTCATGACGCGCCGGGCGATCCAGGACGACCGGCTTGGCGACTTCTTCGTTCCCGCAGGCACCGAGATCTACATCTCGCCCTATCTCATTCAGCGCAGCCGGGACCTCTGGGAAGAGCCTGAGCGCTTCGACCCTGGCCGGATGAGTCAGGAACGCGAGGCGGGCCGGCCCGAGCTGGCGATGTGCCCGTTCGGCGCGGGCCCGCGGAACTGCATCGGGGAATTCTTTGCCAGAGTCGAGACACAGATCCATCTGATGATGTTCGCTCGCGACCTGTGGCTCCGCCACGACGACCAAACGCCAGCGGAGATCACGACGGGCATGAATCTACTGAGCAAGCACGATTTCATCATGCGCCCGGAACCGAAGGACCGGACGGCGGCTTGAAAGGCGGGATTCCGTGTCGGTGATTCAGCGCATCCAGGCGGCGCAACCCGCCCCCGGCAGGGTGTCCTGCCGCCTGATCGAGACGAGCCATCTGCCTGCAATCATCGATCTTCTTCATGCTGGTTTTCACCGGCGTAGCAGGCAGTACTGGGAGCTCGGCCTGCGACGCCTGGCGCAGCATCGGCCGCCCGAGGGCTTTCCACAATTCGGCTATATGCTTCAGTCGGCGGGACGCCCGGTCGGCGTGCATCTGGTGATCGCCTCGACTTCACCAGACGATCCCAATTCGGCAGTCCGCTGCAATGGCTCCAGTTGGTACGTGGAGGAGGCGTTCCGGTCATACGGGCTCGTGCTTCTCATGCGGGCGACGCGGCAGCAGCCGGCGGTCTACACGAATATCGACCCACGGCCGGCGACCGTACCGATCATCGAATCTCAGGGGTTCCGGCAGTTCAGCCAAGGTGTCTTCGCCGCCTTGCCGCTTCTGGCGCGGACTCGAACCGCCCCGGTCCGGCTGCTCGCGCGCCGGACCGATTGGGAGGCGGAGGGCATCCCGGCGGCGGATCTGCACCTGCTGACGGACCACGCCGCGTTCGGGTGCCTCGGCCTGTGGTGCAAGACGCCAACAGGCGGGCAGCCGCTGATCTTTCGCCGCCGGCGGATCAAGCCGGGCGGCATCCCCTGCGGGCAGCTCATCTATTGCCGGTCCTTGGAGAGCCTCGAAGAACTGGCGGGACCGGCTGGTCGCTTTCTTGCTGCGCGCGGCATGCCAGTGATGTTGGTGGCGTCCGGGCGGCCGTTACGAGGCGTGCCGGGCCGGTTCTTCCCTGAAAAGCTGCCGATGTATTTCAAAGGCGCGCAGCCCCCGCGGGTCGGCGACCTGAGCTACACCGAGGCGGCGCTGCTCGGGCTGTAGTCGAGACGTTCGGGCTGCGGCGCGGGGCGGCGCAGCTTCACGTCCCGTTCCGGTGCCCCCTGCATTCTGTCGGAAAGCCAGTTCGCGACGTATTCGGCGTTCGTCAGACCGTCCTCGTCGTATGCGCGGGGACCGCAATGGACCTCCAGACGGCCCACCAGCCGGCGCCAGGCGGATGCCGGGCCGTCCGGCAGGTAGGTGTGGTATCCGCACATCAGGTAACTGACCGTCCCCGGATAATAGTGCGGGCGATAGGTCTCCAGTGCGGCGATGCCGCCCCCGAACACCGCCTTGACCGCGGGCGGCAGGGAGTCGGGCGCTTTGACGAATGACCGAGACCCGGTGGCCGTTCCCATCCCCTTGCGGAGCAGGACGGCGATCCGCGAGGCAAGGTATGAAATGATCTCCTCACGCTTCGATGCGCGCAGCGCCGCCCAGGCCTCGCGGATGCGGCGGAGCACCAGGTAATCGAATCTGAACCGCAGCGGCCAGAAGCGCGGGTGGGGATAGGTATCGAGGAAGGCCAGCAATCCGATCGGTTCACCGCGCGCCATCAGCCGGCGGGCGACCTCCATCGCCACCAGGCCGCCGAAGCACATGCCGGCAAGGACGTAGGGACCGCGCGGCTGCACCGAAAGGATGGCGTCGACGTAGCAGTCGGCCATCGCCTCCACGCGGTCGAACGGCGCTTCCATTCCGTCAAAGCCGCGTGCCTGCAGGCCGTAGACCGGCTGCCGGCCAGGAAGCGACTTCGCAATGGGCATCAGCCGCTGGGTGCTGCCGCCCACGGGATGAATCAGGAAAACCGGCGGCGTCTCGGCGCCGGGCCGCAGGAGGACGAGGGGGGAATAGCCGGATGCCGCTTTCCGGCCGGCCAGGATCTCGGCCATGCCGGCCACCGTGGGGGCGTCGTAGATCCAGGGCAGCGGAAAATTCCGCCCCGTCGCCCGCTCGATTTCCAGG
Source organism: Acetobacteraceae bacterium (assembly GCA_035500775.1). GTDB lineage: Bacteria > Pseudomonadota > Alphaproteobacteria > Acetobacterales > Acetobacteraceae > DATJWY01. Next base: position 17,512 of record DATJWY010000044.1, read on the forward strand.
CTCAGCCGGAGCATTGCCAGCGAATCGCCGCCCAGGTCGAAGAAATTGTCGTGGATGCTGACCTGCTTCAGATGGAGGCTCTCGCACCAGAGACCCGCCAGAAGCTCCTCGAGCGGCGTGCGCGGGCCGACGGACGCCGCGCCAGCATCGCGTCGCATCCGATCGTCCGGCGCCGGCAATGCCTTGCGGTCGATCTTGCCGTTGGGCGTGAGCGGAAGGGCCGCGAGCGTCACCAGGGCGTCCGGCATCATGTAGGGGGGCAGCTTCCGCCGCAGCAGATCCCGCAGGCTGCCAACCGGTACCGGCTCGGCACCGCTGGCCGTCACGTAGCCCGCGAGGCGCCGTTCGCCATGGTCGTCCCGCACTACGACCACGGCGTCCAGGACAGCCGGATGCGACCGCAGGATAGTCTCGATCTCGCCGAGCTCCACCCGGAAGCCGCGGATCTTCACCTGATGGTCGAGCCGGCCGAGAAACTCCAGACGGCCGTCGGCCAGGGAACGGACGCGATCGCCGGTCCGGTACATCCGCGCCGCAGGGTCGTCGCTGAACGGGTCGGCAGCGAAGCGTTCGGCAGTGAGGTCCGGCCGGTTGAGGTAGCCATCGGCGACCCCGTCGCCGCCGATGCAGAGTTCGCCCGGCACGCCGACCGGCACGGGCTGGCCATGGCGGTCCACCACGTAGAACCGCGTGTTGGCGATCGGCGGCCCGATGAGCACCGGCTGGTCCCGGCCGATCCGGGCCACGGCCGACCACACCGTCGTCTCGGTCGGGCCGTACATGTTCCA
>DATJWY010000045.1:0-13214 GCA_035500775.1 Acetobacteraceae bacterium
ACTGGGGCCATCGGCCCCAGACCCCATTTCGTTTGGCAAGTTTGCCGATCACATCAGAGTATTTTAAAAAAATGGGGTCTGGGGCCGATGGCCCCGTCGTGCGCAAGCACGCCTTCGCGTGACGGGTCCAGGGCGGAGCCCTGGCCTTGCCAGGCCGCCGACGATCAGACCGGCGGCGGATTGCGCTCCGGAAAGCCGCGCTGGTGCCAGTACGGGTAGGCGAGCGGCAGGGCGCTTGCCGCGTCCAGCCGCGCCACCTGCTCCGGGGTCAGCTCCCAGCCCACCGCGCCGAGATTCTGCCGCAACTGCGCCTCGTCCCGCGCGCCGATGATGACGCTGGAGACGGTCGGGCGGCGCAGCAGCCAGTTCAGCGCGATCTGCGGCACGGTCTTGCCGGTTTCCGCCGCCACCGCGTCCAGCGCGTCGATCACCTGGAACAGATACTCCTCGCTCACTGGCGGTCCCTGCACGGCGGTCTTGTGCAGCCGGCTCGTCGCCGGCAGCGCCTGGCCGCGCCGGATCTTGCCGGTCAGCCGCCCCCAGCCGAGCGGGCTCCAGACCATCGCCCCGATTCCCTGGTCGAGGCCGAGCGGCATCAGCTCCCACTCATAGTCGCGGCCGATCAGCGAGTAATAGGTCTGGTTGACGATGTAGCGCGGATAGCCGTGGCGGTCGGCGGCGGCGAGCGATTTCATCAGGTGCCAGCCGGAGAAATTCGAAACGCCGACGTAGCGGATCTTGCCGGCGCGCACGAGGTCGTCGAGCGTCGCCAGCGTTTCCTCGACCGGCGTCTGCGCGTCGAAGCCGTGCAGCTGGAAGATGTCGATGTAATCCGTGCCGAGGCGCCGCAGCGCCTTCTCGCAAGCCTGGATCAGATGGTAGCGCGAGGACCCGACATCGTTCGGCCCCGGCCCGGAGCGGAACGTCGCCTTGGTCGAGATCAGCACCTGGCCGCGCCGGTCCTTGATCGCCTCGCCCAGAACCTCCTCCGCCGCGCCGTCGGAGTAGATGTCGGCGCTGTCGAACAGATTGACGCCGGCCTCGAGGCAGATATCGACCAGCCGCCGCGCCGCCGCCACATCCGTCTGCCCCCAGGCGGCGAAGAACTCGCCCTTGCCGCCGAACGTGGCGGTACCGAAGCTCAGCACCGGCACGTTGAAGCCGGAAGCCCCTAAGCGTCTGTAGTCCATGCCGCTCTCCCTTTGGCGTTGGCGCCTGGAAAGGCCAGGGGCTCCGCCCCTGGACCCCGCTGGGGCCTTGAGGCCCCAGACCCCCAATACTTAAGAATATTTTTGAAAATAACAGATGCTATTTATGAAAATCTATTCAATATTAGTTTAATAAACAACATACTCCATCAGATTTATTAAAAGTAAAATACACACAAACCAAAGTAACGGATTCCAAAGGCTAAGCCTTTGGCGGGGTCCAGGGGCAGCGCCCCTGGCCTTACTGACCCAACATAAACCACGCCAAGATCACCCGGTTTCCACCGTCCCCACCAGACGCGTGAACGCCTCCCGCACCCGGAGCGCCAGCGCGTCCAGCCCCGCTTCCAGCGCCGCCGGCTCGGCCGGCAGCCCGGTCGCGCGGGCGATCCGCTCCGCCACCGGCCCCGGCACCGTGGCGGGCGCCGCCGGCCCCAGGGTGATGCGGAGCAGGCTCTGCACCGCGCGCCATTGCCGGTCCGCCTCGGTCAGCAGCGCCGCATCCGAGGGCGCGAGCAGTCCGGCGGCGCCGAGGCGGCGGAACGCGGCCTCGGTGTTGCTGTTCAGCACGCCCCGGTGCCGCGCGTGCACGAGTTGCAGCACCTGGGCGATGAACTCCACTTCCATCAGCCCGCCCGGCCGCGGCTTCACGTCGAACGCGCCCTTGCCGGGCAGGTCGCGCAGCATCCGCACCCGCATCGTCGCCGCGTCATGCCGCACCGTCTCCGGGTCGCCCGCCTGCCGCAGCGCCTCCCGGATGGAGGCGCGCACCCGGGCGCGGAGCCGCTCGCCGCCCGCGACCACGCGCGCGCGGGTCAGCGCCATGCGTTCCCAGGTCCAGGCATCCGCGCGGTGGTAGCGGCGGAAGGCGGCGAGCGAAACCGCGACCGGCCCGTGGCGCCCGGACGGCCGCAGCCGCATGTCCACCGGATAGAGCGGCCCCGCCCGCCCCGGCGCCGTCAGCGCCGTCACCACCGCCTGCGCCGCCCGCGCGTAGTATTGCGGCACCGGCACCGGCTTGTCGCCCTGGCTCTCCGTGGCGCCGGGCGGGTGGTCATAGACGAGCATCAGGTCGAGGTCGGAGCCGGCCATCATCTCCCGGCTGCCCGCCTTGCCGAGCGCCACCACCACCATGTCCCCGCCCGGCACCGTGCCGTAGCGCGCCGCATGCTCGGCCAGCACGCGCGGCAGGAGGGCGCCGAGCGTGGCATCGGCGAGGGCGGTGCGCGCCGCGCTGGCGCTGTCCACGTCGAGCAGCCCCTCCATCTCGGCGGTGGCCAGCCGGAATTCCTCGCCGCGCACGAAGCGGCGGGCGATGGCGAGCGCGTCCTCCAGCATGCGGGCGTCGCGCAGTTGCAGGGCCAGCGTGGCGGCCGGATCGGGGTCGATCTCGCGCGGGGCGATCAGGCCTTCCAGCGCCTCCGGCGCCATCGCCAGATGGTCGGCGAGCGAGGGGGCGGCGCCTAGCACGGCGGCCACCCGGTCGAGCAGCGCCGGGTTGCGTTGCAGCAGCGAGAGGATCTGCACCCCGGCCGGCAGGCGCCCGATCATCGCGTCCAGCCGGGCGAAGGCGGCATCGGGCTGCGTCTGCCGGGCGAGGGTGGTGATGAAGGCGGGCAGCAGCGCGTGCAACAGCTCCCGCGCCCGCTCCGAGCGCAGCGCGCGCGGCCGTCCGTGCATCCAGGTCTCGATGGCGGCGAGCACCGAGCGCGGCCGCTGGTAGCCGAGCCGGGCCAGCTCGGTCTCGGTCGCCTCGGCCGGGGCGGCGAAATCGAGGGCGCTCAGATCGAATTCCGGCGCGACATCCGGCGGCTCGGCCGGGATCTCGAACAAGCCGGCATAGGCGGCGTGCACCCGCGTCAGATGGCCGATCAACACCGTGGCGAAGCCGGCGGCGTCGGGATAGCCCATGAAGGCGGCGAAGGCGGCGAGTTCCGGCGGGCGGGCGGGCAGGCTGTGCGTCTGCCGGTCATCCACCATTTGCAGCCGGTGCTCGGCGGTGCGCAGGAAGCGATACGCCGCCTCCAGCGCCGTGGCGGTTTCGGCCGGCAGCTTGCCGGCGGCGGCGAGGGCGCGCAGCGCCGGCACCGTCTCCCGCTGCCGGAGTCCGGGATCGCGCCCGCCCCAGACGAGCTGCAACGCCTGGGCGGCGAACTCGACCTCGCGGATGCCGCCCTCGCCGAGCTTGAGATTATGGCCGGGCACCCGCGCCGCCGGATCGGCCCCGGCGGCGAGCGCGGTGCCCTTGTGCTCGTCGATTCGCCGCTTCATTGCGTGGATGTCGGCGATGGCGGCGAAATCCAGGTGGCGGCGCCATATGAAGGGGCGGATCGCTTCCAGGAAGCGGTCGCCGAGCGCGTGGTCGCCGGCGACCGGCCGCGCCTTGATCATCGCGGCGCGTTCCCAGGTCAGCGCCATGCTTTCGTAGTAGGCAATGGCGCCGGGGAACGCGATCGCCGGCGGGGTTGCCCCCGGATCCGGGCGAAGGCGAAGATCGGTGCGGAACACGTAGCCGTCCGCGTCGCGCGTCTCCATAAGGGCAACCAGGTCGCGGGCCATGCGGCTGAACACCCGGCCGCTCAGCCCCTCGGGATCGGGGGGGATTTCGGGGTCGTAGAGAAGGACGAGATCAACATCGCTGGAATAGTTCAGTTCCCGCGCCCCGAGTTTGCCCATGCCGAGCACGGTGAAGCCGGACTCGCGCGCGGGCTCCTCGGGCCGGGCCAAAACGAGTTCGCCGCGGCCATGCGCGGCGCGGAGCAGATGCGCGACGGCGAGGCCGAGCGTCGCGTCCGCGAGGTCGGAGAGCGCGGCGGTGACGCTTTCGAGCGGCCAGAGGCCGCGAATATCGGCGAGCGCGGTGAGCAGGGCGACACGCCGCTTGGCCTGGCGCATCGCGCGCGCCACCGCCGCGCGCGGGGAGGCGGGCGGCGTCCGGCGCAGCGTGTCGAGCGCCTCGGTCAGCAGCGCGTCCGGTCCGTCCGTCGTGAGGCGGGGCAGCACGTCCGGCTCCCGGGCGGCGAGGGACGCGAGATAAGGGCTGTGGGCAAAGTCCATGCTCCAGGCTGTCATGCCCGGCCGGGCGATGCCAGCGCCGTTGACACGGGCCCGTATCACCCATGCTGAAGCGCTACTCCCTCCGCCTCGCCCATCTGCTGTGGGAAGTGCTGGCCGGCCTCGCCGTGCTCGGGCTGGTGCTCGCGGGCGGCCTCGCCTGGCGGCTCTCCAAGGGGCCGATCGACGTCACCTGGTTCGCCCGCCGCATCGAGGCGGCGATCGCGGCCGATGGCACGCGGGTCGCCGTTCACTCGGCGGCGCTCGCCTGGGAGGGATTCCAGGCCCTGGACGCGCCGGTCGACATCCGGCTGACCGGCCTCTCCGTCACCGATCCGGCGGGAACGGTGCTGCTCCGGGTGCCGCGCGCCGCGCTCTTCCTGGCGCCGGACGAGCTGGTGCTGGGCCGCATCGTCCCGCGCACACTGGAGGTGGAGGGCGCCAGCCTGCGGCTGATCCGCGCCGCCGATGGCGGCATCCGCCTCGATACCGGCATGGCGCAGTCGAACGCCCCCGCCGCCGGCGCGGGGATGGGCGCGCGGATGGGCGCGATGGGGGGAGGCACCGCCGCCGATCCGCTCAGCGAATTCCGCACGCCTGCGCGTGGGCAGGCAACCGGCGGATCGGCACTCAGCCAGTTGCACCACGTGCTGATCCGCGACCTGCGCGTCACGGTGGAGGACCAGCAGCTTGGCGCGACCTGGGCGGTGGAGCATGCCTCGGCCGATTTCCGCCGCCTGCGCCGGGGTGGCCTCACCGGCCGGGCCGAGCTGCCGCTGCGGCTCGGCGATCTCAGCGCCAGCCTGACGCTCGACGGATCGCTGCCGCGCCAGAGCGGCGAGTCGGCGCGGCTGCGGGCGCGCCTCTCGCCCGTATCCCCGGCCGCGCTGGCGCGGGCGGCACCGAGGCTGGCCGGGCTCGCCGCCTTCGATGCGCCGGTCGCCCTCGACCTGACCCTCGACCTGACCGACGCGCTCCGCCCCGCCCATTTCAGCCTCGTTGCCGAGAGCGGCGCGGGCACGGCGCGGGCCGGGCGCGGCACGGTGCCGCTGAAGGCGGCGACGCTGCGGCTTTCCGGCACGCCGGAGGCGGCGACGCTGGACGAGCTGACCCTCGCGCTGACACCGCCGCCGAACGTGGCCGCCGGCCCGGTGCTGCATGCCAGCGGCAGCGCGCGCCGCGAGGCCGGGCAGATCCGCGCCACGCTGAGCCTCGACGTTGACCGCGTGCCCTTCGCCGACCTCGCCCGCTACTGGCCCGAAGGCGCCGGCGGCGGCGCCCGGCCCTGGCTCGTCCGGAACGTCACCGCCGGGGTGGCGCATGACGGGCATTTCAACGTCTCCCTGGAGGCGCCGGAAGATTTTTCCACGGTCAACCCGACCGCCGCGTCCGGCACGCTCGAGGCCAATGACCTGACCCTGCACTGGCTGCGCCCGGTGCCGCCGATCGAGCATGCCAATGCCCATCTCGTGCTTGAGAGCCCGGATGCGCTGACCATCACCACGCAGGGCGGCCGGCAGGGCGGGCTCACCGTGTCCGGCGGCACCATGCGGGTGGTCGGCATGATGACGCCGCATCAGGTCGCCTTGCTCGATCTGCGGATCGAGGGCGGACTCGCCAATGTCATCACCCTGCTGCGGCATCCGCGCCTGCGCCTGCTCTCCCGCCAGCCCTTCACCTTCGCCGATCCGGCGGGCGATGCCTCGGCGCGGCTGACCGTCCGGCTGCCGCTGGAAAACAACGTCGATATGGACATGATCGCGCTGCGTGCCGACGCGACGCTCGCCGGCGTGCATCTCGGCGACGTCGCGGCCGGGCGTGACCTGGATAACGGCCAGCTGCATCTCACGGTCGATAATAATGGACTCCAGCTCACCGGCGATGCCGCGCTGTCCGGCATTCCGGCGAAGCTCACCGCGGCCATGGACTTCCGCGCCGGGCCGCCGGGGCAGGTGTTGCAGCGGATCAAGGTCTCCGGCCGCGCCAACCAGCGGCAGGCGGCGGCGGCCGGGCTCGATCTCATCGGCATCATGGACGGGGAAGCGGCGCTCGATGCCACCTATGAGGGGCGGCGTGGCGGCACGGCCAGCCTGCTCGTGGATGCCGACCTGACGCCGGCGCGCCTCACCGTGCCGCTCGGCTGGTCGAAGCAGGCGGGGGAGGCGGCGCATGCGACCCTCCGCCTGCGGCTCGACCATGACCGCCTTACCGGCATCGAGGACATCGCCGCGAGCGGCCCCGGCCTCGACGTGCGGAGCCATGTCGAGGCGGTGGGCGGCAAGCCGAGCCGGCTCTTGCTCGACCGTGTGGTGCTTGGCCAGACCCGCGGCGGCGGCAGTATCGCTTTCCCGCAACGGCCGGGGGAGCCGGTGCGGGCGCGGCTCTCCGGGCCGGTGCTCGATCTCGCCGCGCAGTTCGCCCATGGCGGGGACGCGACGCCGGCCAAGCCGCGCGACCGCGCCGCCGCGCAGAAGCCGGGTGCGCCCTGGGTGGTGGATGCGAATTTCGACCGGGTGCAGCTCGCCAACGGCGTCGCCTTGCCCGGCCTTGTCGCCCACATGGAGAATGACGGGCTGCATATGCGGGCGGCGCGCATCCAGTGCGGCCGGCCGGAGACGCTGGTGCGGGCGACGCTGGCCGGCGACGGCAAGGCGCGGCGGCTCGCCATCAGCGCCGCCAATGCGGGTGTCGTGCTGCGCGGGACCGATGTCATTCACACCATCGAGGGCGGCGGGCTGGCGTTGGACGGCGTGTATGACGACAGCGTCGCGGGCTCGCCGCTGACCGGCACGGCGCGGCTGACTGAGTTCCGTGTGCGGGACGCGCCGGTCATGGGGCGGCTGCTGCAGGCGATGACGCTCTACGGCATGACTGACGTGCTGCGCGGCCCGGGACTGCGCTTCAGCCGGCTGGAGGCGCCGTTCCGCCTCGACGATGACGTGCTGGAACTGCGCGACGCGCGGGCCTTCAGCCCGTCGCTCGGGATGACGGTGCGCGGCACGATCGATCTCGCGGCGCACTCCGCCGATCTACAGGGCACCATCGTGCCGGCGTATTTCTTCAACCAGTTGCTCGGCAACGTGCCGCTGGTCGGCCGTCTGTTCAGCCCGGAGCGGGGCGGCGGCGTGTTCGCCGCGACATTCACCGTGCACGGCTCGCTGAAGGATCCGGTGGTACGGGTGAATCCGCTGGCCGCGCTGACGCCGGGGTTTTTGCGCGGCGTGTTCGGGATATTCGACTGAAACCACTGGCCTGGAGCGAAAACACGCCCATTGCTTTCGGCCGGTGATGCCGCGCCCCGGTTTGCGCGGGTGACGGGTTGGCGCGGGTGACGGCGCCGCCGCCCGGCTCGGGTTGGAGCCGGGGTGCGCTCCGGCCGTCAAGGGAGGGTTCGAGTCATGTAAATTGCGCATTGCAGATATGCCATGGCTGCCGCGGCCATGACTGGGGTGTCACGGATGTTGAAGCCGGCCTGCCGCCGCGCAACGATGTGACAGGTTGCCGATGCCAAGAGCTCGTCGCCTTATCTCCCCATGCCACGTCCGCTTATGGACAGATTCGAACTTCCCCGAGGTGCCGAGATGGCCGACTCAGACACATTCAGCAGCGCCGTAGCGCCGAGCACGCCCAACGATCTCGATTCCTACTGGATGCCTTTCACCGCCAACCGCCAGTTCAAGGCCAATCCGCGCCTGCTGGTCTCGGCAAAGGACATGCACTTCGTCTCGCATGACGGGCGCTCGGTGCTGGACGGCACGGCCGGTCTCTGGTGCGTCAATGCCGGTCATTCCCGGCCGCGCATCGTCGAGGCGGTGAAGCGCCAGGTGGAGACGCTGGATTACGCGCCGGGCTTCCAGATGGGGCATCCGCTGGTGTTCGAGGCGGCGACCCGCGTCGCCAACCTGCTGCCGGACGGGCTGGACCGGGTGTTCTTCGCCAATTCCGGCTCGGAAGCGGTGGACACGGCGCTCAAGATCGCCATCGCCTATCACCGCGCGCGCGGCGAGGGCACGCGTCAGCGGCTGATCGGGCGTGAGCGCGGCTATCACGGCGTCGGCTTCGGCGGCATCTCGGTCGGTGGCATCTCGGCCAACCGCAAGGTGTTCGGTTCCCTGCTGCCGGGTGTAGACCATCTGCCGCATACGCATGCGCCGGAGCACAACCGCTTCACCCGTGGCCAGCCCGAATGGGGCGCGCATCTCGCCGACGATCTGGAGCGCATCGTCGCCCTGCATGATCCCTCCAACATCGCCGCGGTGATCGTGGAGCCGATGGCGGGCTCGACCGGCGTGCTGATCCCGCCGAAGGGCTACCTGCAGCGGCTGCGCGAGATCTGCACGAAATACGGCATCCTGCTGATCTTCGACGAGGTGATCACCGGCTTCGGCCGTGTCGGCACGCCCTTCGCGACGCAGCGTTTCGGCGTGACACCGGACATGGTGACCTTCGCCAAGGGCGTCACCAACGGCACCATCCCGATGGGCGGCGTCGTGGTGCAGCAAGGGATCTATGACGCGTTCATGGAGGCGGCGCCGCCGAACGCGATCGAGTTGTTCCACGGCTACACCTATTCCGGCCACCCGATCGCCTCGGCCGCGGCGATCGCCACTCTCGACACCTATGCGGAGGAGGATCTCTTCGCCCGTAGCGCCGATCTGGAATCCTATTTCGAGGAGGCGGCGCACAGCCTGCGCGACGTGCCGCACGTGGCGGATATCCGGAATATCGGCCTCGTCGCCGGCATCGAGCTGACGCCGCGGCCGGGCGCGCCGGCCGCGCGCGCCTACGACGTGTTCCTCAAGTGCTACGAGGCGGGCGTGCTGGTCCGCTCCACCGCCGATATCCTGGCGATCTCGCCGCCGCTGATCATCAGCAAGGCCGAGATCGACCGGATCTTCGAGACGATCGCGACGGCGCTGAAGTAAGTTGCCTGACGCGGCGAGCGCCGGAGGTCGTCAAAGGCCAGGGGCTCCGCCCCTGGACCCCGCCAAAGGCAAGCCTTTGGAATCCATTACTTTTTAAGTATCGGGGGTTTGGGGCCTCAAGACCCCGGCGGGTCCAGGGCAGAGCCCTGGCCTTACTTCCCCTGCGACGCGTGCTCGAATCCAGCCGGCACCTCGAAATCCGCCGGATTCTGCGCTGCGTAGCTGACCGACACGGCCTCCGCCAGCACCAGCCCGCCGCTTTCCGCCCGCAGCAGCACCCCGTCCGGGGTCAGGCAGGTGCGGGTGGGGCGGCCGGCGGTATCGGTCGTCAGCCATTCTGTGCACGCCAGCCCGGCCACCGTGTCCGTCCCCTGGCGCACGAAGCGGGCGGTCGGCACGGCGTCGGCGAACGGCATGCCGGCCGGCGCCGGCAGGTCGAGCACCCGGCGCACGGCCGGCTCCACCATGGCGAGCGCGTGCTTGCGGTAATCCACGATGAGGAACATGCCGCCGCCGGGCGGGTCCACGCGCAGGCGGCTGGCGGCGGCCAGGTAGCGCATGTGCTGGCTGAGCGTCGGGGCGTCGCCGGCATCGGACTGCGCCCCCGGCCCGTGCGAGCCGGCGGCGATCACCCGGTAGGTCACCTCGACATCACGCGAGGGGAGCGTCGCCGGCTGTTCCGTCGCCCGGGCGGCCAGGGCCGGCAGGGTCAGCGCGAGCGCGCCGAGGGTAAGGCACCCGAGACCGCGCCCAAGGCCATAGCCGTGCCGGTCCCGGCCGGACGCGGCCAGGACTGCGCGCGCGGCGGAAGATCTGTCCGTGTGGCGTGCCATCAGGGATGCTCCATCGTCCAGTTGACCCAAACCCCCGCCCGGCAGGCGGCGTTCACCGTGCCGCCTGCTGGTGCGGCAGGATCGCGTCCAGCGCGCCGCGCGGAAGGTCGAGCGGTAGGTAATCCGCCGGCGGGCGGAAGAGGCCCTCGTCGAGCGCGCCATAGGCGACGTTGACCGCCTCGATGGCGCCGTGCCGCCCCTTGCGGTCGGTGCCGTCGGCACGCAGCAGCACGCCGTCATCGGTCACGCAGGCATGCGCCATGCCGTTGCGGGACTGCACGGCCCAGTCGGTGCAGGCGAGGCCGGCGACGCGGGCGCTGCCTTCCCGCCGGAAGCGCATGTGCTCGTTCAGCAGGAATTGCTCGACGGCGCGGGCGCGGCCGGGCAGCACGGTATAGGTGTGGGTCGGCGCGAACAGCATGGTGGCGGCGCGGGTGCGGCGGTCGAGGATGATCGGGCCGGGGGCGGCGGGGCTTTCCAGCCGGAGTTTCTGCCCGCCCGCCGCGACGGCGACGCGCACCACCCGCTCCGGCTGGTCGTCCGGGGCGATGCGGTAGGTCACGGTCACGTCCCGCGACGGTATGAGCTGGGGGGCATCCGGCGCCGGCGTCGCGGCGTAGCCGGGGGCGCAGAGGCAGGATCCCGCCACGAGGGCGAGCGCCAGCCCGCGCGCCAATCCCCGGCGGGCGCGGCCCAAGGCCGGGCCGGGGCCTGGCGCCGGCGTGGCGCCGATCATGCTGCTCTTGGGCGTCATGCTGTCTCCAGTGGCGGAGATGGTCCGGGGCGAAGTCTGTACCAGACGGATATTGCCGGCCATCGTCCTGTGTTCATGGGTGCCGATGCCCGGCGCGGCCGGGCCGGGCTGTGTTTCCGGCCGGTCAGGCCGGGTCGGCGCCGCCCGGGGGCGGCTGCTTTCCGGCGAGGTGCCGGATCTCCGTTTCCAGCGCCGCGGGAGCGACCGAGGCGGGCCAGGTCGCCGGGATGGCGAGCGCCTCGGCCAGGCGCTTCCGGTACTCGTCGCGCGGGATCTCGGTGGCGCCGAACTGGGCCAGATGACCGGTCACGAATTGCGTGTCAAGCAGGCGGAAGCCGCCCAGCCGGAGCCGTGCCACCAGGTGCACCAGCGCCACCTTGGAGGCGTCGCGCGCGGTGCTGAACATGCTTTCGCCGAAGAAGGCGCCGCCGAGGGCGACGCCGTAGAGCCCGCCCACCATGCGGCCGTCACGCCAGGCCTCGATGCTGTGCGCGTAGCCGCGCCGGTACAGCTCGGTGAACAATTGCTCGATATCGGCATTGATCCAGGTGTCTTCCCGCCCAGGGGCGGCGGTGGCGCAGGCGGCGATGGTGCCGGGGAAGTCGCGATCGGTGGTCACCTCGAAGCCGCCGGAGAGCACGGTGCGCAGCAGGCGGCGCGGCAGATGGAACCCGTCGAGCGGCAGCACGCCGCGCTGTTCCGGGTCGAGCCAGTAAAGCCGGTCACTCTCCCGCGTCTCGGCCATGGGGAACAGGCCGGCACGGTAGGCGCGCAGCATCAGCGCGGGCGTGACCTCGAACATGCGTCGGGACATCCCCCGCATTTAGACAGGTTCCGGCCGGAAGCGAGAGGGTGAAAACGCATCGCTCCGCCGGCATATCGTTCAGGAGCGCGGCGCCCCCGTCCTTGCCGCCCCCTCTTTGTTGCCCCTGGGCCTCGCCGCCCTGGCCCTTGCCGCCCGGCGCGGCGCGCGGCACGCTGCCGTCATGCGTCCCCTGACCGATCTCGCCGCCGATCTCGAATCCGGCCGCGTCACCGCGCGCGACCTCGTCGAGGCGTGCCTTGCCCGCATTGCCGACCCCGCGGGCGAGGGCAGCCGCGCCTTCCTGCGCGTCCATGCCGACCAGGCCCGCGCCGCCGCCGCCGCGATGGACACGCTGCGCCGGGCGGGGCGCGCGCCTTCGCCCTATGCCGGGCTGCCGGTCAGCCTCAAGGATCTGTTCGACATCGCCGGGGAGCCGACCCCGGCCGGTTCCCGCGTGCTGGCCGGGGCGCCACCTGCCGCGACGCATGCGCCGGCGGTGCGGCGCCTGCTCGCCGCCGGCTTCGTGCCGGTGGGCCGCACCAACATGACCGAGTTCGCCTATTCCGGCCTCGGCATGAACCCGCATTACGGCACGCCGCTCTCCCCCTGGGACCGTGCGACCGGGCGGGTGCCGGGCGGCAGTTCCTCCGGCGCCGCGGTCTCCGTCGCCGACGGCATGGCGGCGGTCGCGATCGGCACCGATACCGGCGGCTCCTGCCGCATCCCGGCGGCGTTCTGCGGCATCACCGGCTACAAGCCGACGGCGCGGCGGGTGCCGCGCGAGGGGGTGTTGCCGCTCTCCACCAGCCTCGACTCGGTGGGGCCGCTCGGCGTCTCGGTCGCCTGCTGCGCCATCGCCGATGCCGTGCTGGCCGGGGAGGCGGGGCCGCCGCCCGGGGTGCTCGATCCCGCGCCGGTCGCGGGGCTGCGCCTCGCCGCGCCGGAGAACGTGGTGCTGGACGGGCTCGATGCCGATACCGGCGCCGCCTACGAGGCCGCCCTGCGCCACCTCGCCGCGCGGGGCGCGTGGATCGAGCGGCGGCGCTTCCCGGCCCTCGACCGCATCCTCGCCGCCAGCGCGCGTGGCAGCCTGGTCACCGCCGAGGCCTTCGCCTGGCACCGGACACTGCTCGCCGAGCGGGGCGACGCGTACGATCAGCGCGTGCGCGTCCGGCTCCAGCAGGGCGAGCGGATGAGCGCCGCCGATTATATCGACCTGCGCGCCGCCCGCGTGGCGATCCGGCGGGAGATGGACGCGGCGAGCGCCGGCTATGACGCGCTCGTCATGCCGACGGTGCCGATCATGCCGCCGGCGCTCGCCGCCCTCGCGGCCGATGACGCATACGCCAGGGTCAACGCCCTGGTCCTGCGCAACCCGGCGCTCGTCAACTTCCTCGACCGCTGCGCGATCAGCCTGCCCTGTCACGCGGCGGGCGCGCCGCCGGCCGGGCTGATGCTGGTGGGCGAGACGATGGGGGACCGGCGGCTGCTGGCCGTCGCCGCCGCGGTGGAGCGGGCGTTGCGCGGCGGTTAGGGCGTGATGGTTTTGGGGTGATCCATAGGAAGGCCAGGGCCCTGCCCTGGACCCGCTGGGGCCGTACGGCCCCAGACCCCATGAACTTAAAGGAATCAAAT
>DATJWY010000046.1:0-5829 GCA_035500775.1 Acetobacteraceae bacterium
CGCCAAGGAACCACAAGAAGGCAATACCCGCGAATGGAATCAGGTTCAGGGCGAGGGATACTCTTTCCGTGCTTGTCTGCAGCCATGCACCAACCTTGCGAGGATCCACCGGCAGCTCAAGCCACAACAGCCAGAGGCTGCAAATCATAAGAATTGAAAAGACAATCCCGGCGACGGCGGCCGCCCGTGGTGTTTTAAGACCCGCATGAACGAGAGACGCCTCGGAGGCAGTTGCAAGCCGGGAGACATCGTTCATTGTGGTGGCCTTTATTTGAGCCTCGGCGCCCATGCTGCGCGCGCATCGGATCATGCAACAAACAACGCGATGAGCGGTTACCACGATCGCTCATGATCCAGGTGCTTAGGATTCGTTGGCGACCTTGATGCGTCCTTCTCTGACCGCCTTGATAAATGCACGATAGTCACGCTGATTCTGGTCGGCATATTCGACCGCGAACTCGCACACCGCATCGTCAAAGGTTGAATTGGAGCCCATATAACCGGCGATCATCGCCGCATCCCCCGATCGCGCATGCGCCCGCGCCAGAGCCCATCCGCACACGCCTCCATAGGCCCGCAACAATGCGTAGTCCCAGTCTTCTATAATCATGGATAATTTCATGTCGCGGAGCTGACGAACGTAGAAATGGCGGCCGTTTTCCCCCTCCACCCAACCCAGAAATATGTCGGTTGCCGCTTGCATGAGGCGCTGGCCCTGCACAACGCGCTCGCCGTGGTTCTCATGCAGGCTCTTCCCCGCATACGGCTCCAGCACCGACGCCCTGGCTTCTTTGACCTGCAGGAATATCGGATCATCATCCGCAGCCATCAAAAGCATGACAGCACACATGGTGCCAACGCTGCCGATGCCGACAACCTTGATCGCAAGATCGCGAAAGTGAAAGCGATCGAACAGCACGCGAACGTGTTCTGGAAGCGATTCCCGGTAGCGCGCAAGCGCAATGCCAAATCCTGTCTTCATCCCCGGCGCCTGTTCTACCGTCGGATGAAATATCAAAGGGGGATCGTCCTTGATCACAGGCATCGCCCCGTGATGTTCGGCGAGCTTCGGAAAGAGGTACTCGGGGAGACTTTTCTCGCGTGCCCGTTCAACCCTTTGCTGGGCGCGTTCGATGGCCTCCTGGCTCGTTACTTCCTTTAGCAGGCGATCAATGTCGATCCTGTCGTACCAAACATCCAGCGCTCGCATGGATGCATAGTTGGCCATCTGCTCCCGATACGAGCACACCGTAGCCGTCGCCGCCTTCGCTGCGTCGCTGTCAGCCAACCGGAGATACTGCCCCGCGATGACAATGCTTGCGGTTAAACGTTTGATGTCCCATTCCCATGGCGCCGGAAGGGTTTCATCGAGATCATTGATGTCGAAAATCACATTCCGCTCAGGCGTGGCAAAAGCCCCGAAATTCAACAAATGCGCGTCGCCGCAAGCCTGCACTCTGAGCCCGGAACTCGGGGTCGACGCCAGATCGGCGGCCATGGTGACGGCCGAGCCACGAAAAAAGGTAAACGGCGACTGCGTCATCCGCCCGAAGCGGATCGGGATGAGGTCCAGGAGCCGCCCTTCGTTCGATTTAAGCAGCAACTCGATCGGATCGTGCCGGTCCTTGGGCGGCTTCCATCCGCCATGCGATGCCCGCGGCACAGCGTCGCGTAAAGCCTTGCCTTCCGCGCGGCGCTCGTCTGCCGAAAGGTACCGATCGTCGACACGGGCATGGGCGTGGGAATGTCCACCCTGGTGATCATTCTTATCTTGCTTCACGCCCCCCCACTCCCTTTCTGTCGATCCCCGATCATCGCGGTGGCACGCGAGACGGCGTTTTAACGCCAGCATTACAGTCGCGTTTCCTTGGGATTTCTGAAGCCATGATCTCGGGCGGGCCGGGCGTCGATTGAGACGACGCTAGCGCGCTGGGCATCGTCGCGGCGTGATGTGAAAGCTGGGATCCCGTTGCCGTGACGCGGACAATGCCGGACCTGGAAACCGAGGCGCTGTTCGGCGCCGGGCACGGCGGCGCTCACCGCCGAGCGGGTGAACCAGCGCAATGGCTACCGTGAGCGGCGCAACTTGGCGGCGCCAGGCACGCTCATCTCAAGATGAAAATACAACTGTAATGCTGACTGGTGGGAGGTCGAACTTGCCGAAACAGTGGCGAGTCCAGCTTATCGGATTGCCGCGGGACACGCTGGCCGGGCTGCTTCTCGCCGCAATCGCCATACCCGAGCAGCTTGCCACCGCTCGGCTGGCCGGTATGCCGCCGGAGGCCGGGCTGTTCACGTTCGCCGCCGGTGCGGTCGGCTTCGCCGTGTTCGGGACCAATCGCTTTCTGTCCGCGGGTGCGGATTCCACCATCGCGCCGATCTTCGCCGGCGGCCTGGTCGCGCTGGCGGCCATCGGTTCCCCCGACTACGCTGCCTTGGCGGCGCTGCTGTCGGTCATGGTCGGGATCGTGCTGATCGGTTCGGCTTTGCTGCGCGCCGGCTGGGTCGCCGATCTGCTCTCCATCCCCGTCACCGCCGGTTTCATGGCCGGAATTGCGGTCCACATCGTCGTCGGCCAGTTGCCGTCCGTGCTGGGCGTGCCCGATACGCAGGGGAGGCTGGCGGCGCGGTTCGTCCAGATTCTGCACCGCCTGCCGGACGCCAACCCATATGCTCTTGGGATCGGCCTCTTCGTGCTGGTGACCACCCAGGCAACCGAGCGCGTGGCGAAGCGCCTGCCGGGTGCATTGCTGGCGTTAATGGCCGTGGGGGTCGCGACGGCCGCGCTGCACCTGGAGCGGCACGGCGTGGACGTCCTGGGTGCCCTGCCGGCGACACTGCCACGCATCGCGCTGCCGACGACGAAGCTCGGCAATGCCCTCCTGATATCACCACTGGCGCTGATCGTGGCGCTGGTCTGCATGATGCAGACAGCCGCGGTGCTCCGGGCCTACCCGTCGCATCCGGAGGGTCCGCGTCATGTGGCGCGCGACTTCGGCGGCATCGGGGCCGGCTGCATCCTGGCCGGGCTGATCGGCGGCTTCGCGGTCAATGCCAGCGCGCCGCGCACGGCCCTGGTGGTCTCGGCGGGCGGCGGCTCCCAGGTGGTGTCGCTGGTTGCGGTGGTACTTGCCGCGGCCTTGTTATTCGGCGGCGGCGGGTTGCTCGCATTCGTGCCGCAAGCCGCCCTGGGAGGCATCCTGATCGCGGTCGCGCTGCGCATTTTCCGGCTGAACGAGATCGTCAATATCGCCCGCCACGGCGGGTCGGAGATCTGGCTGGTGGCGGCCAGCATCCTGCTGGTGGTCGGGTTGCCGATCGAGATCGGCATGCTGGCCAGCATCGTCCTGTCGTTGCTGCATAGTTTCTATACCGTGACACGTCCGCTCTGCCTGGAGCTTGCCCGTGTGCCCGGCACCACCGTCTGGTGGCCGTCCGAAGGCGAGGCCGAGGAGCACGAGCCCGGAATCCTCGTATTCGCCCCCGCCGCGCCGCTGAACTTCACCAATGCGGCGTTCATCCGCGACCGGCTCAGGAGCGCCGTCGAGCAGGCACGCACGCCAGTGCGGCTGGTGGTGATCGAGGCCAGCGGCGTGACCGACATCGACTACACCGGGGCGAACGTGCTGCGGCAGGTGGTGGAGACGCTGCGGGCGAAGGGGATACAGGTCGCTCTGGCGCGCCTGTCAGCCGAACGAGCCTACGAACACGCCGCGCGGACAGGGTTGCTGGAGGCGTTCGGGGCGGAGCGGGTGTTTCGCTCGGTGGAGGATGCGGTGCGGTCGTTCAAGGCGTCTCCTGCCTAACCTGAGGCGTTGCAGGCCCACCACGCGGCCCGTCTAAAGGCGGGATGGCGTGCGTAGCATCCTGTTTGCGCCAGAGGCTCTCGCGGACCTGCGCAATCTCTACGACACCATCGCCGATGGCTCGCTGCCCGAGCGCGGCACACGCCGCGACGCGATCCGTCCGGGCCTGCGCACCATCGGCTACCGGCGGTGAGTGACGATCGCCTTTCACATCACTGACGCGGCGGTGGTTGTCGATCGCATTCTCTATGGCGGCCGGGATCTGGAGAGATTGCTGCGAGAAGGCGGCGACGATGCGTGAAGACGCAAATGGGGCAGCCATGCCGGCACCGTCAAGTTGATGGGCTATGGCCGCGACGATGCACGTGGTGAGGCGGGGCACATGGACGGCTATGCCGAGCGGCAACGCCAATGATCCCGGCCCATGTCTGGAATGCCTGGGTCCGGGCGGCTCGATACTGGGCGACGGGGAGGTGATCGCGGCGGAGGGGGAAGAGGTTGTTGATCCCATCGTGGGCGGAGAGGAAGCGTTGTGCCTGGCCGGCATTGTCACGTTAACTGCGGGCGGGCGGCTTGGAACCAAACATGGCTTTGTCGCACCGATCACCCTGCTTGGCGGACACACGTCTCCTGCTGCCAACTTTTGAATACCTCGGCCCGGACGCTTCGATAATCGCGGGCGGCCATACGATGCCCGCGATTATCGAAGCGCCCGGGCCAGTTTAGGTGAGGGCGACGCCTCCAAGCGCATTTTCATACCAGCCACCCATCGCTCGCCCGGCCCACCCTGCGGGCTGCTCTATGCCAGAAAATTTGTTCACGATTTGTTTCATATATTTAGAGACGGTTGAGCATCCCCGGCACATGGCGGACCGTCCTGCTCGGGGTGCGTGATGGGTGTTGATTGCCTCCGACCGCCCGGTCGATGACTCCATTCAGAGGCGAGCGGGGCAGATACAAACTGACCGCTCTCGCTACCTAATCTGCTACCTAGACCATTGAGCCTTTCGGCGATCTTCGGTCTAGGCCTCTGAAAAAATGGCGGACCCGATACGATTCGAACGTACGACCTTTGCCTTCGGAGGGCAATTTCTATGGGTTGCGGGCGGTTGATGGTGCTTGCGTTGCGCTGCTAATAATCTGTTTTTGGCCTGTTTTTCTTTGCCATCCTTTGTCTGTCATTGCGTGGATATGCGCCAAGCTGTTACCCTGACGTTACCCCGAACCTTTCGGGCGTTTCTGATGAGGGCCGCATGGCTGAGAAGCGGATCGGACTGCGCGAAATCCGGGCACTGACGCCCCATTCCGAAATCTGGGACGCGGCCGTGCCTGGGTTCGGTGCCCGTCGCCGTGCCGGCACAGTGGTCTCCTACGTCCTCATGTATCGGACCGCCGAGGGCCGCCAGCGCCGGTTCACCATCGGTAAGCACGGCGCGCCCTGGACCCCGGAGACAGCGCGGGAGGAAGCCCGGCGGATACTCGGCGACGTGACGCAGGGACGCGACCCCGCCGCCGATAAGCAGGCCCGCCGGACAGCCGTGACGGTCGCCGAGTTGTGCGACGCCTACATGGCCGAGGCCGAGGCCGGCCGGCTGCTGACCCGGATGAAGCGGGCGAAGAAAGCCAGCACGCTCGCGACCGACAAGAGCCGCGTTGAAGGCCACATCAAGCCCCTACTCGGCCGGCTGCCGGTTGCTGCCGTGACCAGTGAGGATGTCGAGACCTTCATGCACGCGGTCGCCGAGGGCGAGACGGCGCGGAAGGCTAAGAGCGGCCGGCATGCCGTGTCGAACGTGCGGGGCGGCATGGGCGCTGCCAGCCGGTCAGTCGGGTTGCTCGGCGCGATCTTCACCTATGCGGTGCGCCGCCGGATGCGGGCGGACAACCCGGTGCGCGGCGTCATGCGCCCGGCGGACGGCAGGCGGGAACGGCGCCTCTCAGACATTGAATACGCCGCCCTCGGGACCGCGCTGCGCCGGGCGGAGGATGAAGCGGTATGGCCGGCGGCGGTGGCGGCGGCGCG
>DATJWY010000047.1:0-5964 GCA_035500775.1 Acetobacteraceae bacterium
CTGCGCCGCCACCAACTGCTTCAGATCCGCCACCTCCCCGAGCAACTCCACCACCAGAGCTGCCAACTCGGCATGGGACAGACCGGACAGATCGGCGGGCGGGGACATGCAACGAGTGAATCGTACTCGCCCGCGGCGGGGAAGCCAAAAAATCAGCGCTTCCCCAGGATTTTGCCCCGATTACCGCCTCGACCTTGAAGCTCCTGATATTATTGACCGAGAGCGAGCCGATGCTCAGCCGCCACAGGGTCAGCACGCAAAGCAAGATCGTCACCAGGATCAGCGAGCCTTCCGCGTAGCCGAGCTTCAGCGTCCGGTCCATGTAGTCCGACATCGTCGTGCCGGCGGTGCTGGTGGAGAGGATGACGGTCCAATAGAGCAGCGGGCGGTAGGATTCCGCCACCAGTTGCGCCCCGACCGTGGCGAGGAAGATCCCCATGAGGATCAGCGTGCTGACGGCGTAGCCGACATTCAGCGTCATCGACAGAAGATCGCCGGCGGTTTCGCCCAGCGTCGTCGCGCAGATTTTCATCACCCAGAAAGCGACGGTGATCTGGGGAACCTTGTTCGAGGCGTGCATGCGCGTTCACTCGGCCAGGATTGTCGTTGTCGCCGGAAACCCGCCGGCGCCGTCCGACGGCGGCATCCAGCCGCGACGCCCGCCATCTCACGCGAAATGCGGGCATCCGGGCAAGAAGCGTAGCAAAAAACGCACCGCGCGGACCGCCGGCATCAGCCCTTTCCCGGCTCCACCAGCCGCCGCCCGAGCAGCCGCATCTCCGCCGCCTGCCAGACCAACAGGATCGGCACCCCGACCGCCAGATCCCGCCCCCGCCGCAGCAGCGACACGCCGAGCGAGGTATCCGGGTCCATGCCGAAAACGGCGCCGATCGCCGCGAAGGCCGCTTCCTGCACACCGAGATTGCCGGGCACCAGAAAACTGAAGATCAGCACCGCATCGACCAGCCCCTCCACCGCCAGGGCGGAAACCAGGTCGATCGGCGCCCCGAGCGCCTGATAGGCAAGCCAAGTGCCGATGCCGCTGCCGATCCAGCCCAGGAAATGGATCACCGAGCCGAGGGCGAGCCGGCCGGCGCGGCCATAGATCCGGTCGAACTCGGTCTGCAGCGCCTCCATCCGGCCGGAGGCGGCGTCCGTCCAGGCGCCGGCGATGTGGCGGCCGAACATGCGGAACACCGAGCCCGCGCCATGCTGCAGCCAGATGAAGGCTACGGCCAGCGCCACCGCGAACAGCAGGGCCCCGGCCAGCGGCCAGGCGAGATGGTTGTCCGGCTGGTGCACGAGCAGCACCGCGAGGGCGCAGGCGGCGAAGGCGACCTGCGCCAGGAACTCCGCCGTCACGTCCGCCACCGAGGAAGCCGCCGCCACCGGCCATTCGATGCCGAACATCGCCGCCGCCCGCACGCCGAGCACGAGGCCGCCGAGATGCGAGAAGGGCAGGCAGTTGGTCGCGGCATCCCGCACCATCCGCCCCCAGACCAGCACCTGCACCCGCACGCCGGGGGTAATGGCCGACCAGGCGAGGCCGAGCACCACGAACAGCACGCCCTGCCAGAGCGCCAGCAGACCGAATCCGCTCCATCCGGCGGAGAGCACCGCGGAGACAACCCGCCCCGCTCCGAACCATGCGACGACGAAAGTGGCCAGGGCGAGTCCGGCTAGCGCAAGCAGATAGGTCAGGTGTTTCACACAGAAGTCCCGGAGGAGTTGGGGGACGGCTCTACACCGCTCTTACCATGGCGGGTATAGACTGCCGGCTTATGGCAGAGTCCGGCCGAGAGGAAGCGTCAAACTTGGTTTCATCCGCTCCTACACTGGTCACCGGCGGAACCGGCTTCGTAGGGTCCGCCGTGGCGCGCGCATTGCTTGCCCGTGGGCATGATCTGCGCCTGCTGGTTCGCTCCGCCAGCGACCGCCGCAATGTCGCCGACCTGCCGGCGGAACTCGTCGAGGGCGATCTCACCGATCCGTCCTCGCTCCGCCGCGCCGTCGCCGGCTGCCGCTATGTGGTGCATGTCGCCGCCGATTACAGGCTCTGGGTGCCGGATCCGGAAACCATGCTGGCTGCCAATGTCGCCGGCACCCGCGCCCTGCTGCTCGCCGCGCAGGCGCAGGGGGTGGAGCGGATCGTCTATTGCAGCAGCGTCGCGGCGCTCGGCCTGACCGGGGACGGCACCCCGGCGGACGAAACCACGCCCGTCTATGCCAACAAGATCGTCGGCGTTTACAAAAAATCGAAATACCTGGCCGAGCAGGCGGTGCTGGAGCTGGTGCGGGAGCACGGCGTGCCGGCGGTGATCGTCAATCCCTCGACCCCGGTCGGGCCGCGCGACATCAAACCCACCCCCACCGGCCGCATGGTGGCGGACGCCGCCTCCGGGCGCATGCCGGCCTATGTCGATACCGGCCTCAACATCGTGCACGTGGATGACGTGGCGGAAGGCCACATGCTGGCGCTGGAGCGCGGGCGGATCGGCGAGCGCTACATCCTGGGCGGCGAGGATTACCGCCTCGGCGAGCTGTTCACCCTGATCGCCGGCATCGCTGACAAGCCCGGCCCGCGCATCAGCCTGCCGCACCGCCTGCTCTATCCGGTGGCGCTCGGCTACGAGGCGATGGCGCGGATCGGCGGCATCGAGCCGCGCGTGACGCGGGAGACGCTCGCCATGGCGCGCAAGAAGATGTTCTTCTCTTCCGCCAAGGCACAGGCCGAGCTGGGCTACGCGCCGCGCCCGGCGCGGGCGGCGATCGAGGATGCGATCACCTGGTTCCGCGCCGCCGGGATGGTGCCGGCATGATGATCTGGCTCGCCGCCCTCTCCCTCCTGGTCTGGACCTATCTGCTGACCGCGCATGGCCGGTTCTGGCAGGCCGGGCCGATCCTCGACCCCGCCCGGCTGGACCCGGCGCCGCCGGTCGCGGTCGTGATTCCCGCGCGGGACGAGGCGCCGGTGATCGAGCGCGCCCTCCGCTCGCTGCTGGCGCAGACTTATGCCGGCCCGCTCGCCGTCATCCTGGTGGATGACGGCAGCACTGACGGCACCGGCGAGATCGCGCGCGCCATTGACGATCCGCGCCTGACCGTGCTGACCGGCAAGCCCCGCCCGGACGGGTGGAGCGGCAAGCTCTGGGCGGTGGCGCAGGGCATCGACGCGGCCAGCCGCGCCGTGCCGGATGCCGGGCTGATCCTGCTCAGCGACGCCGATATCGAGCACGACCCGGCGCATCTCGGCGCCCTGGTCGCCAGGCAGCAGGCGGAGGGGCTCGACCTCGTCTCCGAGATGGTGGAGCTGAACTGCGAGAGCATGGCCGAGCGCGCCCTGGTGCCGGCCTTCGTGTTCTTCTTCGCCCTGCTCTACCCGTTCGCCCGGGTGAACAACCCGAAGAGCCGCGTCGCCGCCGCGGCCGGCGGCACCATCCTGATCCGGCGCGCGGCGCTCGCGCGGATCGGCGGCATCGCTGCGGTGCGCGGGGCGCTGATCGACGACGTGACGCTCGCGACGGCGGTGAAGGCGGGCGGGCCGATCTATCTCGGCCACAGCCAGCTCGCGCGCAGCATCCGGCCCTATCCCCACCCGGCCGATATCTGGCGCATGGTGGCGCGCACCGCCTATGTGCAGCTGCGCTACTCGCCGCTGCTGCTGGCGGGCACGGTGCTCGGCATGGGGCTGGTCTGGCTGGTCCCGCCCGTCGCGGCGCTGTTCGGGCATGGCGCGGCGCGCTGGCTCGGGCTGCTCGCCTGGGCGGCGGCCTCGTTCTCCTACGTGCCGACGCTGCTCCGCTTCCGCCTCTCCCCGATCTGGGCGCCGTTCCTGCCGCTCGTCGCCTGCTTCTATACCGCCGCGACCCTCGGCTCGGCGGTCAACCATTATCGTGGCCGCGGCGTCGTCTGGAAAAGCCGCGCCTATCAGGGAGCGGGCGCATGAACGGGAACGACCCCACGGATGCCGGCGCTCCGCATACCGCCAACATCCACACCCTCCCCCCCTTCCAGCCCCGGCCGGGCGCGCCCACCCGGCCGGAGGCGGACTCCGCCCCGGCCCCGGACAGCGTCCCCACCGGCGACTCGGTGGAGAGCTGGTCCGGCAAGGATCGCGGCGACGAGAATTTCCCGGTCGGCTCGCTGCTGATCCGCCCGGATCTGCGCCGGCATGTCCATGCCTTCTACGCCTTCGCCCGCAACGCGGACGACATCGCCGACAGCCCGATCCTCTCCCCGGAGGAGAAACTGACGCGGCTCGATGTCATGGAGGCGGTGCTGATCGGCCTGCGCGACGAGGGCGCGCCGAGCGCGGTGCGGCTGCGCGAGAGCCTGGCTGAAACCGGCGTCTCGCCCCGGCACAGCCGCGACCTGCTGCACGCCTTCCGCCAGGATGCGACCAAGCGCCGCTACGAGAGCTGGGACGAGCTTTACGATTACTGCCGCTATTCGGCGATGCCGGTGGGGCGGCATGTGCTCGACCTGCACGGCGAGGACCCGGCGACGACGCATGCGCCCTCCGACGCGCTCTGCGCCGCGCTGCAGGTGCTGAACCATTTGCAGGATTGCGCCAAGGATCTGCGGGCGCTCGATCGCTGCTACCTGCCGGAGGACATGCTGGCCGAGGCCGGCGCCTCGGTGGACGATGTCGCCCGCCCGGCCGAGACCCCGGGCCTGCGCCGTGTGTTCGACGGTCTGCTCGATCGGATGGACACGCTCAACCAAACCGCCTGGGGCCTGCCGCGCAACACGCGCGACCGGCGGCTGCGGCTGGAAACGGCGGTCATCGTGCATCTCTCCCGCCGCCTGACCCGCCGGCTGCGGCACGGCGACCCGCTGGCGGCGCGGGTGAAGCTGACGCGCCCCGATGCCGCGCTGAGCATACTCGGCGCGCTGAGGTTCCTGGCATGAACGGTACGATCCCGATGTCCTCCGAAACCGTGTCCCCGGAACCTTTGTCCCCTGATGCCCAGGCCGCGACCGCCTCCCCGGTCGTCGGCGCGCTCGAGGCGCTGCCTCTCTCGCCGCCCGCCTCGGCGGCCGATCTGGAGGCGGTGGAGCGCCTGGTGCGCGACGCCGGCACCTCCTTCTATCGCGGCATGCGCATCCTCCCGCCGGAGCGGCGGGCCGCGATGTACGGCATCTACGCCTTCTGCCGCCTTGTGGACGATGTGGCGGACGAGCCGGGCGAGATGGCGGTCAAGCAGGCCGGCCTCGCCGCCTGGCGCGAGC
This sequence comes from Acetobacteraceae bacterium, assembly GCA_035500775.1. Classification (GTDB taxonomy): domain Bacteria; phylum Pseudomonadota; class Alphaproteobacteria; order Acetobacterales; family Acetobacteraceae; genus DATJWY01. The sequence continues at coordinate 5,233 of DATJWY010000047.1, forward strand.
GTGTGGCCGCGCTCTATCGCGGCGAGACGGATGACGCGGTGACGCGCGTGCTGCTGACCGCCATCCGGCGCTACCATCTGCGGCAGGCGGATTTCCTCGCCGTTATCGACGGCATGAGCATGGATGCCGAGACGGTCATCGTCGCGCCGGATTTCGACACGCTCGATCTCTATTGCGACCGGGTGGCGGCGGCGGTGGGACGGCTTTCGGTGCGCGCCTTCGGCGATGCCTCGCCGGCCGCCGATCAGGTGGCCTGGGCGCTCGGCCGGGCGTTGCAGATCACCAACATCCTGCGCGACCTCGCGGAGGACGCGGCGCGCGGCCGGCTCTATCTGGCACGGGAATGGCTGGACGCGGCCGGGGTGCCGCATGATCCGGCGGCGGCGCTGCGCTCCCCCGGCCTGCCCGGTGCCTGCGAGCGCGCCGCTTCCCAGGCGCATGCCTATTTCCGCGCCGCCCGCATCGCGATAACCGAATGCGACCGGAAAGCGATGCGCCCGGCGCGGCTGATGGGAGCGACCTATGCCGCGATCCTGACCGAACTGGAGCGTCGCGGCTGGGACCGGCCGCGCGAGCGGGTCTCGGTGCCGAAATGGCGCAAGCTTTGGATCGTGGCCCGGTATGGGGTGCTGTAAAGCAAGGCCAGGGCTCTGCCCTGGACCCGCTGGGGCCTTGAGGCCCCAGACCCCCATTACTTAAGTATTGGATTCCAAAGGCTTAGCCTTTGGCGGG
>DATJWY010000048.1:0-6018 GCA_035500775.1 Acetobacteraceae bacterium
GCGGGGCGCGGGGCAGAGCCCCGCAGCTTCCCTGCACAGGTCAATCTCATTACGCTCGCTGGTATGAGGCGGTCAGGCGACGATAGCGCCCGCACGCCCGAGCATCGCCCGCACCCGCCCGGCCAGCGCCTCGGCGGTGAAGGGCTTGGTCAGCAGCGCCATGCCCGGCGCGAGGAAGCCGGAGGCCATGGCGGCGGTCTCGGCATAGCCGGTGATGAACAGCACCGGCAAAAGCGGCCGCTCCACCCGCGCGCGCTCCGCCAGTTCCTGCCCGCCCATGCCGGGCAGGCCGAGATCGGTGATGAGCAGATCCACCGGGCGCGCTTCATCCAGGATGGCAAGCCCCGCGGCGGCATCCGGCGCGGCCAGGACCACGTAGCCCAGATCCCGCAGCACCTCCAGGATCACGCCCCGCACCACCGGGTCATCCTCCACCACCAGCATCGTCTCGCCCGCCCCGGCGGCGCGGGGGCGCGCGCAGCCAGGCGCCGGTGCCTCCGCCGCGGGCTCCGCAGCAGCGGGCAGGCACAGGGTGACGCGGGTGCCCTCCCCCGGTGACGACTCGATGTGCGCGCTGCCGCCCGATTGATGCACGAAGCCATGCACCATGGAGAGGCCAAGCCCGGTCCCCTGCCCGAGCGGCTTGGTGGTGAAGAACGGCTCGAAGGCGTGGGCCAGCACCTCGGACGGCATGCCGACCCCGGTATCGGCCACCGAGAGCTGCACATACCGCCCCTGCGGCAAGGCCGCATCGCAGCAACCATCACGATCCTCGTCGTGCATCCCGGTGGCGATGGCCAGCGTGCCGCCATGCGGCATGGCGTCGCGGGCGTTGATGGCGAGGTTGAGCAACGCGTTCTCAAGCTGGTTCGCGTCGCACAGCACGGGCGGCAGCCCTTCCTCCAGCCGCAGCGCGATCCGGATCCGCTCGCCCATGGTCCGGCGCAGCAAATCCTCCATCGAGCCGACCAGACGATTGAGCGCCACCGGCCGGGGATCGAGCGGCTGGCGCCGGCCGAAGGCGAGCAGCCGGTGCGTCAGCCTCGCCGCCCGCCGCGCCGAATCCATCGCGGCCCCGACATAGCGATCGAGCCCCCCGGCCTGGCCGCCCTCGAGCCGCCGCTGCATCAGCTCCAGGCTGCCGATGATGCCTGTCAGCAGATTGTTGAAATCATGCGCGATTCCGCCGGTGAGCTGACCGAGCGCCTGCATCTTCTCGGCATGGCGCAGCGCCTCCTCCACGCTCTCGCGCCGGGCCATCTCCGCCTTCAGCCGCGCATTCGCCTCGGCCAGCGCCGAGGTGCGCTGGGCCACCCGCGCCTCCAGCGTCTCGTTCAGCTCGCGCAGCCGCTCCGCCGCCGCCCGCCGGTCCTGCACGTCCTCCGCCATGCCATACCAAGCCTTGATCCGCCCCGTCTCGTCCCGCCAGGGATGGGCGCGGAGCCGGCACCAGTGATAGCTGCCACTGGCGACGCGGAAGCGGAATTCAAGGTCGTACGGCACGCCGGGCGCCAGCGACGTCTCCCGGGTCTCCCGCACCTGCTGGAAATCATCGGGATGGATAAGGGCCATCCAACCCACACCGCTCGCCGACTCAAGGGACTGGCCGGTCAGGGTGTGCCAGCGCTCGGAAATGGTGGCGACCTGGCCCTCGGCATCCGACGTCCAGTGGACCAGCGGGGACACCTCCACCGCCGCACGATAATGCGCCTCGCTCTCGCGCAGCGCCGCCTCGCTCTCCCGCCGCCGCCGCTCGGCAAGCACCCGCTCGGTCACCTCCACCGCCATCACGAGCACGCCGGCCGGAGTCTCGGCCTCATCCAGCACCGGGCTGTAGGTGAGATCGAGCCAGATATCCTGGGGCACGCCCCGCTGGATCACGACGTGATGCCGCTCGCGATAGGAGAGGGTGCGGCCGGCCAGCCCCTCCTGCAGCACCATGCGGATGAAATCGGCGTTCTCCGGCCAGCCCTCCCCCACCTTCATGCCGAGCAGGCCCGGATGCCGCGCCCCGGCGATGAGGGCGTAGGCGTCGTTGTAGAGGATCACCCCCTCGCGCCCCCAGAGGAGCGCGAGCGGCGCCTCCGAGTGCAACACCAGGCTGACCATGGTGCGCAGGCTCTGCGGCCAGGCATCGATCGGACCGAGGCAGGTACCCGACCAGTCATGCGCGCGGATCAGCGCGCCGAGCGCGCCTCCGCCAGAGGGGAATACGGGGGGAGAGGCGGAAGAGCTTGCCTGGCCGAAGGCTTTCGTCGATCCGCAGGGAGCATGCCGCGACATATAGCTTTTCAACGTAGACATGTTTGCACCGCAACGCCAGATTTTAGCGCGCTGCGGAAAAAGGGAAGACCAGGGCTCCGCCCTGGACCCGTCACGCGAAGGCGTGCTTCGCACGACGGGGCCTTGAGGCCCCAGACCTCCAACTCAAAAGTATTGGATTGCAAAGGCTAAGCCTTTTCTGGGGTCCAGGGGCGAAGCCCCTGGCCTTGCCCACTACGCGCCGCCGGGCACCCCAGGCGGCGGCGGTCAGCTCCGCAGCAGCTTGACCCGCCGCCCATCCACACCGAGGGCGATCCGCCCTTCCTTCAGCGCCTGCGCGTCCGCGCCGAACACATCGTGCCGCCAGCCATGCAGGGCCGGGATGTCGGGCGAATCCTCCACCGCCAGCCGGTCGATCTCCTCCGACGAGGCGAGCAGCTTCGGCGCGACATGGTGTTCCTCGCACTTCGCCGCGAGCAGCACCTTGAGCAGCGAAACGAGCGCCGGGGACGGGCGCGCGCCCTCCTTGGCGCGGGGCGCCGCGGGCAGCGCCTCCTCGGGCAGCGCCGCCGCCTCGGCGATGGCGGCAAGCAGCGAGGTGCCGGACTTGCCCTCGGCGAAGCCGCGCGTGACGCCGCGCACCCGGCTCAGCGCCTCGGCATTGTCCGGCGCGGTGGCGGCGATCTCCAGCAGGCTCTCGTCCTTCAGCACGCGCTGGCGCGGAATGTTGACGCGCTGCGCCTCCCGCTCGCGCCAGGCGGCGATGGCGCGCAGCAGGCCCAGCATGCGCCGGTTGCCGGTGCGGGGGCGCAGCCGCTCCCACATCGTCTCCGGGTCCGGCCGGTAGGTGGCGGGCTCGGCCAGCTCGGCCATCTCCTGCCCTACCCAGTCGAGCCGCCCTTCCTTCTCCAGCCGGGCGCTCAGCCGCTCATAGACATGGCGCAGATGCGTCACGTCGGCGGCGGCATACTGGATCTGCGCCGGGGAGAGCGGGCGGACGGACCAGTCGCTGAACCGGTGGGCCTTGTCGATCTGCCCGCCGGTCAGCGAGCCGACCAGGCTGTCATACCCCACCTGATCGCCGAACCCGGCCACCATGGCGGCGACCTGGGTGTCGAAGAGCGGCGTCGGCACGGCGCCGAAGAGTTGCAGGAAGATCTCCACGTCCTGCCGCGCGGCGTGGAACACCTTGAGCACGGCGGGGTCGGCGAGCAATTCGCCGAGCGGCGCCAGATCGATGCCCGGCGCCGCGGCGTCGACCACCGCGACCTCCTGCGCGCCGGCGAGCTGCACGACGCAGAGTTCGGGCCAGTAGGTCCGCTCCCGCATGAACTCGGTATCGACCGTCACATACGGCTCGGCACGCAGCCGGGCGCAGAGGGCGGCGAGGGTTTCGGTATCGGCGATCAGGACTGGCGGCGGGAACTCCGCCCGGGCGGCGCGAGACATTCGGGGCTTCTACACGGCGCGCCTTGACATGGAAACAGGGGGTGGGTTGTCTGCCGCCCTTCCGCCCACAGGATACCCGGTCCCATGCACGCCTACCGCACCCATTCCTGCGGCGCGCTCCGCGCCAGCGACGCCGGCCAGCCCGCCCGCCTCTCCGGCTGGGTGCACAGCAAGCGCGACCATGGCGGCCTGCTGTTCATCGACCTGCGCGACCATTATGGCGTCACCCAGATCGTGTTCCCGGCCGGCACCGAGGCCTTCGCCGCGGTCGAGCCGCTGCGCGCGGAGAGCGTGATCACCGTCACCGGCACGGTGGTGATGCGCCAGCCCGGCACGACCAATCCGCGCCTGCCCACCGGCGAGATCGAGCTGCAGGCCGAGCATGTCGTGGTGCAGTCCAGCGCCGACGCCCTGCCGCTCCAGGTGGCCGGCGCCGAGAACTACCCGGACGAGCTGCGCCTCAAATACCGCTACATCGACCTGCGCCGCGAGCGGACCCACCGCAACATGATCCTGCGCGCGCAGGTCATCGCCTCGCTGCGCCGGCGGATGATCGAGCAGGGCTTCACCGAGTTCCAGACGCCGATCCTGACGGCAAGCAGCCCGGAAGGCGCGCGCGACTTCCTCGTCCCCGCCCGCATGCATCCCGGCAAGTTCTACGCCCTGCCGCAGGCGCCGCAGCAGTTCAAGCAGCTGCTGATGGTGGCGGGCTTCGACCGCTACTTCCAGATCGCCCCCTGCTTCCGCGACGAGGCGAGCCGCGCCGACCGCAGCCCGGGCGAGTTCTACCAGCTCGATTTCGAGATGAGCTACGCCACGCAGGAGGACGTGTTCGCCACCATCGAGCCCGTCATGGCCGGCGTGTTCGAGGAATTCGGCGGCGGCCGCGCGGTCAGCAAGCCGCCCTTCATCCGCATCCCCTATGAGCAGGCGATGCTGGAATACGGCTCCGACAAGCCGGACCTGCGCAATCCCATCAAGATCACCGACGTGACGGAGCATTACGAGGGCTCCGGCTTCGGCCTGTTCGCGAAGATCGCGGCCTCGGGCGGCATCATCCGCGCCATCCCGGCGCCGGGCGCGGCCAACCGTCCGCGCGCCTTCTTCGACAAGCTGAACGAATGGGCGCGGGCCGAGGGCGCGGGCGGCCTCGGTTACATCATCTATGACGAGGCCGAGGGGCCGCGCGGCCCCATCGCCCGCAACCTGGAGCCGGAGCGGGCCGAGGCGATCCGCCACGCCGCCGGCGTCGTGGCGGGCGACGCGGTGTTCTTCGTCGCCGGCAAGCGGGAAGAGGCGCAGAAATTCGCCGGCGCGGTGCGCAACCGCGTCGGCCAGGAACTCGATCTCTACGAGCAGGACGCCTTCCGCTTCTGCTGGATCACCGATTTCCCGATGTACGAGCTGAACGAGGAAACCGGGCAGATCGACTTCAGCCATAACCCGTTCAGCATGCCGCAGGGCGGGATGGAGGCGCTGAACAATCAGGACCCGCTGACGATCAAGGCGTATCAGTACGACATCGTCTGCAACGGCATCGAGCTCTCCTCCGGCGCGATCCGCAACCACCGGCCGGACATCATGATCCGCGCCTTCGAGATCGCGGGCTACACGGAAGCGGATGTGGAGGCGCGGTTCGGCGGCATGCTGAACGCCTTCCGCTACGGTGCGCCGCCGCATGGCGGCTCGGCGCCGGGCGTGGATCGCATGGTCATGCTGCTCGCCGACGAGCCGAATATCCGCGAGGTCATCCTGTTCCCGCTGAACCAGCAGGGCGAGGACCTGCTGATGGGCGCGCCCGCGCCGGTGCCGCCGGAGCGGATGCGCGAGCTGTCGCTGAAGGTGGATTTGCCGCCTAAGCCGTCGAAGTAAGGCCAGGGGCTCTGCCCCTGGACCCCACTGGGGCCGTCGGCCCCAGACCCCTTTTCGTTAATATTTCCAAACTTGTGCGGGTCTGGGGGCGCGGCCCCCAGCGGGGTGCGGGGCGGCGCCCCGCTGCTTCAGGTGGCCAGGGGCTTGGCTGCCTCTGTGGAGTTGCCTCATGAGCCACCCCCTCCCTCAACCCGCCGCGCCAGAGCACGAGACCGCTCCGGTTCCGGCTTGGCTGACGCTGCTGCTGGCGGCCGCCTGCGGCCTGATCGTCGCCAACATCTATTACGCCCAGCCGCTGATCGGCCCGATCAGCCGCTCCCTTGGGCTTTCGCCGCAAGGGGCGGGGCTGATCGTGACCATGACGCAGCTCGGCTACGGCGCGGGCCTGCTGCTGATCGTGCCGCTGGGCGACCTGATCGAAAACCGGAGGCTGGT
>DATJWY010000049.1:0-15681 GCA_035500775.1 Acetobacteraceae bacterium
AAGGCAAGCCTTTGGAATCCTTTACTTAAGTGATCGGGGGACTGGGGCCTCAAGGCCCCAGCGGGTCCAGGGCGGAGCCCTGGCCTTCCCTTTGGATGCCTGATCCGATCCGGACGGCAACTCTTGGCTTCCCCATCGCTTATTGCCAGCGGGAGACGCTCCCAACACGCCGTGGGAGCGTGTCGCTGGGGCGGACAGGCGCGAGCCGTCCGCGCGAAGCAAGCTTCTGGGGGAGTTCCGATGTTCGGCTTGGACGCCTCTCATCTGGCGCGGGCGCAGTTCGGCTTCACCCTCGCTTTCCACATCGTCTTTCCCGCCTTCTCCATCGGCCTCGCCAGCTACCTCATGGTGCTGGAGGCGCTCTGGTTGCGCACCGGGCGGGGCGTGTATCTCGATCTTTTCCGCTACTGGCTGAAGATCTTCTCCATTGGCTTCGCCATGGGCGTCGTGTCCGGCGTCGTCATGTCGTACCAGTTCGGCACCAACTGGTCGGCCTTCTCGAACCGCACCGGCCCGGTCCTGGGTCCGTTGATGGGCTATGAGGTGCTGACGGCCTTCTTCCTTGAGGCCGGATTCCTCGGCGTCATGCTGTTCGGCCTGGACCGGGTGGGACGGGGGCTGCACTTCCTCGCGACCAGCCTCGTCGCCATCGGCACGCTGATCTCGGCGTTCTGGATCCTCTCGGTGAATTCCTGGATGCAGACGCCGGCCGGCTACACGATCGGGCCGGATGGCCGCTTCCTGCCCGCCGATTGGGCACAGATCATCTTCAACCCGTCCTTCCCGGTGCGCTTCCCGCACATGGTCATCGCCTCCTATCTCAGCGTCGCCTTCGTGGTGGGCGCGGTGGGCGCCTGGCATTTGCTGCGCGACCGCGGCAACGAGGCAGCCCGCGTCATGTTCTCGATGGCGATGTGGATGGCGGCGTTGGTCGCCCCGGTGCAGGTCATCGCCGGCGACCTGCACGGGCTGAACACGCTGCGCTACCAGCCGGCCAAGATCGCCGCCCTGGAAGGCAGCTTCGACCCGGAGCCCGGCACGCCGGCGATTCTGTTCGGCCTGCCGGACATGCAGGCGGAGACGACGCGCTACACGGTGGCGGTGCCGCATCTCGGCGCGCTGATCCTCACCCATGACTGGAACGGGACGGTGCCAGCGCTGAAACAATTCCCGCCCGATGAGCGCCCCTATTCGCCGCTGATCTTCTGGACCTTCCGCGTCATGGTCGGGCTCGGCCTGCTGATGGCCGGGGTGGGCCTCGTTGGCCTGATGCTGCGCTGGGGGCACGCGCTTTATGAGGCGCGCTGGTTGCAGCGCCTGGTGATCGCCATGGGGCCGGCCGGCTTCGTCGCCGTGATCTGCGGCTGGATCACCACCGAGGTCGGGCGGCAGCCTTATACCGTCTATGGCCTGATGCGCACGTCCGACAGCATCTCCCCGATCGGCGCGCCCGGGGTCGGCGTGTCGCTGCTCGCCTTCATCGTGGTCTATGCCATCATCTTCGGTGCCGGGGTCGGCTTCATCCTCAGGCAGATGGCCGTGCCGCCGCACCGGGGCGAGGCCGGGCCGGAGCCCGGCCTGCCGACCCACGCCGCAGGCATCACCCCGGGGCCGGCCGCGCCCCACCATCCCCACCCCGCCGCGTGAGGAGGCTCCCATGACCCTCGATCTGCCGCTGATCTGGGCCGGCCTGATCGCCTTCGCGGTGCTGGCCTACGTGGTGCTGGACGGGTTCGATCTCGGCGTCGGCATCCTGTTCGCCGTCGAGCACGAGGACGAGGATCGCGACGTGATGGTCAACTCCGTCGCGCCGATCTGGGACGGCAACGAGACCTGGCTGGTGCTCGGCGGCGGCGGCCTGTTCGCCGTGTTCCCGCTTGCTTACTCCATTGTCATGCCGGCGCTCTACCCCACCATCATCGGCATGCTGCTGGCGCTGATCTTCCGTGGCGTCGCCTTCGAGTTCCGATTCCGGGCGGTGACCCGTGGCGGCCGCCGCGCCTGGGATGTCGCGTTCTTCCTCGGCTCCACCCTGGCCGGGTTCTGCCAGGGGCTGGCGCTCGGCGGGCTGGTGCAGGGCATCAAGGTGAAGGATGACGCCTACGCCGGCGGCTGGTGGGACTGGCTGACCGGCTTCTCCATCCTCTGCGGCATCGCCCTCGTGGTCGGCTACGCCCTGCTCGGCGCCACCTGGCTGATCTGGCGCACGGAGGGCGAACTGCAGCGCCGTTGCCGGCGGCATGCGCGGGCGCTCGGCGCCGCGACGCTCGGCCTGATCCTGGTGGTCAGCCTGTGGACGCCGATGCTGAACCAGGGCTTCGCCGAACGCTGGTTCACCTGGCCCGGCATCCTGCTGACGAGCCCGGTCCCGATCCTGGTGCTGCTGTTCGCCTGGGGGTTCTGGGAGGGGCTGTCCCGCCGGCATGAGGTGACGCCGTTCCTCTGCGCCCTCGGTTGGTTCGTGCTCTGCTATGCCGGACTCGGCATCAGCCTGTGGCCGATGATCGTGCCGCCCTCGGTCACCATCCGGCAGGCGGCGGCGCCACATGACAGCCAGCTCTTTTTGCTGGTCGGGGCGAGCGTGCTCATTCCGATGATCCTGGCCTACATCGCCTACAGCTACTGGATCTTTCGCGGTAAGGTCGAGCACGGGACGCATTATCATTGATGCGGCGTCTGCTCTGGTTCGCCGGGTTGTGGGCGGCGAGCGTGGTCAGCGTGCTCGCGGTCGCCTTCCTGTTGCGACTGGTGCTGCGGCCATAGACCGTGATCGGGTCAGGGTGATTCACCGGGCCGATGGCGCCAGGGGCGCCGCCCGCCGGTGCCGGGCTTTACAGGCTTTAATGGCTTTACCGCGCCTTTTGTAAAAATCCTCACACCATTCAGGGTGGAGGATGCAGGTCACAGCAGCAATCTCTGCGTCGCGTGCGTATCTTGTGGACAGCAAGCGGGACCTCCGGCGAAGACCAGGCCGGACGATCCCCGAAAGCAGCACAGAGCCGAGACGCGGGAGCCGACACCATGACCCATCATGACACCACCGACACCTATGACGACGGGCTGGTGCACGCGCATGACTGGGCGCGCGCGCTTCCGCCCGGCACGCATCATCGCACCGGCCGGACCCATCCTGCCAAGCGCCCGGTGATCCATGTGGCGGAGGCCGCCGATTTCGACGACGGCCTGGTGCACGAGCACGCCTGGGCGCGCCAGTAAGCGCCTGACGCGCGGCGACCTGTCCCGCCAGATCGGACGGACGGCATCCAAGCGGCCCACGGCGGAAACGTCGTGGGCCGTTCCGTTATCGGGGTGTCGTGGTGCGGGAACCGCACAACGCGGCGCCGGCCGAAGACGCCGGGTGGTCGGCCCCGTCGCCGGCAGGGCCGCCTCGCCCGGGCCGTCTCCGGCCCGGCAGGCCGTCGCGGTCGATGAAAATCCCGGCGGCGGGCGGTTACCCGCCGGGGGGTATCAACTGGGCGTGGCGGCGGATGCGGTGCGGCTGAGTTGTTCCGTCTCGGAGTGGGCGGCCAGGGCGCGCGCCATCTGGCTGAGCGCCTCCTGATGCTTCTCGTTGCCGATCATGGCGAAGTTGCGCGCGAGTTCCAGGCACATGCGCTGGCGCGACGTCATCTCGCTATGCGTACTCTCCACCGCGATGCCCTCGAAGAACCAGGACACCGGAACGCTCAACACCTGCGCGATCTCGTAGAGCCGTCCGGCCGAGATGCGGTTCAGGCCGCGTTCATATTTGTGCGCCTGCTGATAGGTGACGCCGATCATCTGCGCGAGTTGCTGCTGCGACAGGCCGAGCATGATGCGGCGTTCGCGAATGCGCGCGCCCACATGGCGGTCGGCGGCATTGGCTCGCGCGCTCGGTCGCGGTTCCCCCGGGCCATCGGTGAGCGTGGGGGCGGCGCCATCCAGAACGGCAGTCTCGAAAGATTCAGACACGTCCGGGCTCCCTTTGTTAACCACTGTTTCTGCCTTACACGCGATTATCTGTCCGCGCGTAGCTTTTCCCGCGCTGCGCGCGCAAAAGTGAGATGTCCTGAGTATTCAGAGTAGTTTCGTTCCGGCGACTGAGAGGGAGCGTGGCGGGCAGGCCGGGGCGGCCGTGGGGATGGGGCAGACGGACCGGGTTTCAGCCCGGCTGAATCCGCTCCGCAAAAGTCCTTAAGAGCGCGATCGCTTGAGGCTGACAGCCGGAAAGCGTGAATCGCGCTTTCACAACAATGCGCTAGCCCGTGATCGGATCAGGTTGACTGATCCGGTCACGGTCTGGTTTTGCGAAGCCGGGATTGCTCGCCCGGTCGAGGGCACGGGCCGCGTTCGCGGCCCGGCCAGGGGTCAGCCTTGCCGCGAGCGGCGGGGCGGGGGGGCCGCGCGGGGGGCGGGTCCAGGCTCGGCCGTTTTCTTCTCGGCGGGGGGAGTAGGGGCGGCGACGGCGGTCTGGGCGGGCTGCGGCGAGGCAGCCTCAGTGGCGGTCTCGGTCGCCGCTTCGGTCAAGGTTTCGGTCGCCGCTTCGGTCGAGGTTTCGGGGGCGGTTTCGGGGGCGGTTTCGGTCTCGGTCGTGATCGCGGTCATGGTCCCGGCGGTGGCGGCTTCCGTCGCGGCCCGCACCATCTCCAGCGTGGCGGCGAGCTGGGCCTGCACGGAGGCCAGTTCCTCGCGCAGCGCCCGGATCTGCTCCTCATCGCCCACCTGCGGCTGCGGCGGGACCGTGTCCTGCGCCGGCTGCGCGGCGGCCTGCGGCTCGGGCGTGGCCGGCGGGCGATAGAACGGCGAGAACAGCGTCATCGCCCGTTCCATCATCGCGATGTTCTTCCGCCCCATTTCCTCAAGGCCGGGCGGCAGGAAATTACCCATGGTCTGCTGCACGGCGGTGCGCACCTGCTCCTGCTGACGCGCGAAGGTCGACATCGTCTGTTCCAGGTAGCGGGCGACCAAGCCCTGCATGCTGCCGCCGTAGAAACCGATCAGCTGGCGCAGGAAGGCCTCGGGCAGCATGGACCGGCCCTTGCTTTCCTCTTCCACGATGATCTGCGTGAGAACGCCGCGGGTGATGTCGTCACCGGACTTGGCGTCATAGACGACGAAATCACGGCCCGCCCGCACCAGCTCGGCGAGATTGTCGAGCGTGATGTAGCTGGAGCTTTCCGTATTATAGAGGCGTCTGTTGGCGTATTTCTTCACGACCACCGGCGGCTGGGTCGCGGACCCCTCCTGCTGGGGTAGGGTTTCCTCACTCTGCGTCATCTTGTTCCTCCGGCGCGCGGTGGTCGTTACGCTCATGTGTGAGCACGGGCCAGCCTTGCCCGGGCGCATTGTTCCATAAGAGAGGCTTCGCCACTATATGGGCGGCGCCGTGAGGTTTGACAGGAATGAGGCATGACGGACGGCTCGGGCAGGCGCATGCCGCCGGACCTGCAGGCAATGGCCCGAGACTGGGTGACGCTGGTGCAGAGCGAGTGCACCGCGCTCGCGGCCGATCGCGAATTGCAGGAAACCTGGCAACGCCTCGTCGCGGCCTGGGCTGCTTCCGCCAACAGCGCAGCCGCCTGGTTGCCGGCCGGTCCTGATGGACCGCCCGGACGCCCCGGGGCCCCTCAGTCGCCGGGGGCCCCGACCGCTTCTGCTGCACCTGACCCTCGCGACGCTGAAATCGAGCGGCTTGGCAGACGGGTGGCCGAGCTGGAACGGCGGCTTACCGAGCTGGAATCCGGCCGCCGCTGATTTTCCGCCGTCGGACCCCGAGCTGCTTGCCGGAATCGCCGCCTATCGCCGCCATCCCTGGCGGCGCGAGGTGGTCGACCCGCCGGTGCTCTGGGAGGAAGGCGGCAGCCGGTTGCTCGATTTCGGCCCGCCGGACGCCCCGCCGGCGCTTTTCGTCCCGAGCCTTATCAATCGCGCTTATGTATTCGACCTCGCACCCGGCCATTCGATGCTGCGTTTCCTCGCGGCGAACGGCGTCCGGCCGCTGCTGCTCGACTGGGGCTGGCCGGGCCCGGTGGAGCGGCAATTCACCCTCACCGATTACGTGGCCGGGCGGCTGGAGCGGGCGCTGATCGCCTGCGGCCGGGCGACGCTGGTCGGGTATTGCATGGGCGGGCTGCTCGCCATCGCGCTGGCGCAGCGGCGGCCGGACCTCGTCTCGGCGCTCGGCCTGCTGGCGACGCCCTGGGATTTTCAGGCCGCGGACCCGGAGGGGGCAAGCCGCCTCGGCAGCATGGTGCCGTTCCTGGAGCCGGTGCTCGCCTTCTCCGACACGCTCTCGGTCGATGTCTTGCAGATGTTGTTCGCCCTGCTCGATCCCGGCAGCGTCGCCGACAAATACCGGCATTTCGGCGGGCTCGATCAGGAGAGCGAGCGGGCGCGGCACTTTGTCGCGATCGAGGATTGGTTGAATGACGGGGTGCCGCTCGCCGCGCCCGTGGCGCGCGAGTGCCTGGCCGGCTGGTATGGCGCGAACACCCCGACGCGGGGCGCCTGGCGCGTGGCGGGCGAGGTGATCGATCCGCGTCGCTTGCGCCTGCCGGCCTTCGTCGCCGTGCCCGGCCGGGACCGTATCGTCCCGCGGCAAAGCGCGGCGCCGCTCGTTGGGCTGATCGACGGCAGCCGGCTGCATGAGCCGCATGCGGGCCATGTCGGCATGGTCGCGGGGGCGCGGGCGGAGTGGCTGCTGTGGCAGCCGCTGCTCGCCTGGCTGCACGAGGTCGCGGGCGCGGGCTGATACCAACGGCGTTATTGATTGATTCGTTGATAAGGCCAGGGGCTTTGCCCCTGGACCCCACTGGGGCCGACGGCCCCAGACCCCTTTTCATTAATGATTCCAAACTTGTGCGGGTCTGGGGGCGCTGCCCCGTCGTGCGAAGGCACGCCTGCGCGTGACGGGGTGCGGGGCAGAGCCCCGCTGCTTCGTGGAAAAGGTCAATCAATCGGGCCGTTGGTATGATACCGGCACGCGCCGATGCGGGCGTGTGCCGGTATCGCCCGAGCGGGGATCACCCGAGCTGGAAGTTCCAGTTGTGCAGGGCCGCGGGATTGATGTGGGCGAGGGTCAGCACGCCTCCGCCACCGAGATCGAGGATCGTGCCGCCATGGCCGTCCGTATGCAGGGCGGCGACGATGTCGTGGGGGACGTGGTAGGGGGTGGCGCCGGTCAGGTCGATGACCGCCTGGCTGGCCGGGTTGAAATCGGCGATCGAGATCGCGACCGCCGAGCCGTCCGTCCCGAGCATCAGGCGCGGCGAGAGATCGGCGATCGAGGCGCTGGCGGCGTTCGAAAGCAGGACCGTCTCGCCGTTCCCAGGCAGGGCGAGCCGCACCTGACCGCCGTTCACGGCGATCGTGTCCGCGCCGTCGCCGCCGAAGACGCTCGCCGTGGTGCCGTTCAGCGTCACCTTGTTGGCGTAGCCATGCAGCGTGATCGTGTCCTTGCCGGCCCCCGCGGTGACCGTATCCACGCCCGTGCCGGCATCGATCCGGTCAGAGCCGTTGCCGATGCTGATGCTGTTGCCGCAGCCGCCGAGCGATACGGCGTTCCGTCCGTCGCCGAGCGAGACAGTGCTGTTGCCGGTGCTGCCGGAGACGGTGTTGTTGCCGTTGCCGCCGGCCAGGGCGTTGCCGTAGCCGCCGAACCTGACGACGTTGTTGCCGCCGCCGACAGTGACCTGCTCGTTGCCGTCGCCCGCCTGGATGCGGTTGTTGCCGTTGCCGACCTCGATGCTGTTGCTCCAGCCGGCGATGTCGATCACGTTGTTGGCGGTGCCGAGGATCAGCGTGGTGTTGCCGAGGCTGCCGGTGACCGTCGGGTCCTTGCCAATAATCGTATTGTTCCAGCCGGACAGATTAATAATGGACTGGCCGGGTCCGACATAAATCGTCGTATTGCCCGCGCCGGCATTGACCGTGTCATTGCCGCCATGGCCGTAGATGGTGTTGCCCCAGCCATATACGGTGATGAAATCCGATCCGAGGCTGCCCTTGACCACGCTGTTCCCAGTGGCGGGGCCGGATTTTGTAATGCCCTGAGTGGTTAAATTGGTGCCCATTTCTAGGCTCCCGCGGTCGTTTCGAGACGCGAAAAACTAGTCGCGGACAGTAGGACTTACAACGATTAAGAAATGACAATTTCACTAAAATTGCCCGTTTTTTCCGGCGGAGAATCGGGCGTTTGGGTGGCCGGCACCTCAGGAGGGCGCCGCGGCTCTTGCCGGGCCTGCGTGCCGGAGCCGGGCGGCGGGGCCCGGTTCCAGCTAACGCGGTGTTATTTTGTGGTCGTCAGTTGCGTGCGGCGGTGCTTGGCGTTTTCCAGCTCGGCGCGGATCTCGGCCGCCAGGGCCGGGTTCGCGCGGCGGATCTGCCCGACCTTCAGCGCGATGCCGACATCCGGCTGCGGCGCCATCTCCCAGGCTTCGAGGAACAGGAGATCGGCGGCTAAGGCCCGGTCATGAACGCCGCCCAGCGCGCGCCGAAGCGCTGCCGTCTGCGGAATTTCACGCGGAGTCATCATATGCTTAGTCCCTCATCCGATCGTCCAGGTCACGCCATTGAACGTCGTAGCGCGGCGTGCGTGGCGGACATTTTCTTGAAATTTGTAATCTGTAAGGTTTTTGATGCCGCACAGGGCTCCAATCACTACCGGAGCGGGAGTTACCCTGCACGCTTGGAACTAAGGTCGGCTAATGAAGATTACGTGAAGCTGCGTTGCACAATAAATGCCGTAACCTGTGGTTGTTAACCGTCGGGAGGAGCGGGAGCGAATATGCGCCGTGCCGGTCCCGGTGAAACATACGTTTGCGTGCGCCCCTACGTCACCAGCCGCGCTGGCCGGGGATGGCTGGCCGGGATCGTGTGGGGAGCGCGACACCGGGCGCGGGCGCGCCTGGCCGGAGCGATCAGGCCGGACGCGGCCTCGCGGCCTGGGCGCGCAGGTGGGTCAAAGGGGGTGGGGCGTCGGTGCCCTGCGCCGTCGCGGCGGCGGGAATGCCGTTAGTTGTTGTCACCGCCCGCGGGCTGGGACGGATCGACATAGGTGAACAGGCTCTGGTCGAAATCGCCGCCGAGCGCCGGTTTGTAGATATTGACCGTCGTCTCCTTGCCCTGCGCGTCCACCACCTGCCAGGAGCGGAGGATGAGCGGCGAGTCGCCGAAGACGAGGGTCAGGCTGCCTTGTCCCGGATCGCTGCTGCGCACGAGCGTCAGCTGCATCTGGCCGGGCATGTGGCTGAAATCGGTCACCGTCACGTCGCCGGAAAGCCGCACCTGGTCGCGCAGCAGCAGGCCGAGCGGGGTGCGGCCGAGCGGGATGTTGCTGGTCTGGTCGAGCTGCGCGTCATGGAACACGACCTGCCCGTGTCCGGCCACGAGCAGGAACGGGCTCGGCGGGTCGTACTGGAAGCGCATCCGCCCCGGCCGTTGCATCCAGACGGTGCCGCCACTGCTCCGCCCGTCCGGCCCGACCTGCAGGAAGCGGGCCTTCAGCGTGTGCACGCCGTCGAGATACCGCTCGATCCGGGTCAGATCGGCCTGATCCGCGTCGGAGAGGACGACGGCATGCGGCGTTTCGGCCGCGCCCGCGGTCACGGCCGGGAGCGGCGCCAGGGAAAGCAGGGCGGCGAGAAGGGTGCGGCGGATCATGGCGGGCGATGTGGCATTGCCCGCGCGGATTTGAAAGCCCGCCGGCGCGTGCCAGGGGCGCTTTTCCCGCCGCCGCGTTTTTTGCCGCCGCGCCATCACGGGTAGCGGGTGCCCGCGATCCGCCTGGCCGGCTCCGCCACCAGCTCCGTTGCCACCTGCTCCGTCGCTTCCGGTTCCGCGCCGCGCCGCGCCACCGGTCGCGGCGCCACCGCCAGCACGCAGCCGGCGGAGCAAAGCCCCACCACGGCGAGCAGCGCCGCCACCGGCCAGGGCGTGCCGCCCGACCAGCGCAGCAGCGTCAGCGCCAGCAGCGGCACGAAGCCGCCCATGATTGCCGAGACCTGATAGGCGACCGAGAGGCCGGTGTAGCGGACCTCGGCGCCGAACATCTCGCTGAAATAGGTCGCCTGCACGCTCAGCATCAGTGTTGGCCCGAAGGTGTAGGCCAGGGCGAACCCGGCCCACAGCCCCGCCGTCGTGCGTGTGCCGAGCAGCAGGAAGAACGGCGCCGCCAGCACGGCGGAGGCGATCGCGCCCGCGAGATAGAGCGGGCGACGGCCCAGACGGTCGCTGAGCCAGCCGAAAAGCGGCGTTGCCGCCATGGCGAGCAGGGAGGTGGCGAGCAGGGCGGAGAGCGCCGCCTGGTTCGGCAGGCCGAGTTGCTGCGTCGCGTAGGTGAGGCCGAAGGACTTGACCATGTTGCCGGAGACGGTTTCGGCCAGCCGCGCCCCGGTGGCGAGCAGCAGGGTCCGCTTGTGCCCGCGCAGCAAAGCGAGCGCCGGCACCGCCGGGGCCTGGTCGCGCACCGCCTCGAAATCCGGCGTCTCCTCGATGCGCAGGCGGATGAACAGGCCGATCGCCAGCATGGCGATGCTGCCGAGGAAGGGCAGGCGCCAGCCCCAGGCGAGGAATTCGGCCGTGGGCAGCAGGGAGACGAGGCCGAACACCCCGGTCGCCAGCAGCAGCCCGGCCGGGGAGGCGGCCTGCGGCAGGCTACCCCAGAAGCCGCGCGAGCCCGGACGGGCGTGCTCGATCGTCATCAGCGCCGCGCCGCCATACTCGCCGCCAAGCCCGATGCCTTGCGCCACCCGGAGCAGGGTGAGCAGCAGCGGGGCGAGCGAGCCCGCCTGGCTCCAGGTGGGCAGCAGCCCGATCAGGAAGGTGCCGGCGCCGATGATGCCGAGGGTGAGGACGAGGCTCGCCTTGCGCCCGACGCGGTCGCCGATATGGCCGAAGATCAGCCCGCCGATCGGCCGCGCCAGGAAGCCGGCGGCGAAGGTGCCGAAGGCGGCGGCGGTGCCGCTCAGCCGGTCCTGCGCCGGGAAGAAGAGCTGGCCGAACACGATCGCCGAGGCGGTGGCGTAGATGTAGAAATCGTACCACTCCATCAGCGCGCCGATGAAGCTCGCCAGCGCCACTTTCCGCATGGAGGCCGCGTGCGCGGTCGGTCTCGGGGCAGCCGCGTGCGCGGCGGGGGAGGCGTTCATCCGGGCGGGTGGGCCGCCGCGCCGGGCACGCCGCTGCTGGTCGAGTATTCGAAATGCAGTGCCTCGCCCGGATGCACGATCGGATGGATCGCGTGTGCCGCCATCGCCGCCTCGCTGAAGCCCTGCAGGATCAGCTTGAGCTTGCCCGGATAGGTGGCGACGTCGCCGATCGCGAACACGCCGGGGATGCTGGTCTCGCAGGTGGCCGGGTTCACCTGGATATGGTGCCGCTCCAGATCCAGCCCCCAGCCGGCGATTGGGCCGAGATCCATGGAAAGGCCGAAGAAGGGCAGCAGCCGGTCGGCTGGCAGGATGCGGGTGGCGCCGTCCAGCGTCGCCACCTCGACGCCGATGAGATTGCCCGCCGTGCCGTGCAGGGCGTGCAACTGATACGGGATCACCATCTCCACCTCGCCGCGCGCGGCGGCCTGGTCGAGCTGCGCCGCCGTCTCCGGCGCGGCGCGGAATTTCGGCCGGCGATGCACGACCCAGACCTTGGCCGCGACCTCGCGCAGCGACAGCGCCCAATCGACTGCCGAATCGCCGCCGCCAGCGATCACCACCGAGCGGCCGCGGAAATCCTCCCGCCGGCGCACGTAGTACTGCACCGCCCCGCTCCGCTCATACTCGGCGAGGCCGGCGAGCGGCGGCCGGTTCGGCCCGAAGGCCCCGGCCCCGGCGGCGAGCAGCACGGCGCGGGCGTGGATCGTGTCGCCGCGATCCGTGCCGAGGGTGAAGTTCCCGGCCTGGCCCTCAAGGCGTTCCACCCGGCGGCTGAGCAGGCGCGGCGGGGCGAAGGGGGCGATCTGCTGCTCCAGCTGCGTGATCAGGGCGCCGGCGGCGATCGCCGGATGCGCCGGGATGTCGTAGATCGGCTTCTCCGGATAAAGCGCCGCGCATTGGCCGCCGATCTCGTCCAGCGCGTCGATGAGCACGCTGCGCAGCTTCAGCATCCCGCATTCGAAGGCGGCGAACAGTCCGGCGGGCCCGGCGCCCACGATGGCAACGTCGGTTTCGATTGGGTCGGTCATCAGCGTGGTGTCCTGCCGTATCCGCCCCGGGACGCGTCCCGTGAGGCCGGCCGCTTTCCTCTCTGGCGAGTGATCCTGAAGAGCCGGTGGGCCGCTTGGGTCCCCCATCCGGTCCCCGCCATGTGGGCGAAGCGCCACGACACTAGAGCCTGTTCGATGCGGACGGAAGGACCGGAAGCATGCGGCGTGCTTATTGCCTGAATTTCACGAAAAATATTGACAAATCTGATTTTTAATCAAAACCCATCGTGCTTCCGGCTTGCTCTGTTTCCGGTTTCGCTGGCGAGCGCAAATAGTTGATTTCCCTGTACCTGCCACCTGCTGGTAGGCGGCCAGGGGGAAGGGCCGCGCTATGATGCGCCGCGGTCCGGATGACAGGCGAGGGGAGCGTATTCCGCCATGTCGGCGCTGACCGACCCACTCCCGATGACCCATGTGTCGCTGACCTACCACCAGCACGGGGCGGCGCGTGACGCGGTGGGCGCGCTGCGGCTCGGGGAAAGTTTCGTCGCCGTGACCGGTCCGGAGGGGTTCGGCAAGACGGTAGTGCTGGATGCGATCATCGCTCACCTGTCGCGCCACGGCCAGCGCGTGGTCCGCATCACCCGTGCGCGGCCGGACCCGCTCGTGGTGCAGCGGGCGGTGGTGGAGGCGCTCGGCATCACCGAGGCGGAGGGACAGGCGCCGGAGGAGAGCGCCCGGGCCCTGCGGCGCTGGCTGCGGACGGCGCCGGCTCAGTCTCCGGTGCTGCTCGCGATCGATGACGCGCATGAGATGCCGGACGATACTTTGCGCCATCTCTGGCTGCTGGCGAGCCTCCTGACGCAAACGCGGCCCTTGCTGCAGGTGGTGTTCGTCGGCCGGCCGGAGTTCTGGCAGCGTTTGACCAGGGCGGGCGTGCCGGCCCTGCGGGACAGCATTTCCGCGCGGGTAACTCTCGGGCCGCCCGGCTACGGCCCGGCGCCGGACCCGATGGCGCTGGCCGCCGCCCGCGCCGCCCGGTTCGCCGGCGAGGGAAACGCGGCGGGCCAGGACGGCCGGACGACCGGGCTCGGCATGCGGGTGGTGATGATCGCCGGGATCTGCATCGCGCTCGGGGTGGTCGCCAACCTGTTGGTCGGGATGGCGGGCGGGCCGGATTGGGAGACGATCGGCGCGCCCGATCCGGGCGCCGCCCCACGCGCGCCGTTGCCGTTCGAGGCGACGCCGGACCGCGCGGCGCCGGCCGCCGTCGCCGGCGGGGTGCCCGCCGGCGCGTCCGCCCCCGATGTCGCCGTCTCCATCACCGTGCCCGCCGCTTCGGGCCCGCTGGCGGCGGCGCGTCCCGCGGCATCGCCGCTGGGCGCGGCCGGTTTGGGGCGCGCCCCGCCCGCCTTCGCCGCACCGCCTTTGCCGCCAGCCGTGCCGCCGCCAAGGCCGCCTCCTGGGCTGATGCCGGGGTCGGCCGCGCCGGCGCCGGCGATGGCGGTAGGAGCGCTGCCTTCGCCGCCCGCGCCGCCGCCTGCGCCGCCGGCGGCGGCCAGTGACATAGATGCCGCCGTCCCGGCGCGGGTGGTGGTGGCCTATCCGCGCTCCAACCGCCGCGCCGGGGCGCGCGCCCGCCAGATCGCCAGCGCGCTGCGCGCCAGCGGCCTGTCGGTGGCGGGGCCGGTGGCGGTGCCGTTCCGCCTGATCCGGCTGAACGTTACCTACTTCACCGAGGCGGACCGCGCCGCCGCGGCCGGGGTCGGCCGGAAGGTGAGCGACCTGCTCGGCATCGGCGCCGGCGTGACCATCGCCCGCCGGCAGAAACCGGGGCGGGCCGGAACGGTGGAGATCTCCGTTCCGTCGGCGCTCTGAGGCACGATCTGCTCTGGCCGCCGCCCGGCCGCACCAGACCCGGTCTTGTGACCGCCCACCCGTCTGCGGCAGATTGGCCGGATGCCGGCGCCGTATCACCTCGACCTGCCTGATCTCGCGGCGACCGAAGCTCTCGGCCGTCGCCTCGCCGCGTTGCTACGGCCCGGCGACGCGATCTTGCTTGAAGGACCGCTCGGTGCCGGCAAGACGGCGCTGACCCGCGCCCTGCTGCGCGCCGCCTGCGGCGACCCGGCGCTCGAAGTGCCGAGCCCAAGCTACACCCTGGTGCAGAGCTACGACGCTCCGCGCTTCACCCTGCACCATTTCGATCTCTGGCGCCTCGACGGGCCGGAGGCGCTCGCCGAGCTTGGCTTTGAGGAGGCCCGCGCCGGCGTGGTAATCGTGGAATGGCCGGACCGGCTCGGTCCGCTCACCCCGCCCGACGCCCTCACCATCGCGCTTCGCCACGGCCAGGGCGAAGCGCGGCACGCAATCCTGACCGGCTGGCCCGACCGGATACCCTTTTCCCCATGATCCAGCCCACCCACGCGATGCTGCTCGCCGCCGGCCTTGGCACGCGCATGCGCCCGCTGACCGAGAACACCGCGAAACCGCTGCTGCCCCTCGGCGGCAAGCCCCTGCTCGACCATGCGCTCGACCGGCTGGGTGCGGCGGGGGTCGGGACCGTGGTGGTCAATGCCCACTGGCATGCGCCCCTGGTCGCCGCGCATCTCGCCCGCCGCGAGCGCCCGCCCCGCACTGTGCTGCGGGAGGAGAAGGCGCTGCTCGATACCGGCGGCGCGGTGGCGGCGGCGGTGGCGGAGGGGTTGCTCGGCGATCAGCCCTTCTTCGTCGTCAACGGCGATAGTTTCTGGCTGGATGGGCCGAGCCCGGCGCTCGCCCGCCTCGCCGCGGCCTTCGATCCGGCGGAGACGGATGCGGTGCTGCTCGTGCATCGCACCTTCCAGGTGCAGTCCGAGGTCGGGTTCGGCGATTTCCTGCTCGATAAACGGGGCGGGAAATGGGGCGGGCTGCGCCGCCGCGGCGAGCGCGAGATCGCACCTTATATCTATGCAGGGGTGCAGATCCTCTCGCCCGCCTTGTTTGGGGAGGGGGAAGAGGCGGTGTTCAGCATGAACGCGCTCTGGGACCGGGTGATCGAGAGCGGCCGGGTGCGCGCCGTGGTGCATGACGGGTTGTGGTACCACCTGTCACGGCCTTCCGACCTCAATGAGGCGGAGCATGCGCTGCACGAACAGTTGACCGGCGTTACCACCTGATACCAACCGCCTTATACCAGCGGTCTTATGTCTTGACTGCGGTAAGTCCAGGGGGCTTTGCCCCCTGGATCCCCACTGGGACCTTGAGGCCCCAGCCCCCCAATTATTTGATTCCTTTAAGTTAATGGGGTCTGGGGCCGTACGGCCCCAGCGGGTTCAGGGCAGAGCCCTGGCCTTTCCGCTTCATGCCCGGCCTCGGCGTGACGCGGGATCTCAAAGGTGCCGGTCCTCGTTGCTTCCGGCATGCCGGCGGCGGCAGAGGCGAACGGCACGGGAGATCGGCAATGAGCACGTTCACGACCAAGGATGGCACGCAGATCTACTACAAGGACTGGGGGGCAGGGCAGCCGGTCGTCTTCAGCCATGGCTGGCCGCTGACCGCGGATGCCTTCGAGGACCAGATGT
>DATJWY010000050.1:0-10183 GCA_035500775.1 Acetobacteraceae bacterium
AAGGCAAGCCTTTGGAATCCTTTACTTAAGTAATGGGGGTCTGGGGCCTCAAGGCCCCGTCGTGCGAAGCACGCCTTCGCGTGACGGGTCCAGGGCGGAGCCCTGGCCTTCCCTCCCCCCGCAACCAACCAACGCAACGGCGCGGCGCAGATCCTGGACGAAGGCCGCGTATTCCCGCCGCTTCACCGCCTCGTCCGGCAGGCGCAGCAGATAGGAGGGATGCACGGTGGCAAGGGCGCACGCCCCCTCGCCCAATGGGATCGGCGTGCCGCGCTCGCGGCTGATGGTCGCCACGCGGCCCAGCACCGCCCGCGACGCGGTTGTCCCGAGCATTACGATGACCGCCGGCTTCACCATTTCCCGTTCCTGGTCCAGCCAGAACCGGCAGGCCTTGATCTCCGGCATGGTCGGCTTCTGATGGAGGCGCCGCTTGCCGCGCGGCTTGAATTTGAAGTGCTTCACCGCATTGGTGACATAGACGAGGCGCCGGTCGATCCCGGCTTCCTCCAGCGCCCGGTTGAGCAACTGTCCGGCGGGACCAATGAAGGGACGACCGAGCAGATCCTCCTGATCGCCGGGTTGTTCGCCGATCAGCATCAGGCGGGCATCCGCCGGCCCCTCGCCGAACACCGTCCGCGTGGCATGCGCCCAGAGATCGCAGCGCCGGCAGGAGGCGGCTTCCTGGGCCATTGCCGCCAGATGGTTCGCGGAGGGAGGCGCAACGGCGGATTCATCAGACATGAACGGCCCTGTCTTCCACCAGGGCGACCGCGCGGCCCCTCGCCCCTCTGCCGGCGCGGCCGCCAGGCTCAGATCATGTAGTCGAGCGGCGGCAGCATCTGGTCCATGGTCAGCGCCGGCAGCCCGGTATGGCGGGTGCCGACCACGCGCGCGGGGTTGCCGACCACGGTGGTGTAGGGATGCACCGGCTCCAGCACGATGCTGCCCGCGCCCACCTTGGCGCCCTCGCCCACCTCGATATTGCCGAGGATCTTCGCCCCGGCGCCGATCAGCACGCCGCGCCGGATCTTCGGATGCCGGTCGCCGCAGCTCTTGCCGGTGCCGCCCAGCGTCACCCCCTGCAGGATGGAAACGTCGTTCTCCACCACGGCGGTCTCGCCGATCACCAGGGCGGTGCCATGGTCGATCAGGATGCCGCGGCCGAGCCGGGCCGCCGGATGGATATCGACCGCGAACACCTCGGAGGCGCGGCTCTGCAGGTGCCGCGCGAGATGGGTGCGGCCGCGCCGATAGAGCGCGTGCGAGATGCGGTACGCCTGCAAGGCATGGAAGCCCTTGAAGAAGAGGAACGGGGTCAGCAGGTCGGGGCAGGCCGGATCGCGGTCGCGCACTGCGGTCAGGTCAATCACCGCCGATTCAACGACCTCCGGATTGTTGTCCAGCACCTCCGCCATCACGGCGCCGAGCGCCGGGGCGGCGAACTCCGCATTGGCGAGCTTGCTCGCGAGGCGCTGGCCGAGCGCGTCGGCGAAGCAATCATGCCGGAGCACGGCATCGCTGATCGGCGCCGCCATGGCCCGGTCATGCTCCACGACGCCAACCGCTTCCTGGCGGATGGTGCTCCAGAACGTGTCCACGGTGGAGAGCGGGGTCTGGACGTGGGCGACGGACTCGCTGTTCCGCATATGACGGGTTCCTTGCGTGAAGAGCGGAGGCGCGCCTCCGTTGCCGGGAGATAGGAAGATGCGGCGGGAAACACCATAGCGCCGGGCGACGCGAGACGCGCGGCGAGAGATGGGGCGCGCCCGCGCCGGCCCCCGCTCAGCCGGCCGGCGGCGCGCCGGGGTGGGCCGGCGCGGCATGCGCGGCCGGAGCCCGGTCCGTCCAGGCCAGCAACAGGCCGGCGAGGCAGAAGGCGAGCAGGACCACGACGCCCGGAAGGATGGCGGCGAGCGTGGTCTCATCGCTGGTCAGGTAAGTCTCCAGCAGAGAGATCGCGGCGATCATCGCCACCGAGCTGATGACCTTCAGCTTCAAAAGGCTGAAACCGAAATGCCTGAGCCCTTCCGGCCGGTCTTCCTCCTGGCCCGGCAAGAGCGGCAAGACGAAATCGTGCCAGCTACCGACCGTCACCATCAGCAACAGGTTGGCGATGAAGGAAAGGTCGATCAGCTTCAGCGCGAACAACAGGAATGCGCTCACGCTCATTTCGAGCAGGCCTGGAATGGTCTTGACCAGGATGAACAGGACTTCCACGACGACAAGGAAGAGCGCGACCAGCAATCCGGCATAGATCGGCGCCAGCAGCCAGCGTCCGGCAAACATCACCTGGCCGAGACGGCGGGACGGAAGGGGAAGTGCCATGGGACCGAGGATCCTGTTCCGATGCGGGGCGTGTCCCATTTTCGGCGACAAGACCGGGTTCCTGGCAAGGGATTTCGCCAGGCCGGTCTGGCCTTCTTTCGGGCGGAACGATCCTACGAGGCGAGCCGCGAGCCCATCCCCATCGCCTGGCGCATGAAGGCGCGCTTGAGCCCCGGCATCCGGTGCACCCCGGCGATGCCGAGATCCCGCGCGAGGCGCAGCACCGGGTTGTTGGTGCTGAACAGGCGGTCGAGCGTATCCATTCCCAGCATCATCAGCATGTTGTCCGGCCGGCGCTGGCGCTGGTAGCGCGCGAGCAGGGCCGGATCGCCCGGATCCTCGCCCGCCGCGATGGCCTCGCGCAGCAATTCGGCCAGCACCTCGATGTCGCGGAAGCCGAGATTGAGCCCCTGGCCGGCGATCGGGTGCACGCCATGCGCGGCGTCACCGATCAGGGCGAGCCGGGTATCGACATAACGCTGCGCGTAGAGCGCCGAGAGCGGATACAGCCAGCGCCGCCCGATCGGCCGCACCCAGCCGAGATGGTCGCCCATGCGGCGCAGGATCTCGCGGGCGAAGGCGGCATCGTCGAGCTGGATCAGCCGCTCCGCCAGGGCTGAGCGTTCGGTCCAGACCAGGGCCGAAATATTCTCCGCCTCCGCCGTGCCGCGGAGCGGCAACTGCGCGAACGGACCGGAGGGCAGGAAATGCTCGAGCGCGGTGTTGTGGTGCGGCTTCTCATGCGCGACGGCGCAGACGATGCCGCTCTGGTGATACGGAATCCGGGTGACGCCGATGCCGGCCTCGGCGCGCAGCTTGCTCTGCCTGCCATCCGCCGCGATCACCAGCCGGCAAGCGATGACGGGACCATCGACGACATGCACCTTCGCGCCCTCGGGCGAACGCTCCACCCGGGCCTGTGCCGGAGCGTACACAGCGAGTCCGGGCAAGGCGTGCAGGCGCGCGTTCAACGCTACGCGCAGGCTGCGCGCCTCCACCATCCAGCCGACCGGCTCGTCGCCGACATCGCGATAGTCGAAATGCAGGAACAAACGCGAGGCGGGCCGGCCGATCTGCCCGTCCGACACCCGGATCTGCTCGATCGGGCACGATGACGCCGGCAGCAGGTCCCACAGCCCGGCTTCTTCCAGCAGACGGCGCGGCCCGGCGGCGATCGCATAGGCCCGGCCGTCGAAATCGGGATGCTCCATCGGCTGGAGCGGAGCCTGGTCGATAATGGCGGTGGAAACCCCCGCCCCGGCCAGCAGGCAGGCGAGGCTGGCCCCGACCGGGCCCGCCCCCACGATCACGACATCCACCGTCTTCATGCTCTGTTCCTAGCCCAACCGCGGTGCCGGCGCCACCCGCCCCCGGCTGCACGGCGTTCGATCCAATCTGCCCAATTCGTACGCATCATTTCGACACAATAGAATAATGCCGCCAAGGTGGAACGGCATGGCCGGGAAGCGATATCGCGGTATGGCGCCCGAATTTGGACCGCCGGACACTTATTCCGGTCCGGCGACGACCGGGCCGGAATGACGGCACGTTTCTTGGAAGATCATTCGATCATGCCGCATCCCGTTGCGGGCGGCGGATCAAGGAAGGAAGGTGCGATGAAGCTCGTGATGGCGATCATCAAGCCCTTCAAACTCGACGATGTGCGGGAGGCCCTGACGCCGCTTGGCGTGCAGGGACTGACCGTCACCGAGGTGAAGGGCTTCGGCCGGCAGAAGGGTCAGACGGAGATCTACAGGGGCGCCGAGTACCAGGTCAGCTTCCTGCCTAAGGTAAAGATCGAGGTCGTGATTCCGGACGATCTGGTGGAGCAGGTCGTCGAGGCGATCATGCGCTCCGCCCAGACCGGCAAGATTGGCGACGGCAAGATCTTCGTACTGGATGTGGAGCGCGCCGTGCGCATCCGCACCGGCGAGACCGACGCGGCCGCCCTGTAAGAGGAAGAACAATGAGACACCTCCGCCTGCGCACGCTTGCAGCGGCGCTGCCCCTGCTGCTGCTCGCCCTGCCGGCCTTCGCCCAGACCGCGGCGCCCGCCAAGCCGCCGGCCTATGACCATGGCGACACCGCCTGGATGCTGACCAGCACCGCCCTCGTGCTGATGATGACCATTCCGGGTCTCGCGCTCTTCTACGGCGGCATGGTTCGCAAGAAGAACGTGCTCGCCACGCTGATGCAGTCCTTCGCGATCTGCTGCCTGGTCACGATTACCTGGACCGTCGCCGGCTACAGCCTCGCCTTCACCAATGGCGGCGCCTATATCGGCGACTTCTCGCGCTTCATGCTGAACGGCATCGCCGATCATATCAGCCTGGGCGACGATTCCGGCTTCATCCTGGGCAACGGCACGCCCGGCGCCACGACGCTCACCGTCCCGGAGAGCGTCTACATGATGTTCCAGATGACGTTCGCGATCATCACTCCGGCCCTGATCGCGGGCGCCTTCGCCGACCGCATGAAGTTCTCGGCGATGTGCGTGTTCATGGTGCTGTGGTCGCTGCTGGTCTACAGCCCGATCGCGCACTGGGTCTGGGCGCCGACCGGCTGGCTGTTCAACGCCGGCACGCTCGACTTCGCGGGCGGCACCGTGGTGCACATCAACGCCGGTATCGCCGGCCTGATGTGCGCCCTCGTGCTCGGCAAGCGCGTCGGCTACGGGCACGATAACATGGCCCCGTTCAACCTCGCCTATGCGGTGATCGGCGCCTCGCTGCTCTGGGTGGGCTGGTTCGGCTTCAACGCCGGTTCCGCCGTGGCCGCCAATGGCCGCGCCGGCATGGCCATGGCGGTGACGCAGATCGCGACCGCCTCCGCCGCGCTCGGCTGGATGTTCGCGGAGTGGATGGTCAAGGGCAAGCCGTCGGTGCTCGGCATCATCTCCGGCGCCGTGGCCGGCCTCGTCGCCATCACCCCGGCCTCGGGCTATGTGCTGCCTGGCGCCTCCATCATCATCGGCATCGCCGCCGGCGTGATCTGCTTCTTCGCGGCGACCACGCTCAAGCACCTGCTCGGCTATGACGACAGCCTGGACACGTTCGGCGTGCATGGCATTGGCGGCATCGTCGGCGCGCTCCTGACCGGCGTGTTCTCCTATGGCCCGCTCTCCGCGACCTCGTCCTCCCCGGGCGGTTCGCCGGGCGGCCTCGCGCAGTTCATCATCCAGTGCAAGGCCGTCGGCGTGACGCTGGTGTGGAGCGGCGTGGTCTCGCTGATCCTGCTCTTCGTCATCGACCTCGTCATCGGCCTGCGCGTCAGCCGCGAGGAAGAGGTCGAGGGTCTGGACGTGGTACTGCACGGCGAGCAACTCGGCTAATCCCGGCTCTCCCCGCACGGTGCTGAAACCGGGCGTCTGCTGCTTCCACCGAAGCGGCAGACGCTCGAAGTTTTTTTAAGGCTCTGAGGCAGCCCCGTGTGCACTGAAAAAAGGCGTTCAAGACAAGACCAGGGCTCTGCCCTGGACCCGCCAAGGGCCGGGAGGCCCTTGGAACCCATTATTTTCGTAGCGCACCTGAGGTTCAGGGCTGACGACCGATACAGCCTGGAAAAAGAATGGATTGCAAAGGCTTAGCCTTTGCTGGGGTCCAGGGGCAAAGCCCCTGGCCTTCCCTATTACTGTTCCTGCGCCGCCTTGCGGTGGCGTTCGTGCCAGGCATCCATCATTTGCAGTACGGTCGCCGCCGTCTCCTCGATCGAGCGGCGGGTGACATCCACCACGGGCCAGCCGCGCCGCGTGCAAAGCCGGCGGGCCCAGAGCAGCTCCGCCTTCACCGCCTCGACATCGACATAGTCGCCGCTGTCCTGCCGCACCCCGCCCGGCTGTCCCTGCCCGATCAGCTTCAGCCGGTGGCGGCGGATCTCGATCAGCGAGGAGGGATCGATCGTCAACCCGACCACGGGACAGCGCGGATCCTCGAGGCCCGGCGGATCGGGCAGACCGGGCACCAGCGGCACGTTGGCGGCCTTGATGCCGCGATTGGCGAGGTAGAACGAGGTCGGCGTCTTCGAGCTGCGGGAGACGCCGACCAGCACCACATCGGCCTCGGCAATGCCTGCCTGCATCTGCCCGTCATCATGCGCCAGCACGTAATGCATGGCGTCGATCCGGCGGAAATAATCCGCATCCAGCACGTATTGCCGGCCCGGACGGGCGCCGGCCTTCTCGCCGATATATTCCTGCAGCACGTCGAGCACCGGCTGCAGCACATTGACCAGCGGCACGCCAAGGCGGCGGCAGGTGGTCTCAAGGTCATGGCTCAGCGCCTTGTCGATGACGCTGGAAAGCACCGGGCCGGGCTCGGCCTCGATGCCCTCCAGCACCCGGTGCAGCTGGAAGCGCGTCCGGATCAGGCTCCACCGATGGTAGACCATCTGGACATGCTCGAACTGCGCCACCGTGGCGCGGGCGAGGGAATTCAGCGTCTCGCCCGTGGCGTCGGAAACGAGATGCAGGTTGATCCGATGCTCTGTCATGCGTGCGAGGATAACGGGGATAACCGGCTTGCACAGCCACTCCGTTTTGGCGCGGCGAGAGAGTCGTGGACAACCGGGCATCTCGGGCGTACCTCGGGACCGAATCCCGGCCGGCGATGGGCGAATCCGGGATGAATCGGGAAATCCGCGACAATTCAACGGGCTGGCATGTGCAAAGCCTGTGGATGACCGGAGGGGCAGATCCGGAATATCGGGTACCCCGTTATCCACAGGCCCTACACCTACCCCAACCATTCTCTTTCTTCTTCTCTGTGTTTAAGGGGAGCGCATCGAGCTTGGGCGAACCGACATGACCGCGAAGAAATTGCTGCGTGTGCTGGCGGGCGAAGCGGTGTGGCCGCCGCCGGTGTGGCTGATGCGCCAGGCCGGGCGGTATCTCCCGGAATACCGGGCCCTGCGGGAGGAATCGGGCGGTTTCATCGCCCGGTGCACGAACCCGGATCTCGCCACCGAGATCACGCTCCAGCCGATCCGCCGCTACGGCATGGACGCGGCCATCCTGTTCAGCGACATCCTGATGCTGCCCTGGGCCATGGGGCATGGGCTGGACTTCGTGGAAGGCGAAGGCCCGGTGCTGCCGAAGCTGCGCGACGCGGCGGCGCTGAACCGGCTCTCCCTCGATCGCGTGCCGGAGATGACGGCGCCGATCATCGAGACCGTTCGCCGGGTGCGGGCGACGTTGCCGGAGAGCTGCGCCCTGATCGGCTTCGCCGGCAGCCCGTTCACCGTTGCCTGCTACATGGTCGAGGGCGGCGGATCGCGCGATTTCGCCGCGACCCGCCTGCTCTCCTACGCCGAGCCCGTGCTGTTCGACCGGCTGATCGACCTGCTGGTGGAGGCCACGATCGGCTATCTCTCCGCCCAGGTCGCGGCCGGCGCCGAGACGGTGATGCTGTTCGACACCTGGGCCGGCCTGTTGCCCCCGGCGGAATTCGTCCGGCACGTGGTGGAGCCTACAAAGCGGATCGTCGCGGCCATCAAGCGCCTGCATCCGGGCCTGCCGGTGATCGGCTTCCCGCGCCTGGCCGGCACGCAGCTCGGGGCCTATGCCGGGCAGACCGGGGTCGATGCCGTCGGCCTCGACACGGCGGCCGATCCGGTCGTGGCCGCGTCATTGGTGCCGGAGCACGTCGCCCTGCAGGGCAATCTCGATCCTCTGGCCGTCGTCGCCGGCGGGGAGGCGCTGGAGCAGCAGGCGACGGCGATCGCGACCGCGTTCCGTGGCCGGCCGCACATCTTCAACCTCGGGCACGGCATCCTGCCGCAGACCCCGACCGAGAACGTGGCCGCGTTGATCGAGCGGCTGCGGAGTCTTCCTTAACGCTCATATTAAGCAAGGCGAGGGGCTCTGCCCCTCGACCCCGCCAAAGGCTTAGCCTTTGGAATCCATTACTTAAAGTATTGGGGGTCTGGGGCCTCAAGGCCCCAGCGAGGTCGAGGGGCAGAGCCCCTCGCCTTCCGCCGTCACCGGAGTTGCGCGTGAAGCTCGCGATCGTTCTGTTCAATCTCGGCGGTCCGGACAGTCCCGAGGCTATCCGCCCCTTCCTGCTGAACCTGTTCCGCGACCCGGCGATCCTGCGGGTGCCACCCTTCGTCCGGCCCTTCCTCGCCCGCATCATCGCCCGCGCGCGGGCGAAGCCCGCGACGGAGAACTACGCGTTGCTCGGCGGCCGCTCGCCGTTGCTGGAGCTGACGGAGCGGCAGGCCCGGGCGCTGGAGGCGGCGCTGCCGGAGATCGAGGCGCGCTGCTTCATCGCCATGCGCTACTGGCACCCGTTCAGCCTGGAAGCGGCGCGGGCGGTGCGCGACTGGAATCCGGACGAGATCCTGCTGTTGCCGCTCTACCCGCATTTCTCCACCACCACGACCGGCAGCTCGCTGACCGCCTGGCGCGACGCCGCGGCGCGGGCCGGCCTTGCCCGTCCGGTGACGACGCTCTGCTGCTGGCACGAGGATGGCGGCTATGTCGCCGCCAGCACCGCGCTGCTGCGGCGGACGCTGGCGGAGGCGCGGGCGGCGCTGCCGGCCGGCACCGGCCTCAGGGTACTGTTTTCCGCGCATGGCCTGCCGGAAGCGATCGTGCAGGCGGGCGATCCCTATCAGTTCCAGATCGAGCGCACCGTCGGGGCCATGGTGGCGGCGCTCGGCGAACCTGGTCTCGACCACGTGATCTGCTACCAGTCGCGCGCGACGCCGCAGAAATGGCTGGAGCCGAGCACCGAGCAGGAAATCGAGCGGGCGGCGCATGACAAGGTGGCGGTCGTGGTGGTGCCGGTCGCCTTCGTCTCGGAACATTCGGAAACATTGGTGGAATTGGACGTGGAATACCGCCAACTCGCGGACAGGCTTGGGGTGCCCGGCTATTTCAGGGTGCCCGCGCAGAATGACGATCCGGGTTTTATTGGTGCGCTGGCCGATCTCGTGCGCCGGGCGCGGGCGCATGGGCCGGGCCTCGTGAGCTTCGCCGGCGGGGCCACCTGCCCCGCGCGGCATCGCGACTGCCCCTTCGTGCGGAGCGGCCGCGCATGATCCCCTCACCGCTCAGGCTCGTGATCTTCGATTGCGATGGTGTGTTGATCGACAGCGAGGGGCCGGCGAGCCGGGTCATCTCGCGCACCTTGCAAGAGGTCGGCTGGACGCTGACGCCGGAGGCCGCGCGGGCACGGTTCGAGGGCAAACGGCTTTCCGATGTCCGCGACGCGGTGGAAGCGACGACCGGCCGCGTTCTGCCGCCGAACTGGGTGGAGGCGTTGCAGGCGGCGCTGGTCGCGGAACTGACCGCCGGGGTCGCGCTGATCGAGGGCGCCGAGGCGGCGTTGCGGGCGGCGCGGGACCTCGGGCTGCCGTTCCGCATAGCCTCCAATTCGTCGCATGCGGAGCTGGCCGCGAAATTCGCGGTGACCGGGATCGCCGATCTGGTGGCCGGGCGGGTGCACAGCGCCGGGGATGTCGGCGTCGGCAAGCCCGACCCGGCCCTGTTCCTGGCCACCGCGGCGGCCGAGGGCGTGCCGCCGGAGACCTGCCTGGTGATCGAGGATTCACGCCCCGGCGTGATGGCCGCGCGGGCCGCCGGCATGCCCTGCCTGGGCTACACGCCGCACGGCGACGGTGCAGCCTTGCGCGCCCTAGGCGCGTTGCCCCTGTGCTCCCTCACCGAGCTGCCCGATCTGTTCCGGCTCCACGCAACGAAAGGGTTTCCAAAGGGCTAATACCAACCGTCTTAAAAGTTGACCCATCGCTTTGCAGGGGCTCTGCCCCTGCACCCCGCTGGGGGCAGCGCCCCCAGACCCACACAAGTTTTGAGAAATCAAACGGATGGTGGTCTGTGGCCTCAAGGCCCCAGCGGGAT
>DATJWY010000051.1:0-19732 GCA_035500775.1 Acetobacteraceae bacterium
CGCCACCAAGGAGCGCGTCGCCGCCGAGTTCGAGGCAAGTGTCACCTCGGTCGTGACCGGGGTGAAGGCGACCACGGACGCGATGCGGGCGGCGGCACGGGCGCTGACCGAGACCGCCGAGCACACGACCCAGGAAAGCGCGACCGTCGCAGCCGCCGGGCGGCAATCCTCGGCGGATGTGCAGACCGTCGCCAGCGCGGCGGAGGAGCTGTCCGCCTCGGTCGGTGAGATTACCGGCCGCATGGCGCAATCCTCCGTCATGATCGAGAAGGCCTCGGCCGAGATGGGGGCGACCGAGCAATCGGTGAAGCATCTCGCCGAATCCGCGAACCGGATTGGCGAGATCGTCGCCCTGATCAACGGCATCGCGACCCAGACCAATCTGCTGGCGCTGAACGCGACCATTGAGGCGGCGCGTGCCGGAGAGGCGGGCAAGGGCTTCGCCGTGGTGGCTTCCGAGGTGAAGGCGCTGGCGGGTCAGACGGCGCGGGCGACCGAGGAGATCCGGGTGCAGATCGAAGGCATCCAGGTCGCCACCGGGCAGACGATCACCGCCATCGAGGGGATCGGCGCGACCGTTTCGGGCCTGCGCGAGGTGGCCTCGGGAATCTCCGCCTCGGTCGAGCAGCAGGGGCAGGCGACGCAGGAGATCGCCAACAGCGTGCAGCTTGTCGCGCAGGGAACGCGCTCGGTGTCGGAGACGATCGGCCGGGTGTCGGACATGGCCGGGGAAACCGGCGCGGCGGCGCGGCAGGTGCTCGGCTCGGCGAACACCCTCTCCGAGCAGACGGCGCAGCTGGAACAGCACGCCAACGAGTTCCTCAAGGTGATTCGCGCCGCCTGAACGCC
The DNA here is from genome assembly GCA_035500775.1 of Acetobacteraceae bacterium. Lineage (GTDB taxonomy): Bacteria > Pseudomonadota > Alphaproteobacteria > Acetobacterales > Acetobacteraceae > DATJWY01. Next base: position 850 of record DATJWY010000051.1, read on the forward strand.
CGTCCCCATCGCGTCCCGCCCCCCGGCTCCGGGGGGGCGGGTCGCCCATGCGTCGCTCACGCCGGCGCGACGCCGGTCAGGCGCGTGTGCCGTTCACCAATTCCGTCGTCTCCACGGCGGCGACATCCAGCAGGCGCTCGATCACCTCCGGCTCCTGCGCTCCGGCGATCGCATGCCGGCCGGCGACCACGATGCAGGGCACGCCGTTGATGCCGAGACGATGCGCGCGCAGATTATCGCTGTGCACGCAATCGACATCCTGCTCGCTGAGCAGGAAGGCGCGGGCGGCGAGCGGGTTCAGGCCGCAGGCGGCGGCGATCGTCGTCAGCACGGCGACATCGCCGATATCAAGACCATCGCCGAAATGGGCGGCGAACAGTGCCTCCACCATCTCGTCCGCACAGCCGGCGCGCCCCGCCCAGCGCACCAGGCGGTGCGCATCGACGCTGCTCGGCGTGCGCTGGATACGGTCGAAGCGAAAGAGCACGCCCTCCGCCCGGCCGAGATCGGTGATGGAGCCGTAGAGCCGCCGCGCCCGTTCCTCGCCGCCGAATTTGCGCAGGATATAGTCGGCATGGGACATCCCGGCGCGCGGCATGTCCGGACTGAGCAGGAATGGCCGCCAGACGATCTCGACCAGCAGGTCCGGCCGGCGCTGCAAGGTCTGAAACAGGCGCCTGATCCCCAGGTAGCACCAGGGGCAGACGAGGTCGAAGACCACTTCGACGGCAAGGCGCGTCTTGGGAGGGGCGATGACATTCACGCCCGCATCATACCGGGCCCTCGTTTTTACGTCACATCTTTCCTGGACGGCGGCCTCGCCGCCCGTCGCCGCCGGCCCCGTCCGGGCGGCCTCCGTCATCAGTAGCCGGGCCAGAGACCGGGGGTCGCGATCTCCACCAAATGCCTGTCCGGGTCGCGGAAATAGAGGCTCATCCCGCCGCGCGGCCAGGTGACCCGGCTCTCGATGGCGACATGGGCCTGATCCAGATGCGCCTCCCAGCGCGCCAGCTCGTCCGGGGAGATGGCGAAGGCGAGGTGCAGGTGCCCCGTGCCGTCATGCGGCGGAATCTCGCCGCCCGGCGTCGGGATCGGCCGCGTGCTGGCGCCTTGCCGGAACAGCAGCAGCATGCCGTCGCCGGGCACCTCGAGCGCGCACATGCGGGCATCCTCGAACACCGCCGCGAAGCCGAACACCGCCTCGTAGAAACGCCGGGCGCGCGCGAGGTCGGCGACGTAGAGCGACGTCTCCAGCAGATGGCTGACGCGTGGCGCACTGGCCTGGTCCGGCATCGCCGCCTCCCACCGTTTTCGGCTGCCGGGACAAAAAGAGTGAGACGCGGGAAAGTTCCGGCCGCGATCCTCAGTGGATCAGCGCGAGCACGATTTCCACCAGGATCAGGATGATGACGGACATCTCCATCAACCCCGCGCGGCTGCTGGAGGCTTCGTCGTACAACGCGGCATAGGTGTCACGGATGATCGCGAGCTTGCGGTCAACGGCGGCGCTGACCGTCGGCACCCGGTAGAGATCGAGCGCCTCGGCATAGATCCGGGCCAGATAGACGTCCTCGGTGACCTGCAGGGCATTGTCCACCTTCTCGGTCAGCTCGGTGACCTCCGCGACCAGGCGGTACAGGCGGCGCGCGAGATCGGCGTAGCGGCGGGGGGCGAACAGGTTCCAGTGCCGGCGCGCATCCTGCACGAGGGCGTACATGCGCGGCAGCTCGGCATCGAGCAACTCGTCATAGTAGCGCATTTCGAGGAGCTGGGCGTTGGCCACCTCCAGCACGTCGGCGACATCGGAATCGCCGCGCGGCTCATAGATGAAGGCCCGGTCCCAGGCGAGCACGACGAGATCGTCCTCGTAATAGGAGAAGCGGTGTGACAGCAGATCATGGCGCGCGCCGGGGGAGAGCGGCCGCTGCTCGCCGGTGAGCAGCGGGACCAGATCGACCGTGTCGACCAGCGCGGCGGCCGGCATCGGCTCGCTGAAGCTGTGCACCACCCCGAACAGGTAATCCTCCCTCAGGGTGGACCGGGCCGGCCGGATCAGGGCCTCGTGCAGCGGCTCGGTCAGGCTCTCCAGCAGGCGGGACCAAAGCGGCGATTCCGATTCGGCGCCGAGCGCGCGGTCCACGCGGTTGAGCAGCCGGCTGTACTCCGCCCAGGTAAGGCCGGCGCCGCCGACGCGAACCGCCAGGGTGACGACCCCGAAATCATAGATCCGCGCCGTGACGATCGCGGTGACCGTTTCGCCGCCCTCGAGATCGAGATCCAGCGTATCGAGGATCAGGGCGACGGGCGGCACGCCGAACGCCACCGCCTTGGGCGGGGTCGCGCTGAACCGCAACCGGCTGCTGGCCGGCCGGGCCTGCCGCGCCCAGAGCGCTTCCACCCGCGCCAGGTCGATGGCGAAGGCCACATCGAACAGGCCGAGCATGGTGATGCTGCCGGATTTGACCCGTAGCTCGCCCGGCTCCCTATTGGAGGTGACGGCGATCGCGGTCCCGACACTCTCGGTCATCAGTGGCATTTCCTCGCTTGCCTTGGCCCGGGCGCCCGGGCCGTTGCTGGCCGCACCGGCCGCGTGGATGCGGTGGAGCCGTGGTCGCTTGTCCGTCACCCCGGGGCGGGCATGACGGGTCCGGAGAGATGTCGCCCCTGGCCCATAGAGCAAGATGGTTTTAGGTGGAACCACCTGAACCCATTAACTTGCTCGCCAAAACAAAGGCCTAGAGCGGGATGAGCGCGTCATTCAGCGATCATCCCGCTCTAACAGGTCTGGGTAAATGGGAGGGTCTGCTTGTTCAACAAGCCATGACTTTTAGGATAGATAGGGGTGGTATAACATGGATGAGAAACGCAAGTTTCTTGGCGTCCAGATTCTGCGCGGATTTGCTGCATTACTTGTGATATCTTTCCATGTTGCCTGGAATTTGCAGGATAGAAATGGATTCACGCGGCTGTCGGTGCCGTATTTTGGTAATGGTGGTGTTGATCTGTTCTTTTTGATCAGCGGATTCGTCATTGTTTGGACAACGCGTGGATCTTGGCAGGTTCAAGGAGTGTGGCGGACGTTTCTTGAAAAACGCCTGATTCGTATCATTCCTCTTTACTGGCTGCTGACCTCGGTCAAAATCGCAATCATTCTGATTGTGCCATTCATGGCTAGGAACTCGACGCTTACGGTCTGGAATTCCGTAGCGTCCTTTCTGTTGATTCCCTCGTTCAATGGCCAGCATGATATTCTACCCGTCATATCCGCAGGATGGACTCTCTGCTTCGAGATGTTTTTCTACTATGCGTTCACGTTATGCCTAGTACTGAGAGTGCGGCCTGATCGTGCGTTAACCCCCATCTTTATCGTATTGGCGGCTGTCGGTTGCTTCCGCACCCCAGGATGGGGTGCGGAAGCAAGAGTGCTTGATCCGCTCCTGCTAGAATTTGTGGCCGGTATGTGGATTGCTGAACTCGCTGGCCGGCAGTGGTTCAGATATAGGATCGGAACATTGGATCTCTGTGCTTTGCTGGGGAGTGGTTGCGTCGGATTGATGCTTAGCGATCTGTTGCCGCCGCAAAGCGCCTATACATACCGTGTGATCGTCTGGGGCATTCCATCCGCTGCCATAATGCTTTCTGTCGTAGGTCTGGAGGGGCGGATTGCCATGCAGCGACTGCGTATCCCGCTCATTCTGGGGGACGCGTCTTACTCGATCTATCTGGTTCACGTCGTGCTGCTGTCGCCGGTTATCGCGCTTGCCAAGCGCTATCAGTTCAGCCTCCCTGGAGAGTTGGCGGTATTTGCTGCGATCGTGCTGCTCGGATTGTTGGCCGGGACCGCAACTTACTATCTCATAGAACGGCCGATGATGACTGCTCTTCGTTACGTGATGCTGTACGGTTCCGGACTATTCCAGAATCGTGTTGCACCGAAATCGGGTGTTGTAGGGTCTGAAATCAATGGCAGCCAGACAAGATCAGAAGTTGCCAATTAATATAAATTTCCATTTCTGTTTTGTTGGCAAAAGTCTGGATTTTGTCGAAGTAATAGGTGCCGGGGCCATGCGGCCCCGGCACGGGCCAGGGATGGAGCTTCTGGCCTTTCCTTTCCCGACATATACCGGGCGAAGTTCTCTGCTTACTGATCGCGTACCGGGCCGTCCGGCGAGAACTCGAACCACAGGGCATTGAGGGCAGCGAACGCCGCGGCGAAGCCCAGGCCAAGAATCCAGGCGAAATACCACATCGGACTATACTCCGCTCAGTAGAAGGACTTGCTGTTGGTGGCGACCGATTCCACCGTCACCGGCCCGCGCAGCACTCGATAGACCCAGGACGTGTAGGCGATGATGATCGGCAGGAAGATCGCCGTCACCCCGGTCATGATGGCGAGGGTCAGCCGGCTGGAGGATGCATCCCACACGGTCAGGCTGGACACCGGATCGGTCGAGGATGGCATCATGAACGGGAACAGGCTGATGCCGGCCGTGGCGATGACCCCGGCGATACCGAGTCCGCTGGCGCAGAAGGCGAGCAGAGGCCGTTCCCCGGTCCGGAGCAGCGTCATCGCCCCGACGAAGCCGCCGAACCCGGCGATGGGGGCGAGGATGCCGAGCGGATGCCGCCCATAGGCGCCGAACAGGGTGCCGGCCCCGGTGATCACGTGCTTGGCCAGCGGGTTGGACGGAGCGTCGCCGGCGCCGATATCCGTCAACCCGTAGGTGTGCATGAAGATCGAGCAGACACCGCCGAGCGCGAACAGGCCGATCGCCGCCTTGCCGGCCAGTTGGCCGACATTCGCCGCTCGCGTGCGCAACTCGCCTTCAGTTTTGCAGCCGAGCCAGGTCGCCCCATGCAGAGTGATCATCGCCACGCTGAGCAGGCCGCAGAGCAGGGCAAACGGGGTGAACAGGCCGAAGAACGAGCCCTCATAGGTCATCCGCATCGTGTCATCGAGGCGGAAGGGCACGCCGCGCAGCACATTGCCGAACGCGACGCCATAGACCAGCGCCGGCACCAGGCCGCCGAGGAACAGCGCGCCGTCCCAGGCATTCCGCCAGCGCGTGCCCTCGAGCTTGCTGCGGAACTTGAAGCCGACCGGTCGCAGGATCAGCGAGAGCAGCAGCAGCAGCATCGCCAGGTAGAAGCCGGAGAAAGCGATGGCGTAGAGCGCCGGCCAGGCGGCGAAGATCGCGCCGCCGCCAAGGATCAGCCACACCTGATTGCCTTCCCATACCGGGCCGACCGTGTTGATCAACACCCGGCGTTCGGCGTCATTGCGCGGCACGATGGGCAGCAGGATGGCGGTGCCCATGTCAAGCCCGTCCATGATCGCGATGCCCATCAGCAGCACGCCGAGCAGCATCCACCAGAGCACGCGGAGAAAGCTGTAATCCGAGAGTATGTGCATGACGCGTGCTCCTTATTCGGCGGCGTGCGGCTGCAAGGGGGTCGGGAAGGGCGAGGTGGCGGTCGGATGCTCGGGCGTGGCCGGCCCTTGCTGGACAGTGCGGACCATGAGGTAGAGCTCGACCGCGGCGAGGCCGGAATAGAGCAGTACGAAGCCGCTGACCGAGAGCCAGAGGCTGCCGGTGGAGAGGCTGGAGGCCGAAAGGAAGGTCGGCAGCACGCCGTCGATCGTCCAGGGCTGGCGGCCGCCCTCGGCGACGTACCAACCGAACTCGGCGGCGATCCAGGGCAGAGGCAGGGCAAAGGCGCAGATCTTGAGCAGGGTCCGGTTGCTCTCGACCCGCCGGTGGCAGGACTGCCAGAACATCGTTCCGAACAGCGCGATGAAGAAGAAGCCGAGGCCGGCCATGACGCGGAAGCTCCAGAACAGTGGCGCCACCGCGGGTACCGTGTACCAGGCGGCCGCCTGGATCTGCGCTTCGGTCGCATCAACGACGTTCGGCGTATAGCGGCGCAGCAGCAGGGCGTAACCGAGATCGTTCACATGTGCCTGGAACAGGTCACGCTTCGCCGTATCCTCCGGATGGGCGCGGAGATCCTTCATGACCGAGTAGGCGATCATGCCGCTCCGGATGCGCGTCTCGTTTTCATGAACGAGGTCGTTGATCCCCTCCACCCGGCCATCAACCGAACGGGTCGCGATCAGGCCGAGCGCAAGGGGCAGGCGGATGGCGAGACGGGTCTCGTGCTTCGCCTGATCCGGGAGGCCGACCAGGGTGAGGGACGCAGGCGCAGGCTCGGTGTCCCACATCCCCTCGATGGCGGCGAGTTTCATCTTCTGGTTCTGGCCGGCGGTGTAGCCGCTCTCGTCACCCAGCACGACGACCGAGAGTGCGGCGGCGAGGCCGAAGCTCGCGGCGAGTGTCGCGGAGCGGACGGCGATCTCGCGATGCTTGCCGCGCAGCAGGTAGAGGGCGCTGATCGAGAGCACGAACATCGAGCCGGTGACGTAGCCGGCGGAGACGGTGTGGACGAACTTGGCCTGTGCCGTCGGGTTCAGAAGCACCGCGGCGAAGTCCGACACTTCCATCCGCATGGTGGCGAGATCGAAGCGGGCGCCGACCGGATTTTGCATCCACGCGTTGGCGATCAGGATCCAGAGCGCGGAGAGATTGGTGCCGAGCGCGACCAGGCAGGTGACGACCAGGTGCTGGACCCTGGAGAGCCTGTTCCAGCCGAAGAAAAACATGCCGACGAAGGTCGCTTCCAGGAAGAAGGCCATGAGGCCTTCAATAGCCAGTGGGGCGCCGAAAATATCGCCAACGTAATGAGCATAATACGCCCAGTTCGTGCCGAACTGGAACTCCATGGTAATGCCGGTCGCGACACCCATGGCGAAGTTGATGCCGAACAGCGTGCCCCAGAACTTCACCATGTCGCGCCAGATGGTGCGGCCGGTGGTGACGTAGATGCTCTCCATGATCGCGAGGATGACGGAGAGCCCCAGGGTCAGCGGTACGAATAGGAAGTGGTAAAGGGCGGTCAGCCCGAACTGTAGGCGTGACAGCGAAACGAGATCCATATCGGTCACCTTACGCTAACGGCGAGACCGAACAGGGCGGTCGGATCGATCGCCGGGCGGTGCGCCGGGGAGAAGAAGAACAGGTAGAGCAGGGCCAGCATCGCGAGCTTGGCGACCAGCGCCAGGACGATGTGATACCGTAATGAACGGGTGGGCGGGCTCATTCGGACCGGCCTTGTCGTCCGGGATCGTGGCGCGGGGGGAGGCCCCGTCCATCTACCCGCTCAGGGGTGCGCTTCACGATCAAAGCTCCTTGAGCATGATACGGCAGCGATACCGTCCCCTTTGGCGGAGCGGCATCACTTGCATATATCATAAACCCTATAATATGAACTTTGCCAACACCCGTAATCATGGCGAGAAACCGCGAGGGGGGAGCCGCTTGAGTCGGTCTGGGATGCAAAATTGTAAAATTGACGGCCTTGCTGGTTAGGGAAATGGCAGATTCTGTGTCTGCGGAAGTGGCATCATCCCCTGTCTCCGGACTCTCTCCCGATCTGCCCCGGCTGAACCGACCGGCGCCGCCCTTTCGCGCCAGGACGACCCAGGGCGTGCACAGCCTCGCCGATTACGCCGGGCGTTGGCTCGTTCTGTTCTCCCACCCAGCGGATTTCACTCCGGTCTGTACCAGCGAGTTCATCACCTTCGCGCGTCTGGCGCCGCGCTTCGCCGCCATTGGCTGCGACCTGCTTGGGCTTTCCGTCGACAGCTTGTATGCGCATCTCGCCTGGGTGCGCGCCATCCGCGAGGAGTTCGGCGTGGAGATCCCGTTCCCCATCATCGAGGACGTATCGATGGCGATTTCCCGTGCTTACGGCATGCTGCCCGAAGACGCGACCGATACATCCGATGTGCGCGCCACGTTCGTCATTGATCCCGCCGGGCTGGTGCGGGCGCTGTTGTATTATCCGATGGATATCGGACGCGATGTCGGCGAGGTCCTCCGGTTGGTGCAGGCGCTGCAGGTTGCCGATCGAGAGGCCGCCGCCACACCGGAAGGTTGGCGGCCTGGCGACCCGCTGATCGAGCCGCCGCCGCACAGCATGGAAGAAGTCGATGCCGCCATGGCCCGGGGTGGTGCCTGGTACTATCAACTGCGCCCGGTGAAGGCGTCGTGACTGAGGTTGCAGCGTTGCGTGCCCGAGTGGAACAGGCCAGCCGGTTGATCAAGGTGCTCGCCCATCCCGCCCGACTCATGCTCGCGGCGCATCTGGTGCAAGGCGAGTGCACGGTCGGCACGCTTGAGGAGGTGACCGGCATCCGTCAGCCGAACCTGTCCCAGCATCTTGCCGCCTTGCGCGAAGGCGGGCTCGTCATCCCCCGGCGAGAGGCGAAATCGGTCTTTTACCGTCTGGCGGATAGCGAAGCGGAGCGGCTGATTGCCTTCCTGATCGGGCCTGATGCGCCGGGGGCGCCGACTTGTCCGGGGGAGGAGACGTGTCCGGGTATCGAGGCCTGCCCCGTCGCGCCGGACGTCACGCGCCGGCCGGCGGTACAATGCGGCATGTTCGCCGTCGCCGGGCGTTCCGCGCTGCCGGCCGAAACGGGCGGCGAGATCGGCGGCGTGCAGGGCAACCGGGTCCGGCGCGGCTGACCCGGCGCGGCGGGGGCACCGTCAAGTTGCGCGGCCTCCGGCTTGGCGAAGCCGGGCGTTATCTCACGGACAACAAGTTGACGGTGCCCCATGCTCCCTGGCGTTGAGGTGGGGCCCGCGCCAAGGAGACGTAGGCGCCGGGCGGACGCCAGTGCCACTTATAACTGAGCGCGGGCGAGCCCTTGGGAGATCGCCGCCGCCGCGTCGGCGAGGCAGCGGTTGAGTGCGACAACCTCTGCCGCCGCGTCGGGCTTGGTGTCGCTTGCGGCGACCGGCTGACGAAAGGCCAGCGTACCCCTGGCGCGCTCGGCCGCACCGGCATCGCTTGCTGCCCAGCGCCCGACCAGGACGGCGCTGCCATCCGCCGCGATCTCGAAGCGCTGCAGGTCGATCGTCAGGAGCAGGCGTGGCCCATGGCCCGTCTCATCCGCCAGCACACGGGCGTCGCGTCCGGTCAGGATCGAGAGATCGATCGCGAGTACCCGCGTCAGCGCCACTGAGGGCCGTTCCGCCCAATGGTGGTTGTCATCGAGGTGGATCTCGTTCTGACCGCTTCGCCACACGATCTCCTCGCGGTCGAGATATTCGGGCAGGCGCACCCGCGCGATATCGATGGCCGCGGGTGTTGATGCCCACGCTGCCGGTGCCGTGGCGGGTGGCGCAATAGGGGTCAGGGCATAGAGCTTGGCGGGCGGTGTCGCGCTGCAACCGGCGAGCGCGACCAGCGCCGCGGTGGTGAGGCAAGTGCCGCAGAGATGCGTACGATCGATCATCGTTTCCCCAGGAAAAGCGCGTTCGGGTTGCGCTCAAGCTCTTCTGCCAGGCCCTTGAGCGATTGGGCGGTGATCGCGAGATCGCGCAGCATCTGGTCGATATTCGCGCGCGACGACGTGTTCGGCTGGACCATGGAGTTGATCGAGCCGAGCGTGACCTGGCCCTGGCGGATCGTCTGGTCGAGCGCGGCCAGCGTTTTGCGCAGATCCTGACTGCTCGCGTCGAGTTGGGTTCCCGCCGCATTGGAGAGCGCTTGGATCGCATCGATCGCTCGCTGTGCGTTCGCCAAGGTCCTGGTCAGCGTCTGCACCGCAGGCCGGATATCGCTCTGCACGGTTGCCCGGACCGCTTCACCGGTCCCGGCGACCGAGGACAGGGTCGAGCGGATCTCAGGCGATGTGACGAGCGCATCTATATCCGTGATTGTTTTCAGGAGCTTGTCGGCAAGCTGATCGATGGGGATCTTTTCCAGCCGCTGCTTGAGGGCCTCGATCACCGACGGCGCGGTCGGCAGTTCCGTGACCGATTTATCGAGCCCGACCAGGACGGGCGGCACCTCAGGCAGGAACTCGAACTCGATGCCGACCTGGCCGGTCACGAGGCTCTGCGTCTGTAGCCGGGCGCGCAGGCCGAGCCGGATTGCCTCGGCGATGTTCCGCTGCACGACCCCGCCCTTCTCGCTTGGCGGCAGACCGATGACCGTGATGCTCCCCGAGTCGACCGAGATATAGACAGGGATGTAGACGCGCATTGACTTCCGGTCGACGTCTAGCCTGACTGTATCGACCGTTCCGATCGGCACGCCGCGTAGGGTGACCGGTGCGCCGATGCTGAGGCCGGAGACGCTGCCTTCAAAAAAGACGACGTAATGCTCGCGCGGCTTGAACATGCCGCCGCCGAAGATGACCGCGATCGTTGCGGCCAGGGCGATCGCGCCGAGGATGAACCCGCCCACCACCGTCGGGTTCGCTTTGACGCTCATTGGGGATCCCTCGCTGCCGGATATTGCTTCCGGCGGATCAGGCTTTCTTGTTTCGTGGTGGGGCGGGTTTCATGGTGCGACCACATCATGATGTGGAGAGCTCCGGCGCGACGGCGCCCCGCATCAGGAACGCGCGCAGCTTCGGGATGTCGGAATGGTCGCGCAGCTCACGTGGGTTTCCATGGGCGATCGCCGTGCGCGTGTCGGCATCAAGGAACACCGAATCATCGCCGATGGCGAAGATCGAGGCGAGTTCGTGGGTCACGATGATCACTGTGGCGCCCAGGCTGTCGCGCAGCTCGAGGATCAGGTCGTCGAGCCGGCGCGAGGCGAGCGGGTCGAGCCCGGCGGAAGGCTCGTCGAAGAACAGGATGTCCGGGTCGAGCGCGATCGCGCGGGCGAGGCCAGCTCGCTTGCGCATGCCGCCGCTAATTTCCGAGGGGTAGAATTCTTCGAAGCCGCGCAGCCCGACCAGCGCCAGCTTGAGCGCGACCACGGCGGCGATTTCCTTGGCGGGCAGGTCGGTATATTGCTTCAGCGGCAGGGCGATGTTTTCCGCGAGCGTCATGGAGCTCCAGAGTGCCCCTTGCTGGAACAGCACGCCGAAGCGGCGCGAGATCCGCTCGCGGCCTTCCGGCGGTTGCGCCCAGAACGGGATGTTGTCGTAGAACACGTCGCCCCGTGCCGGGCGTACAAGACCGATCATGTGGCGCAGGAGCGTGCTCTTGCCGCAGCCGCTGCCGCCCATGATGATGAAGATGTCGCCGGCCTTGATTGCGAAATCGAGATTGCGCTGAACGACATAGTCGCCGAACGCCATGTCCAGGTCGCGCACCTGGATGCGGTCGGGATACGCCGTGGGAGCGGGGGGCACGCTCATAGGTGGAGGACCTCCAGCATGATCGCGAAGATGCCGTCGGCGATGATGATGAAGAGGATGCCCTGGACTACGGCCGCGGTCGTGGCGTTGCCGACCGCGGCGGCGCTCCGCCCGCTATGCATACCTTGGCGGCAGCCGGCAAGCGCCACGATGCTGCCGAAAACCATGCTCTTGCCAAGGCCGATGCCGAACTGGGTGAGGGTCACTGTATTCTGCGTCTGGTTCAGGTAGCTCGTGGCATTGAGGCCGAGCATGGTCGAGCCGACCACGTAACCGCCCAGCATGCCAACCACGTCGGCGTAAAGGCAGAGTAGCGGCGTCATCAGGACCAGTGCCAGCACGCGCGGCAGCACCAGGTATTCTACGGGAGAGATGCCGAGCACCGAGAGCGCGTCGATTTCCTCATTGCCCTGCATGGCGCCGATCCGGGCGGCGAAGGCGGCACCGGTGCGTCCGGCCAACACGATCGCGGTCATGACAGCGCCCATCTCGCGGGTCATGGCGATACCGACCAGGTCGGCAACGTAGATCTGGGCACCGAATTGCCGCAGCTGGACCGCGCCGACGAAGGCGAGGATGAGTCCGATCAGCAGCGAGATGATCGAAACGATGGGCAGCGCTGCGACCCCGCATTCCTGGACCGACAGCAGGAAGTCCCCGACAGGAAAACGCGCCCTTCCGGTCAGCAGGCGGCCGAGCGCGATCAAGGTTTCACCGATGAAGCCCACGGTTTCGCGTGCCGATTGAGCCCATGCGATGCCGGCCGCGCCGATCGCCGCCACGACGCCCTGCCGCTTGCCGGAGCGCCCGGTGCCAGCACGCTCCGGGACGAGTGTCGCGAGCGCCACAAGGCGGCGGGCGCCTTCGGGCAGCGTCCCGGTATCGACCTCGATCGAGCGGGCCCGGCAGAATTCCACGGCTGGCACGAGAAAGGCAGGCAGCGAGCTGTCCCAGGCACCGATCCCTTCGCCGCGCAGCACCAAACGGCGTGGCGGCGGGTCGGTGCGGAGGGACTGGATCAGCGGCTCAATCGGGGTCATGCCGCCCACGAGGAGCCAGTCCCCGGAAAGCCGTGCGGTCACGCTCGCGTCTCCGGCGGAGCGCTCGATCTGGCATCGGTCGAGGGGCGGTTGGTGCCTCGCCATGGAACGTCCTGAAACTGTGGGATGAGTAAGAGGCACCTGTTGCTCATGGTGTGTCTCGTCCACCCCTGCCAGGCATGCTTGGCTACAGCCGCGCGAACGCCTCGCGCTCAACCACCACGAACCAGATCGACCATTACGCGCCGAAACTCCGGCACATGGAATGGATCTGTTTCGGGTATAGCAGGGATACCTCTCGCGAAAGCAGCATCAGCGGACACCGAACCCGGGCAATCCCATCACCTTTTGCGGAGGAATGAGTGTCTTGCACCCCCAATGCGCGGGGCCGGATGGGCCGAGGAACATGGCGACAAGGCAACGGCCTGACTGAGGCTCACCCTGCATCGCCTGGCAGCGTCGCTGCGCCAAGCGCATAGAGGCCTTTGCTCAGGTCATTGTGCAAATCAGGCTCGCCCAGCAAGCCCGAGACGATGTCGTCATCCGTCATCGCCGATGCCTCGGCGATTGCCGCCTCCCAGTCGGCAGGGGCCAGTTCGTCGCGGCCGATCTGCGTCACTACCCATAGTTTCTCACGTATGTCGCGCGTGCACGAGGTGATGGCCTCGCGCAGGGCAGCAAATTCCGGTTCAGCGGCCAGCAGGTCGTCCAACATGAGGTTGTGGGCGGGGGTATGCTTGCCGCGGGCCGGCGTTGGCTCGCCCAGATCGGCTTCCGGGACTTTCTCGAGCAGACGGTCGCGGACCTTGCGCGCCTCCGCTGCCAAAGCGGCAATGCGCCGCGCCTCAAGTATGTCCAGTTCATGTAACATCAGTGTTCACCGGCTGTTTGGGAGCCGCCAATCTCGGCAGGCGCTTCCTTGCTGCTTTCGCGATGCATCCGGCGCACCGCGGCGGGTAGCAGACGTGCCAGACGCACAAGAAATTCGCCCGACGGAAGACCTGTCATGGTGGCCAGTTCTTCCACACGCGCCTCGCCAAGCACGTGGCGCAAGTCGCGGGTGCTGATCGGCAACGCCGGCCCGGGACCCACCCAGGATGCCATGATATGGGACAGCCCAGCCTCGGAGAAGCGGTTCGCCAGTTCGGGTAATGAGCCACGTTCGCCCCCGAGCAGCTCGACGAGCACTGCGCCGAGTGGGGTTAGCTCGTCATCATAATCATGATGCTCGCGTAGTCCCTCGATCACTCTATGGATCAGTTGCATTGCCTGGTCTCCAGCCCCGTCGGGGCGAGGCTTGTCCTGTGAGTCTGTCCGCGTTGGCCGAAGATTGACCTGGGCTGAGCCACGCACTCACGCCGATCGCCTGATCGGTTGGAATCCTAACCCCAGCTTCGAACGGCGAGGCGGTTGATGACCTTGTCGACACCAAATACGTACCAGGCGTCGCTCTCGGCAAATTCCAGTTCGGCCTCGCGCGGAACGGTACCGTCGAGATTGACCACTCTTTGGCGCGTGTGCACCCGAATGCTCGCTGCATCCACGAAGGGATCCTTTTCCAGTACCTGGAGCACGGCATCGGTTATGGCGGCTTCGCTGTCCCGTTCCGGCGGCGTGACGCCGATGCCGTTGATCACGTCACGGCTACCGGGCACCCACCAGGCGAGCACGCCAGCCAGACGTTTCTGGCCAAGCCCGGTCACGTCGCCGTCCAGCGTGACGATTCCGTCCTCAACCCGGATGTCGATGTTGCCTGTGGCATCCGCGGGTGCGCGCACTATTTCCGGCTGTCCCTTGATCCATACGCGAATGGAGCAAGCGGTAAGCGCGGTTTCCTCCAGCAACGCGTCCCGCACCTTGTCGCGGATCTCGCCATCGCCCATCGGGCTGGCCGCATGGACATGCAGCCGGTCAATGATGCGTGCCACTCCCGGCACCCGAGCTACCGCCTCGAGCGCCAGTTTCTTCCCGGCAACGCAGTCCACCTCGCCTTGTATGGTCAATTCATCTCCATCGAGGGCGAGATGGACGGGGGTGGCGGTCGGATGCACGCGTGGCTCGCTGTGCAGCGCGCGGCGAGCCGTTTCCAGCACATCTAGCTTTTCGGTCATGGGATCGCCTCCTTCAATCAATCCCGGATAGGCGGCGCCATTTGACGCAAGCAGACTGGCACTCTGCCTTGGCGGTGCCGGCCCGGTGTCCAGGACAGTGTATCAACGCTGCTGGTGTACGATGATGTTTATCGCTTGAAGCGCCAATTGGTTCCGGCAGGATTGTCGCGCATGGTGATCCTGGGACGGCGTTCTGGCAGGTCTGGACGTTGTTCCGAGGGAGATGCTGGCCGCCCCTTCGGTCAGGACTCGTCTGTCCCGGATAACGCGATTGGCCCGCGGAAGGCACGTCGCGCTTCCTCCAAGAGGAGATCGGCGCGATCCGTATAACGCGTGGAAAAGTGGCAGGGAGCGAGCCGTTTTACTTGCGCCTGGCGAGCCAGGATTCCCGCCCGCCAGGCGGTGAGATGGTTTTTCCGGGTTGCATGCGCGGCATCCGCCTCGAGGAAAGCACATTCCATGAACAGAAGATCCGCGCCAAATGCCAGACGCTCGATCCGTTCCGCATTCGCGGCATGATCGCGGACATCGACCACGTAGGCGATTTTTTGGCCGGGAACCACTTGAGCAAGGTTGTTCAACTCACCGAGTGGCAGCATGATGGGCGTCCCACCGTGGTCGTCTCGCCGCAATGCTCGGATCGGCGTCTCTGCTGGCGCGCCCTCCAGAATCGCGCGCTTGAAATCATGCAGCCACGGCCCGACGCTCAAGCCGAGCGCGTCAAGTTGCGTCTTCCAGATATTGACATGAGCCGGCTCCTCGAGGGCAAAGCCGAGACAAGGCGTGCCGTGATCCAGTACGGCACAGCGCACCCTGAACCCGCCGCATGAAACCGGCAAATCGTCTGCCAGCCGCGTTTCCGGCATGGCTTCACGCCGGAAGGCGCAGACCGACTGAAAGCATGCATGGCGCAGCGCACCATTGCCATCAACTTCATACACCTCGAATACCAGGTTACCGGCATAGCGGTGTATGACGTTCCAGGTGTAGGCCAGCAGCTTGTGTTCGACCTTATCGATAAAACCGGCAGGGCCATATAACGCGACCATCTTGTCTCGGCCGAGCAATAGGCGCAGCAAGCGGTCGAAACCACAAAAATGGTCAATATGCGCGTGGCTGACAAAGACATGGCTAACGCGCAGCAGCTTGCGGGGTACGAGTGCGGTGATGTCCCCAATATCGAACAAGAATGAGCGCCGCTCGAACATCACCGCCCCGTAGACCACGGGATCACCGAACCAGCCGTTGACCAGATGACAGTGAATGGTCGGTCGCATAACGCGGGCTCGGTTTCATGGGGCCGGCAGAACATGGCGGCGCGCCACGGGCCGGATCATTCACAGGTGCCACTAAGGCTGCAGAGCGGGGCTTGTTGCTGCACCGGGGTGAGTACAGCATCGGTTCCCGTCATCGGCCGGAACGTTGTGCATCCTTTCAGCCCTTTGTCGTAGGCGCGTTGATAGACTGACTTGAAGTCGGCAAAGCTGGTTTGCGCAGGCACATGGATCGTCTTCGATATGGAATTATCCACGGAGTCTTGCAGGACAGCCTGCATGGCAAGATGGGCCTCGATCGGCAGTTGCGCGGCCGTCACCAGAGCATCCGGCGTACCGCCGGGCCGGTCGGATTGCTCACGCCATATACGCGTCGCGTAATCAATCAGGTGAAAGGTGGCCGCCTCGCCCGTGGCATCCAGAACGGTACGCTGATACTCGGGAGCGAACACCGGTTCGATCCCACTGGAGACATTCCCGGCCAGCAGGCTGATCGTCCCAGTCGGCGCAATGGCCAGTAAATGGCTGTTACGGATGCCATGGCGCGCGATGCCATCGCGGATATCCGCTGGCAGAAGCTGGATGAAGGGCGCGTCCAGGTAACGTTCGCGCTCCAGGTCTGGAAAACTCCCCTTCTCCTGGGCAAGGGAAACCGATTGCCGGTAGGCGGTATGGCAGATCGTGCACATCGTCTGGCCGGCGAAAACCTGAGATGCATCGCTGCCGTAACGAAGGCCCAGCATGATGAGTGCGTCCGCCAAGCCGGTGATGCCAAGACCGATCCGCCGCGACTTCCGGACCGTGACCCCTTGCTGTGGCAGCGGAAAACGGGATGTGTCGATCACATTATCCAGTAGCCGTACGGCCGTTGACGCAATCGCTGTCAGCCGATCGGTATCGAGGCGGGCCCGTGCGGTGAATGGATCCTGGATCAACTTGGTCAGGTTGATGGAGCCCAGGTTGCACGCGCCGTAGGGTGGCAGCGGCACCTCGCCGCAGGGGTTGGTTGCCGTGATCCGTTCGCAATACCAGAGACTGTTCAACCGATTGATGCGATCGATGAACAACACTCCCGGCTCGCCGCTGTCATAGCTGGCGCGGAGCAATTGCTCCCACAGGGCGCGCGCTGACAGGCGTCGCACGACACGGCATGATACGGGAGACGCCTCGCCGGGCCATTCCCGCATCACCATCTCCCCCTCATCGGTGCCGCGGCATTCCGGGAACACCAAGGGCCAGGGCTCGTCATGCTCGACGGCGTGCATGAAGGCGTCGGTGATCTGCACCGAGAGGTTGAAATGGCGCAGCCGACCGGGGACGCGTTTCGCCTCGATGAATGCTACAATATCGGGGTGATCGCAGCGCAGCGTCGCCATCATCGCGCCGCGGCGCCCGCCGCTGGACTGGACCGTGGCGCACATGGCATCCCACACATCCATGAATGAGACCGGGCCGGAGGCAATGGTGCCAGCCGTGCGCGCGCGTGCTCCACATGGGCGGAGCGTCGAGAAGTCGTAGCCGACCCCGCCGCCGCGCTGCATTGTCACCGCGCCTTCCTGCAGGGCGTGAAAAATGCCTGGAATCGAGTCCTCGATCGTGCCCATGACGAAGCAGTTGAACAGGGTCACATCGCGTCCAGTGCCAGCCCCGGCGAGCACGCGCCCTCCGGGGAGGAACTGGAAATCCTGCAGGATGTCGAGGAAGAGCCGTTCCCAGGACGAGCGATTGACCGGCTCGACCGCGGCCAGGGCATGCGCTACCCGGCGCCAACTCATGCCGATCGAGGTTTCGCCAGCTGCGCCATCGCGGTAGTGCGTCTGCCAAACGTGCCGCGCGATGGGCGTGTCGAGCGCCTGCTGTCCTTCCGCCTCATGCCGGCCCGGGATCTGCACGCTCCATCTCCTTCCGGGGACTGGTCAGGTGGCGCAGGAACCAGGCGCGTGCCAGAGCCGCGGCAGCCTCCAATGTTCCCGGTTCCTCAAACAGATGGCTGGCGCCAGGCACCACGTCCAACTGGCGTTCGCACCGCAGCTGACGGTACGCCTCCTGATTCAACGCCAGCACCTCCAGATCATCGCCCCCTACGATCAGCAGCGTGGCGGCAGTGACGTGCGGCAGCGCATTCCCTGCCAGGTCTGGTCGTCCGCCACGGCTGACGACGGCGCGCACATCGCGGCGGCGCGCGGCGGCGACCAGGGCGGCGGCAGCTCCGGTGCTGGCACCGAAGAACCCAAGTGGCAGATTCCGGCCGGCCGCGTTTTCGCTGGCCCAGGTGGCCGCTTGATCGAGTCGTTCAGCCAGGAGAGTAATGTCAAAGACATTGGCTCGGTTTGCCGCCTCCTGTTCGGTCAGGAGATCGAATAAGAGTGTGACGAGCCCGGCGCTCTGAAGCTCGCCGGCGACAAACCTGTTGCGTGGACTGAGGTGGCTGCTGCCACTCCCGTGCGCGAACAACACAATTCCTTGAGGTGGTCCCTTGGGTAGGCCGAGCAACCCTTCTCCACCATGTGGCGGCAGGAACACCGGAGTGGTGTGTAACTGAGAGGATGTCATCGCCAAAACACCTGTTGGAAGCACAATGGACGACGGACGGGTAGGCGGCGGCGCATTGCCAACCCGCGCGGCCTGCCAGCTCGGTCCTTCCTGCAGCGAATAACGAGCTATGGCCGAAACTGGGTGCTGCGAGAGCTATGGCCGAAACTGGGTGATGGCGGCGTGAGGAAGGCGGCGTATCGAGGTGGGTGGAAGCCTGCCTGAACCTCCCAAAGGAGCGATACGCCCATGACGAGCGATAGCACCGTTGTTCCCCTGCGTCAGCCTGACGTGATTGACGACCCGCTGACAGCGGTTCTGAGGAACGGCGCCCGCCGGCTTCTGGCCCAGGCGGTGGAGGCGGAAGCCGAAGCCTTTCTGGCCGCGATGCGGGAGGCGCGGCATGGGCATGGGCCGGAACGCCTGGTCCAGACCGGGATCGGTCCGGTCGCGGTGCGTCGGGTCAAGCTGCGCGACCGTGGGGCGCAACCGATGGCGAACGGATCCGCTTCACCTCGGCGCTCCTGCCGCGCCGGGCCCGGCGAAGCCGGAGCCTGGATGCCTTGCTGCCGATCCTCTATCTGCGCGGGGTCTCGATGGGCGACTTCCAGGAGGCGCTCGCGGCGCTGCTGGGCAAGGATGCCCGACACTATCGGGAATTTCGTGTGCGGAAGGACATAATGGGAAAGCAGGAGATCCCGT
>DATJWY010000052.1:0-4847 GCA_035500775.1 Acetobacteraceae bacterium
GGGGCGAGGGCGCCGCCGGCGGCGCCGACCTCGATGGCGCCGGTGCTGTCGGTGCTGATGGTGTTGGTGCTGCCGCCGCCCAGGGTGAGCGTGCCCGCGCGCAACACCCCGCCGGCGGTGACGGAGAGCAGGCTCGCCGGCATGCCGTAGCCGCCCGGGCCGCCGCCGAGCGCGAGCGTGCCCCCGATGCTGGCGCCGCCGCCGGCCAGCACCAGCGCGCCGGAGACGAGGACGAGGCCGCCCGCGCTCAGCGTGGCGCCCGCAAGCAGGTCGAGCGTGCCGGCGGCGGAGGCGCTGCCCAGGGTGAGGGTGCCGCCCGCCTGCACCGTGCCGGCAAAGGCGACATTGCCGGTCACCGTCAGGCTGCCTGCGGCACCGGTGCCGGAGATCACCGCGGCGGCGGCGCCGGTGGGACCCGCGATGGCGACCGTGCTGCCGGCGCCCGGAACCAGCGCGCCGGTCCGGCTCAGATCCTGCCAGGCGCCGGGATCGCCCCAGGTGCCACCGACCGGCGCGCTCCAGGCGAAACGATCCGCCGTCGCGGTACCCGCGCCGGAGGCGGCGGCGGGGAGCGCCGCCACCGTCACCTGCGTGCCGCCGCGCCCGTCCGGGTTCACGAGAAAGGTCTGGCCGGCATAGGTGCCGGCGAGTTGCAGCGTCGCCGCCACCTGACCGCCGTAATACAGGACGAGCTGGCCGGTCGCCGCGTTATAGGCGGCGGAGGAGATGATACTGCCGGCGACGTCGATCACATCCCCGGCGGCGAAGCCGGTGATGGTTCCGGAGGGCGCGTCCACCTCCATCATCAGCCGCAGCGCGCCGCCCTGGCCACGAAACACCACCGATTGCCCGGCGCCGGTGACGCCGTTGAGGGCGAGCGTCGCCCCGGCGCCGATATCAAGCTCGCCTGTGCCGGACAGGGCGCCGACCAGCAGCGTGCCGCCGCTCGCGCTGATCGTGCCGTTATTCGCCACCTGGCCGTAGGCATCGGCCACGCCGTTGCCGGAGAGGGAGAAGCCGGCATCGATGGTGAGTGCCCCGGCGGCGGCGTTGCCCGCGGTGCCGATCTCGATGGACGAGGCGCTGTCCACATAGACCGAGCAGGAGCGGCCGCCATCGAGGGTGAGCCCGGTGGCGCGGATACTGGCGCCGCCGGTCGCTTCCAGCAACGCCGGGCCGAGGCCGATATCGGCGAGCGCGCCGAGCGTCAGCAGGCCGGCGACGGTGATGCCGGTGCCGGCGCCGCTCGCCTGCAACGTGCCGCGCTCCACCGTCGCGAGGCTGGCCGCCAGCGAACCGGCGAGCAGCTCCAGCATCGCGCCATCCGCGGTGCTGCCCAGGGTGAGCGTGCCGAGGGCGAAGGCGCCCGAGAGATAGGTGTTGCCGGTGAAGCTGGCGACGGCGGCCTGGCCGGGGCCGGAGATGGTCTCGCTCGCCGCGCCGTCCGGCCCGGCGATGGCGGCATTGTCCTGAGCGCCCGGTGCGGCGCCAACGGCACCGCCGGCGGCCGAAAGCCACCGCGACGGGTCCGACCACAGGCCGGAACCGCCGCCTTGCCATGTCTCGTCCACGGAACCAGTCCCCGCCCAACCGTCTCGGTGGTATTATTTTCGAGACAGTTGTACTACCGATCTATAAATCGGGACGCGCGAGATGGGGCGCGGCGATGCCGGGGGGCGGCCCTCCCTCGCCCGGAGCGGCTCAGCCCCGGCCGCGCAGCACACCGATCAGCAGGGCGATCACCAACAAGGGCACGAAGAAGACCAGCAGGTAGCGGGCAATCCCCGCATAGAGCGGCAGGATGACGCCGGCGCCGATCAGGCCGACGACCACCACCAGAACGAGCAGCGTCGCGATCCAGTTCAGCATGCGGGTCTCCTCCGGAGCGCGGCCGACGGGCCGCCGCGCTGCCTGCATAACAACCCCCACCGGGCAGGGCGAGATCACGCCGGGCAGCATCCCCGCAGGCCGGCGGGGAACCGCCGCACCCGGCAACCGTTCATCCCCAAAGTCGGGAGGGGTCATGCGACAGGGAAATAACGGCGCACAGATCCTCTCGGACAGGCTCGATGCCTACCGGTCGGTGCGGGAGCATACCGAGGCGCTCTGCCGGCACCTCACGGCGGAGGATCAGTGCGTCCAGTCCATGCCGGATGCGAGCCCGGCCAAATGGCACCGGGCGCATACCACCTGGTTCTTCGAGCAATTCGTGCTGCGGCCCTTTTGTCCGGGCTACATCGCGTTCGACCCGGATTTCGGTTTCCTGTTCAACTCCTATTACGAGTCGGTAGGCGAGCGGCACCCAAGAGCGGCCCGCTTCCTGCTGACCCGGCCGGACGCGGCGCGGATCGGCGCCTACCGCGCCCATGTCGATGCGGCGATGGCGCGGCTGCCGCCCAAGATGGTGCCGGCCGCCGCCGCGTTGATCGGCCTCGGCTTGCAGCACGAGCAGCAGCACCAGGAACTCCTGATCACCGACATGCTGCACGCCTTCTCGCGCAACCCGCTCGCGCCCGCGATGCTGCCCGGCTGGCGGGACCCGGCGGGGCGCGCGGGGCCGACCCATTTCGTCACCCTGCCGGGCGGCATCGTCGAGATCGGCGCGGACCCGGTGGGCGGCTTCGCCTTCGACAACGAGACGCCGCGCCATCAGGTGTTGCTGCCGCCCTATCGCCTCGCCGACCGGCTGGTGCGCAATGCCGAGTTCCTGGCCTTCATCGCCGATGGCGGCTACCGCACGGCGACGCTCTGGATGAGCGATGGCTGGGACCGGGTGCGCGCCGAGGGCTGGGCGGCGCCGCTCCATTGGCGGCGGACGGAGCGGGGCTGGATGCAGATGGGACCGGGCGGACGCGCGCCGCTCGACCCGGACGCGCCGGTGCGCCACATCAGCTGGTACGAGGCCGACGCCTTCGCCCGCTGGGCCGGCGCGCGCCTGCCCACCGAGGCGGAGCTGGAGGTGGGACAGGGCGCCATCGCCGAGTTCACCGGCCATGTCTGGCAATGGACCGCGAGCGCCTATGGCCCCTACCCCGGCTTCCGCCCGGCGCCGGGCGCGGTCGGAGAATACAACGCCAAGTTCATGATCAATCAGATGGTGTTGCGCGGCGGCTCCTGCGCCACGCCGCCAGGCCATGCGCGGCCGAGCTACCGCAATTTCTTCCACCCCGACAAACGCTGGCAGTTCACCGGCCTGCGGCTGGCGAAGGATGCCTGAGATGCGGCCCGGCACGGGCGGTCCGGCGCGGCCGGCGCGGCCGGCGCCCCGTGCCGCCGCCTCTGTCCCCGCCGCCTCGGCTCCCCCTGCCTCGGCCCCCGCGGGCATCGCCGCGGAGGCGCTGGCCGGCCTCACCCGCAAGCGCAAGACCCTGCCGGCCAAGCTGTTCTACGACGCCGAGGGCTGCCGTCTGTTCGGCCGCATCACCGCGCTGCCGGAATACTACCTCACCCGCACCGAGCGCGCCCTGCTGCAACGGATCGCGCCCGAGATCGCCGCCCTGGCAGCCCCCGATGCGGCGCTGGTCGAGTACGGCGCCAGCGACGAGGCCAAGGCGACCCTGCTGCTCGACGCGATCCCCGGCCGCTTCGCCGCCTACGTGCCGATCGACATCGCCGGCGACGCCCTCGCTGCCCTGGGCATCCGGCTGCGCCGAACGCATCCGCGCCTCTCCGTCCACCCGGTCGAGGCCGATTTCCTGGCGCCCTTCGCGCTGCCCACCGCCATCGCCGGGCGGCCGCGCCTCGGCTTCTTCCCCGGCTCCACCATCGGGAATCTGGAACCGGCGGCGGCGCGGCGCTTCCTCGCCCGGGCGCGGCGCGCGCTGGGGCCGGAGGCGCTGTTCCTGGTCGGCGCCGATCTGCGCAAGGACCCGGCGCTGCTGCTGCCGGCCTATGACGACGCGGCGGGCGTCACCGCGCGCTTCAACCTTAATGTGCTGGTCCGGTTGAACCACGAGGCCGGGGCCGATTTCGACCTCGCCGCCTTCGCCCACCGCGCGGTGTGGAATGAGGCGGAGAGCCGGATCGAGATGCATCTCGTCAGCTTGCGGGCGCAGGCCGTGCGGGTCGGCGGCACCACGATCCGCTTCGCCGCCGGGGAGACGATCCATACCGAGAATAGCTACAAGAACACCGAGGCGGCGTTCACGGCGCTG
This sequence comes from Acetobacteraceae bacterium, assembly GCA_035500775.1. Lineage (GTDB taxonomy): Bacteria > Pseudomonadota > Alphaproteobacteria > Acetobacterales > Acetobacteraceae > DATJWY01. The sequence continues at coordinate 4,155 of DATJWY010000052.1, forward strand.
GCCGAGGCGGCGGGGTGGGGCGCGCTGCGGCTCTGGACCGATCCGGGGCGGTTGTTTGCCGTGCATCTGCTTGGGGTGGGAAGGCCAGGGGCGCTGCCCCTGGACCCCGCTGGGGCCTTGAGGCCCCAGACCCCCGTTACTTAAAGTAAGACTCAATTCGCAAATCACATGCGCAGCCAACAGAGGTCAATTTGGATCAATTGCACTAACGTTACTTTCGGATGACCGCTTTGGGTGGGGAGCGGACATCTGGCTTGGCGCGAGATTCAACATATTCGCACCATCTTGTAACAGCTTCGACTGAGGCAGCAGATAGATCTAAATCTGAAAAAGCAAATTACTTAGCTTTGCAAGACCAATCAAAGTCACCAGAAACAGGATTAGGCCAATTAAGGCTGGTCAGGGTGAGGATGCATCGTTTATCCGTGAGATCGACTTGGATAGAATTACCCGCCTTCATTTCATAATCCTTATTGTCTTGTATAACCTCCAGACTTGTCGGGTTGCCATCACCCACGCCAACTGAATGCCCTTCCCCGAGCGGCTCGGACTGATTTGACTGCAACGTGAAGTGACGGCTTTCCCCGGAGAGTTTGGCGATTTTGTCTCGAAGCCGACTCTCTCTTTCACCAGCAGCTCGCAAGTCGCAAGGCTGTTCAACGCTCGCGGTTGGCTGAACTGAGTCTGGGCTGC
>DATJWY010000053.1:0-2671 GCA_035500775.1 Acetobacteraceae bacterium
GTCACCCCGGCCACCAGCACGAGCTTCGAGCAGGCGCGCGAGTCGCTCCGCCAGAGCCTCGCGCGCGAGAAGGCGCTCGACCTCGTGGACCAGCGCGCGCAGAAGCTGCAGGACCTGCTGGCCGGCGGCGCCACGCTGGACGAGGTGCCGGTCGATCTCGGCGCCGCCGCGGTGGAGGGCTCGCTGGATGCGAAGGGCCAGACGCCGGACGGTATCCCCGCCCCCTTGCCGGTGCCGCAGGCCGCCCGCCAGGCGGTGATCGACGCCGCGTTCAAGACGAAGCCCGGCGCCCCGGCGCGCCTGACCGAGGGGCCGGAGCAGAGCTGGTACGCCCTCGCCGTGGAGGAGGTGACTCCCACCCACCTGCTGCCCTTCGATCAGGTGCGTGACCGCGTGCTCGCCGATTGGCAGCGCGACACGGTGCGCCACACGCAGGATCAGGCCGCCGCCGCCCTCCTGGTCGCGGCCCGGCACGGCCAGGGACTGCGCGCCGCCGCCATCGCCGCGCACATGAATGTCTGGCGCTCCGAACCCTTCGACCGCGCGCATCCGGCGCCGGGCCTGCCGGAGAACCTCGCCCGCATCCTGTTCAGCCTGAAGCAAGGCGAGGTCACGATGACGGAGAGCCCGACCGGCTTCACCGTCGGGACGGTGGCGGAGATCCGGCATCCGGACCCGAAGGACGATCCCGAGACCTATGCGCGGGTGCAGACCGGCATGAATGGCTCGCTCGCCAACGATGCCGAGATCACCTTCGCCACCGCATTGCGCGAGCGTGCCAAGCCGCAGGAGAATCAGCAGGCGCTGGACAGCTTGTTACAGCCGTAATAGAGGCGTTTTAGATGATTTTCGGGGGCATCACGTAAGGCCAGGGCTCCGCCCTGGACCTGCTGGGGCCTTGAGGCCCCAGACCCCCAATACTTAGGAATGGGGGCTGGGGCCGACGGCCCCGTCATGCGCAGCACGCCTGCGCGTGACGGGTCCAGGGGTAAAGCCCCTGGCCTTCCCCGTTCCTGTCCACCTGACCTCACAAACCATGCGAGCCAAGATGTCCGAGCCCCACCACCCCGACCTCGCCGCCTTCCGCGCGGCTTACGAGAACGGGCGCGGCGCTCTGGTCTGGTGGCTCGGCGTCGCCGACCTGGAAACCCCGGTCGCCGCCTTCCTCAAGCTCGCGCATGGCCGCCCGAACTCCTTCCTGCTGGAGAGCATCGAGGGAGGCTCGGCGCGCGGCCGCTATTCCATCATCGGCATGGCGCCGGACCTGATCTGGCGCTGCCGCGATGGCCGGGCGGAAATCAACCGCCACGCCCGCTCCGCCCCGCACGCCTTCGTGCCGGACGAGCGCCCGGCGCTGGAGAGCCTGCAGGCGCTGATCGAGGAGAACCAGATCGACCTGCCGTCCCACCTGCCGCCCATGACCGGCGGGCTGGTCGGCTATCTCGGCTACGACATGGTCCGGCTGATGGAGAAGCTGCCGGCGAAGAACCGGGACGACCTTGGCCTGCCGGAAGCGATCCTGCTCCGCCCGACCCTGTTCGCGATCTTCGACAATGTGCGCGACGAGCTGACGCTCGCGGTCCCGGTGCATCCGACGCCGGACCGCACGGCCGACCAGGCCTGGGAGGAAGCGCAGGCGCTGCTCCGGGAGGCGCGCGCGGCGCTGGGGCGGCCGATGCCGCACCCGGCCCCGCCGGTCAGCCTGCCGCCGCAGCCGGAGCCGGTTTCCAACATGGCGAAGGCGGATTTCCTCGGCGTGGTGGCGCGGATGAAGGAATACATCGCCGCCGGCGATGCCTTCCAGATCGTGCCGAGCCAGCGTTTCTCCGTGCCCTTCGCCCTGCCCCCCTTCGCCCTTTACCGGGCGCTGCGGCGGATCAACCCGGCGCCGTTCCTGTTCTTCCTCGATTTCGGCGATTTCGCCGTGGTCGGCAGCAGCCCGGAAGTGCTGGTGCGGCTGCGCGAGGGCATCGTCACCATCCGCCCGCTCGCCGGCACCCGCCCGCGCGGCATCACCCCGGAGGCGGACAAGAAGCTGGAAACGGAACTGCTCGCCGACCCGAAGGAGCGCGCCGAGCACCTGATGCTGCTCGATCTCGGCCGCAACGATGTCGGCCGCGTCGCCGAGATCGGCTCGGTGCGGGTGACGGAGAGCTTCGTCATCGAGCGGTTCAGCCACGTCATGCACATCTCCTCGAATGTCGAGGGGAAGCTGCGCGCGGGGCTGACGGCGCTGGACGCGCTGAAGGCCGGGTTCCCGGCCGGCACGCTCAGCGGCGCGCCGAAGATCCGCGCCATGGAGATCATCGAGGAGCAGGAGCCGACGCGGCGTGGCATCTATGCCGGCTGCATCGGCTATTTCGCCGCCGATGGCACCATGGACACCTGCATCGGCCTGCGCACCGCCGTGGTGAAGAACGGCACCATGTATGTGCAGGCCGGCTGCGGCGTGGTCGCCGACAGCAACCCGGAACTGGAATACGAGGAAACCCGGCACAAGGCGCGGGCGCTGTTCCGGGCCGCCGAGGAGGCGGTGCGGTTCGCGGCCGACCAGGGGCGCCACGCCTGATTGATCTGATGCAAGGAAGTTGCGGGACTCTGCCCCGCGCCCCGCTGGGGGCGAGCGCCCCCAGACCCGCACAAATTAACGGGGGTCTGGGGCCTCAAGGCC
>DATJWY010000054.1:0-6901 GCA_035500775.1 Acetobacteraceae bacterium
GAGGCAAATTGAAAGCGGTTCAGACAACCGCGCGATACAGGGCGCCAGAGCGCGATAGTTTTAGGTTGACCTGCAAGAAGGCCAGGGCACTGCCCCTGGACCCCGCCAAAGGCGGAGCCTTTGGAATCCATTACTTAGAGCAATATCCGATCAGGTGGACTCATCTGATCGGATAAAATTGCCCGCCGAGCAAAAGACTTAGAACATTATCCGTGAGCCGGGGCGAACGGAAAATGCTCCCAGTATTGGGGGTCTGGGGCCTCAAGGCCCCAGTGGGGTTTGGGGCGAAGCCCCAAGCCTCCGCGCTTCAACCTCAGGCAATCACGCTCCAGGCATCAGGCCGCCTGCGCGGCCTTACCTTCGAGCGCCGCCATGAAGCTGTTCGCCCAGGCCGACGCCGTGTCCCGCTCGACCGCATCCTCCAGCGTCCGCCATCGCCCCAGCCGCTCGGCCAATGGCAGGCTCAGCGCCTCGTGCAGCGCCTCGGCGATCTCGTCCGGATCATAGGGATTGACCACGATTGCGCCCTTCATCCCGGCGGCGGCGCCGGCGAAGCGCGAGAGCACCAGCACGCCCGGATCGGCCGGGTCCTGCGCCGCCACATACTCCTTGGCCACCAGATTCATGCCGTCCCGCAACGGGGTGACGAGCCCCACCCGCGCACGGCGATGGAAGCCGGCCAATGTGTCGCGAGCCAGCGCCCGGGTGATATAATGCAGCGGCACCCAATCGAACTCGGCCGACTCGCCGTTGATCCGCCCGGCCAGTTCATCCAGTTCCCGCCGCAACGACCGGTATTGCGCGACATCGCCCCGCGACACCGGGGCCACCTGCATGAACACCACCTTGTTGCGGTGTTCCGGGAACCGCTTCAGCAACCGCGCATAGCCGCGGAAACGCTGCGGCAGGCCCTTCGAGTAATCCAGCCGGTCAACCCCAAGGATCAGCGCCCGGCCGGCGAGACTCTCATCCAGCCGCACCAGTTCCGGCCCGCCCACCGCCGCCTCGGCCGCCTTGCGGAAGGCAGCCGGATCAATGCCGATCGGATAGGCATGGGCCCGCGCCGGCACGCCGTTGGCGTCCAACGCCTGATTCAGATGCCGCGCATCGTCCTCCGTCTGCACGCCGATCAGGTCATAGGCCTCGAACGAGCGCAGCAGCCGGTCGCTCTGCGGCAGGATCTCGAACACCGCCGGAGGCGGGAACGGGATATGCAGGAAGAAGCCCACCCGGTTGTGCACGCCGCGTGTGCGCAGCGCCTGACCAAACGGGATCAGGTGATAATCATGCACCCAGATGACGTCGTCAGGCCGCAGCAACGGGACCAGGGCGTCGGCGAACAGCGCGTTCACCTCCAGATAGGCCGCCAGATCCTCCCGGCTGAAATCCGCGAGCCCGGTCCGGCCGTGCATCAACGGCCACAACGCGCCGTTGGAAAACCCCTGGTAGAAGCCGCTATATTGCGCCTCGGTGAGATCCACGGTGGCGAACTGCACCCCGCTGCCGCGGGTGCGATGCGCCTTGCCCGCCCGCTCGCCCGGCACCTGATTGCCGGACCAGCCGAGCCAGAGCGTGTCACGGCCACGGATCGCGTCCTTCAGCGCGATCGCCAGCCCGCCGGCGAGCTGCGCCCGCTCACGGAGCGACGGCACCCGGTTGGACACGATGACTAGCCGCCCCATGACACCTCGTTCCCCCCCGCGAGGCGCGCGAGCCAGCGGCGCACGCCGGCGGCATCGCCGAAGAGGTCGGGAACCCGCAGGCCCAGGCCACCCACTGCTTCCGCCGCGCGCATACCATCCTCGTCGGTCACGTCGTCGCCGATGAAGATCGGCAGCCGTCCGGCGAAGGGCGCGGCGCGCATCAGCGCCTCCACGGCCGAGCCCTTATCCGTCCCGGCCGGCCGCACCTCCCAGGCCATCTTGGCGGCGAGCAGGTGGAACGCATCCGCCTGCTCGCGCACCAGCGCGGACAGCGCCGCATGCAAGGCCTCGCCGGCCTCCGGCGCCTGACGGTAATGCAGGACGAAGCCGTGGCGCTTGCTCTCCACCAGAACCCCGGGGTGCCGCGCCGCGAGACGCTCCGCCTCGGCGCGCCAAAGGGCGGGCGGATCCGGCAGGGGCACCCAGACCGGCGCGGCGCCGGGCGCCGGACGAATCGCCGTGCCGTGCTCGCCCGCGACCGCGTAGGGCACGTCGCCGAGCAACTGGTCCACCTGCGTGAGCGGCCGCCCGGTGACGACCGCGAGCGCATCGCCGCACAAGGCCCGCAACCGACGCAGGGTCGGCGGCAGATCCGCCGGCACGACCACGAGGTCCGGGGCCGGCGCGATGTCGATCAGGGTGCCGTCAAGATCCAGGAGGAACGCGGCGCGCCCCGGAGGGGGCAAGCGCGACGTTGTCTCGGGAGGAAGCGCAGCTTTCATGCAAGCTCCAACTGTCAGGGATCATCCCGGTTCCCCCGATAAAACCGGGGCGGGAGAAGGAGGGGGGCATTGCATCCCCGCGCTCCACCGGAACCAAGCCCCGTCGCCCTTGTCACGGGAGCCGCGCCGTCCGGACACGAAATCCCATCGGATGGACTCATCCGATCAGATGAAATTGCTTGCCAATCAAAAGACTTATACCAACCGCCGTAAGTCTTGACCGGCCAAGAAAGGCCAGGGCTCTGCCCTGGACCCGCTGGGGCCGTACGGCCCCAGACCCCATTCCATGAAAAATTTCAAATGGGTGCGGGTCTGGGGGCGCTGCCCCCAGCGGGGCGCGGGGCAGAGCCCCGCAGCTTCCCTGCATGGGTCAATCAATAGAGTCGTTGGTATTAGAGCGTCTTCCGCGCGCCACGGGCGAACGGGGAACGCTCTGGACCATGATCGGATCAGGTTGACCGACACGATCATGGTCTGGCGCCCTGTTTTGAGCGCGCGATTCACGCTTTCCGATTTTCAGCCTCAAGCTGATCGCGCTCCAAGGATCTACTGGCAGCGCACCAGACGGACGCCATAGACGGGATGCTCCAGCATCGCCACCGCCGGCTCGCCGGAGAACATCCAGCCGTGGAAATCCGACGTCCCGGGCCGGGAATCGGTGATGTCGAGCATCGCCGTGGAATCCTGCGGCAGGTCTGGCGGACGCACCGCGCAGGCCCGCAGGGTGATGGTCAGGGTCTCGACAGTGGCGCTGTCGCCCACCCGCAGCCTGAGCGTGCTGGCCTGCGCGCTGACCTTGTCGAGCACGCGGATGGTCGCTTCCGAACGCGGCACCCAGCTATCCGGCGGGGAGATGCCGGGCGGCGTAACCTCGTCGGCGGCCCACGCCGGCAGGGCCAGGAGCGCGACGATCGGCAAGGTAAGCAGGCGGAACGCCTTCATGGTTCCCTCGGGTCCTTGAGCGCGGCCACCATGCCGGCGAGGATGGCCCGCATCGCTTCCGGGTCCACCCCCATCAACACGGCATCCTCGAAGACATCCCGCAACAGGCCGGCAAGCTCGGCATGGTTCTCGGCCAGCACGCGCAGCTTCTCCCGGCAGGAAACCGGGGTTCCATCAGCGAGCGGCCAGATAGCGGGAGGGTCGAGACTCATGCTGCTCCCGCCTCACTGCAGGGGCGGGCTCAGCTTGCTGCCCTGGCCTGGCGCTTTCTGCCCGGCATCGCCGGCGGGCGCCGCGCCGGTACCCTGGCCGCCGCCGCTCTTGCTGGTGCTCATGCTGAAGATGAACTTCCCGAGCAGCTGCTCCAGGCTCACCGAGCCCTGGGTAATGGTGATCTCGCCACCCGGCGGCAGCGTCTCCTGCTCGCCGCCAGGGGCGAGGGAGAGATACTTGCCGCCGAGCAGGCCGTCACTGGTCACGACGGCGCTGCTGTCCGAGGAAAGCCGCACGTCCTTCTCGACGGTGAAATCAACATTCGCCAGGAAGGTCTTCGGGTCGATATGCTCGGCGACGACGCTGCCGACCTTCACGCCGGCGATGCGCACATCGGCCCCCACCACCAGCCCGTCCACATGGTCGAAAGCGGCGTGCAGCATGTAGCCGGAGGTTGTCCTCCGGCCACTATTGCCGAGCGCATAGGCGAGAAACCCCGCCGCCACCATCAATACGACCGCGCCGGTGATGATCTCGGCCGGATTACGTCGAGCCACCGTCAGGCGCCCGGCGTCCAGGCTTCGTAATCACCGGTGGTCTTGGCGCGATGGCCACCCCGATAATCGTGGCCGAGCGGGCGATAGCTCGCCGACGTCCCGGTCAGGTTGGGCTGGTGCGGCTTCTGCCACGTCTTGCGCGCCGACTCGGGCAACGGCGCGTCCGTGGTGTAGTGCAACCAGGCATGCCATTCCGGCGGCACCTCCGACGCCTCCGGCCGGCCGGCGTAGAGAACCCAACGCCGCCGGCGGGGATAGTCGGTGCGCTTGCGGCGCTCCTGATAATAGCGGTTTCCGTCGGCGTCCTGGCCGACGAATTGGCCTTGGAAGTAGGTGTAAAGTCGGGTGCCGATCGTCATGCCCCCGATATACGGAACCCTGAGGCCGCGGTCCATCCGGCTTGCATCGCCGATCCGGCAGGGCTGAAACGACCTTGCGTTTATCCACAGGATTTTGTGGTCGGCGCGCCGGAATGACGCAAAATACCGGTTCCCGAGTTGGCAACCCTCGGCTTAGCATGCCGCCATGCGCAAAGGTCGGATCTGGCAAGGCGTGCGGATGCGGACCCTCATGGTGGGGGCGGACCCGGATTCGCCGCCCCGGCAGGTCACCCTGCCCGCCTCCTGGGACGACGCGGCCGCCGCCGCGCTCGCCGCCCTCGCTCCCGCGCCCGGCCCGGTCTCGCTCGCCGAGGCGGCACGGGCCTGGATCGATCCCATCACCGCCGCGTCCCGCCACGCCGGAGTCGCGCCGGAGATCGGCACGCGGCTGCGAACCCTGCTGCTGCACCGTCAGGCGGCGCCGACCCCGGCGCTCTGGCGCGCGGATGCGGGGACGCCACCCGGCTTCCTGCTCAATCTCGGCGCCTTTCACGACCCGGAATCCGGTTTCGACGTCGCCGCCTTCACGGAAGCGGCGGAGACGGCGGCGCTCGCCCTCAGCCTCGCGGCGTCTCCCCTCACCCCGCCGGACGCGCCGCGCCGCGCCGTCGCGCTCACCGGGCTCGACGCCCTGCTCGCCGCGCTTGGGCTCGACTATGACAGCGACGATGCCCGGACGCTCGCCGCCAACGTAGCGGCGCTGCTGCGCGGGCTGGTGAACCGCACCCTGGCCGGCCGGCTTTCCCGCCTGCCCGCCGCGTCCCCGGCCTGGCCCGAGCCGCCCGCCTGCAAGCTGCTGCCCGGGCTGCATGAAGCCGCCCGCGCGGCGCGCGACGCCGCACGCTCCGCCGAGATCCTCGCGACCACGATCCTGCCGCCGGGCCCGGCCGACGCCCTGCTCGGCGCCGAGACCGGCGGCATCGCCCCCGCTTTCTCCCCGGTGCGCCCAGACGGCCGGCTCACCCGCGCGGCGCAGGCGCGGCTCGCCGCGCGCGGCCTCTCCCCGGAAGCCGCCCTGGCCGCGACGCTGCTCGGGGAAACCCCGCTGCCGGTCGCCGGCGCCGCCGCCCATGCCGCGATGCATGACAGCGTGGCCCCGTTCATCGCGGCGATGCCGCCCCGTCCCGCCCTCGTCCCCGCCGAGGCGGCCCCCGCCGCTGCCCTGGCCCCCGCCCAGGCACGGCCCTCCGGTCGCGAGGAACTGCCCTTCCGCCGCGCCGGCTACACGCAGAAGGCAACGGTCGGCGGCCACAAGCTGTTCCTGCGCACCGGCGAATACCCGAACGGGCGGCTCGGCGAGATCTTCATCGCCCTGCACAAGGAGGGCGCGGCCTTCCGCGGCCTGATGGACAATTTCGCCATCGCCGTCAGCCTCGGCCTGCAATACGGCGTGCCGCTCGAGGAATTCGTCGAGGCCTTCACCTTCACCCGCTTCGGCCCCGCCGGCGCGGTCGAGGGCGACCCGGCCGTGGCCCAGGCCACCTCGCTGCTGGACTATATCTTCCGCACCCTCTCCGCCAATTATCTCGGCCGCGCGGTGCCGGAGGCGGAGCCCGAGGAGGCGACCGACGCCGTCGGCCAGGGCGCGCGCGACCGCGCGCCGCTGCTGCCGCTCGACCTGCCGCGCGAGGCCTCGCCCCGCGCGCGGCGCCGGGCGCTCAGGGTTGTTGCCTGAAGGCCAGGGGCACCGCCCCTGGACCAAACTGGGCCTTGAGGCCCCAGACCCCCGATACACTTAAGTAATGGATTCCAAAGGCTTGCCTTTGGTGAGGTCCAGGGGCAAAGCCCCTGGCCTTCGATTTGTTCCCCGACAAATCTCCTCAGCGAAGGGCCATCACGCACCATGTCCACACGCATCGAGTCCAGGCTCGCCACTCTTGGCATCATCCTCCCGGAGCCGGCCACGCCGCTCGCCAATTACGTGCCCTATGTGGTCACCGGCTCGCTGGTCGTCGTCTCCGGTCAGTTGCCGCTGATCAACGGCAAGCTCGGCTGGACCGGCAAGGTCGGCGCCGCCGTGCCGGTGGAGGAGGCCCGCGCCGCCGCCCGCCAGTGCCTCATCAACGTCCTCGCCCAGTTGCGTGCCGCGTGCGGGGGTGATCTGGAGCACGTGGTCCGCGTGGTCCGCCTCGGCGGCTTCATCGCCGCGGGGCCGGACTTCATCCAGCACGCCCAGGTGATGAACGGCGCCTCCGATCTCGCCGTCGAGGTGTTCGGCGAGGCCGGACGGCATGCGAGGAGCACGGTCGGCGTGCCCTCCCTGCCCGCCGACGCGCCGGTGGAGGTCGAGGGGCTATTCGAGATCGAATGATCCCGGCGGCGCCGGGGACCACCGCCCCGGCGCCGATTGGCCGCCCAAGGCCACGCCAAGCGGCAACCCAGGC
>DATJWY010000055.1:0-6326 GCA_035500775.1 Acetobacteraceae bacterium
CCCCCGCGGGTCGAGGGCAGAGCCCTCGCCTTGTCCTTCATGCCGGCGCATCCGCGCGGCGCGGGGTATAGAGCCAGGCCCCCCCATCCGCCCGCCCGATCATCCGCGTCGCCGGGGAGCCGATCATCACCAAAGTGCGCATGTCGGCGCGCGCCGGGTCGGCGGCGGCGAGCGTCGTCACCGTGATGCGCTCCGCCGGGGTGGTGACGGCGGTGGCGAAGGCGACCGGGGTTTCGCCGGGCAGGATCGTGCGCAGCAGGTCGAAGGCGGCGCCGAGTTGCCAGGGGCGGGCGCGCGAGGCCGGGTTGTAGAGGGCGATGACGAACCCGGCGCTGGCCGCCGCCGCGAGCCGCCGGGTTACCGTCTCCCACGGCTTGAGGTTGTCGGAGAGCGAGATGGCGCAGAAATCATGCCCGAGCGGCGCGCCGAGCCGGGAAGCCGCCGCGAACATGGCGGAAATCCCCGGCACCACGCTGACATCAAGGCCGCGCCAGGACGGCTCGCCATGCTCGATCGCCTCGAACACGGCGCTCGCCATGGCGAACACGCCCGCATCGCCGGAGGAGACGACCGCCACCACGCGCCCGGCCTCGGCAATGGCGAGGGCGTGGCGGGCACGGTCGATTTCCTCGCGGTTGTCGGAGGCGTGCCGGACCTGGCCGGGCCGCTCCGGCACGCGGTCGATATAGGGGCCGTAGCCGATCAGGTCGGTGGCGGCGGCGAGCGCCGCCTCGGCCTGCGGCGTCCGTGTCTCGGCGCCGCCCGGGCCGAGGCCGACGATGACGATCCGGCCGCTCATCGCGCCCCCCGCCGTCCCGGCACCAGGATCATCGAGAAATACGGCACCGGCGCCGCGTCGAGTTCGGTGAGCGGCAGCACGCGCTCCTCGTCCATGGTGCCCCGTTCGACATAGATCGCCCGTTCCAGCAGCCCGGCAGTGCCGAGCGCCGCCCGGATCTTCGGCAGGTTGCTGCCGACTTTCATGATGACCGCCGCGTCGGTCGCCGCGAGGCGGGCGGCAAGGCTGGCCTCGTCCAGCGTGCCGGGCAGCACGGAGAGCACGTCGTCACCCTGGGTGATCGGCGTGCGGGCACGCGCCCAGCAGCCGCTCATGCCGGGGATGCCGGGGATGACCTCGCCCGGATAGGCGGCGAGCCGGTCGAACAGATACATGGCCGAGCCGTAGAAGAACGGATCGCCCTCGCACAGCAGGGCGACATCCTGCCCGGCATCGAGCCGCGCGGCGATGGCGCTGGCCGCGGCTTCATAGAACCCGGCCATGTCGGCGACGTAGCGCGGATCACCGAAGGCGATCTCGGTCGTCCAGGGGTATTCGAAGCGGAGTTCCGTTGCCGCCGGCCCGACCAGGGCGCCGGCGATGCGGCGGGCATGCCCGGTCCGGCCGCGCTTGGCGAAATAGGCGACGACCGGCGCCGCACCGATGATCCGCGCCGCCTTCAGGGTGAGCAGTTCCGGGTCGCCCGGCCCCATGCCGACGGTATAGAGCGTGCCGGGCATCTATTCCCTTTCGCTGGCGAGGGCGTTCACCGCCGCCGCCGCCATGGCGCTGCCGCCGCGCCGGCCGCGCACGATCGCGAACGGCACCAGGGTTTGCGCGGCCAGCGCCTCTTTCGATTCGGCGGCGCCCACGAACCCCACGGGCATGCCGATCACCGCCGCCGGACGCGGTGCGCCCGCTTCCAGCATCTCAAGCAGGCGGAACAGAGAGGTGGGCGCGTTGCCGATGGCGATGACGGCTCCCTCCAGGTGCTCGCGCCACAGATCAAGCGCGGCGGCGGAGCGGGTGGTGCCGAGTTGCTCGGCCAGCGCCGGGATCGAGGGATCGCCGAGGGTGCAGAGCACCGGGTTCGCCGCCGGCAGGCGGGCGCGGGTGACGCCGTCCGCCACCATGCGCGCGTCGCACAGGATCGGGCGGCCGGCGAGCAGGGCGGCGCGGGCGGCCGGATAAAAATCCGGGGAAAAGACGATGTCCCGCGCTACGTCCACCATGCCGCAGGCGTGGATCACGCGCACGGCGACGCGCGCTTCCTCGGGTGTGAAGCGGGCGAGATCGGCTTCGGCGCGGATGATGGCGAAGGAGCGTGCGTAGATCGCGGCGCCCTCGCGGAGGTAATCGTGGGTCATCCGAGGGGCTTTCCCTCCGTGGCCATTCCATCGCTCCTCGGAGCGATGGAACCTTGGGCCACTCCGCCCCGCGACAGAGCCCGCCGGCGCCTTGAGGCCCCAGCCCCCCACAAGTTTAAGGTTTCCAAAGGCCGGGGGCCTTTGGTGGGGGTCCAGGGGGCAAAGCCCCCTGGAATCGTTTGTCCAGGCATCATCCTATCCCCAGTGCCGCCGCAGCGGTGGCCCCCGTACGTTCCGGGATGTCGCCGGCCTTGCCGTTGCGGATCAACCCGTAGCATCCGCCATCCCCGACGAGCACCCAGTCGGCGGGTTCCGGACTGGCGCAGCCCTTGGCGCACCCTGAGACATGCAGCGTCCCGCTGAACCCCGTCCCCGCCAGGGCGGCGGCATCGGCGCGCGTATCGACGCTGGCGCTGGCGCAGGCCGGGCGGCCCGGACAGGCGCGGATGCGCCGGCGCGGATCATCGGCGTCGGTGATGAACCCGGCGGAAGCCGCGCCGGCCAGCAATGCCTCGGCCTTGCGGCGATCGGTGACGGGCAGCAGCACGGCGCGCCAGGGGGTGAGGCGCAGCGTGCCGTCACCGTGCGACTCGGCAAGATTGGCGAGGGCAACGAGTCCGGCGGCATCGGTGCCGCCGAACGGTGCGCCGATGCCCACCGCGCCGCGCCAGGATTCCGGCGGGATGGCGGGTTCGGACGTGGTGGCCACGCCATGACATCCCGTGAGGCGCGGCGGCCAGCAACGGATCAGGCCGATCGGCGCGGTGCCGTTGCCGCGCCGGCGCGGTAGCGGCTCTGGCGTGAGTCCGGCCTCGGCGAAGACGGCGTCCGCGCCCAAGGCCGCGATCAATTGGCGCATGCGGCGGATCGAGGGATCGGGGCGGAGGCGCAGGAAGGTACGCGCCAGGGCAAGCGCCAGCGGCACCGGTTCGATGTCGCAGGCCATGAGATCGGCGCCTTCCGCCTGGACGAACCAGCCGCGCCGCGAGCCGATCAACCGGATGTCGCCGGGCACGTCGTCCAGGGGAAGCTGGCCGCCGCCATCGACGATGAAGCCGAATTTGTCGGGCAGGGCGGCGAATTCCGCTTCCGCCGCCAGCGCCGCGGCGAGGGCGCCGGCGTGGTCGGCGGTTCCGGGCGCGCAGGCCGGATCGATGCCGGCGAGCGGCGAGGTCACGATCAGGCGCAGGCGCTCCACCGCCGGATCGGCGGCGACGAGGCCGGCGGTGACCATCTCGGCGGCGAAGGCGCGGGCGGAGGCATCGGTCAGGCCGCGCACCTGCCAGTTACCCCGGTTGGTCAGATCGATCGCGCCGTTACCGTGGCGCCTTGCGGCATCGGCCAGGCGCCTTGCGGCATCGGCGGAGAGGACGGGCTCGCGCACCCGGCTGAGCAGGCCGTCGCCGGTCGGCATCGGCGCATGGGCGCTGGGGCACCAGCCGCGTTGGGGGGCGCTCATGATGTCGCCTCGGTCATGGTGTGGCCTTTGGGGGGTATGTCGTCCGCGATCGCGTCGTCCAGGAGCGCGGCGACGTCATTGCGACGGGAATGCCACAGACCGCGCCGCCGCGCCTCCGCGAAACGGGCGCGCATGGCGGCATGCGCGGCGGGATTGGCTTCGCGCAGGAAGCGTTCGACCGCCGGATCGGCGAGGGTCGCCGCGAAAATCTGGTCGTATTGCCGGTCGAGCCGGCCGGGCAGGGTGGCGGCGAAGGCGTGGAGCGCCTCCAGCGCCCCGGCGATCTCGGCCGCGCCCTGGTGGCCGTGGCGTCGCATGCCGGCGATCCAGGCGGGGTTGGCGGCGCGGCCGCGCACGGCGCGGGCCACCGCTTCCGTCAGGGTGCGGGCGCGCGGCGTCTCCGTCGCCGAGATGTCGAGCTGATACAGCGCCGCCGCGCCGTCGCGCGCCCCACCGAGCGCCTGGGCGGCGGCGGCGAATCCGCCCGCATGGGTTGCCTGGTCCAGCCCGTCCAGCAGGTCGGTTCCGGCCTGATCCTGCAAATGCACGAACCCGCCGGCCGTGGCGACTCGGGCGGCGAAACCCTCCGCGTCGGCGATGCCGTCCAGATCCTTGCCATAGGCGGCGGATGAGGCGGCGAGATAGCTCGCCCCGAGTTCCTCGCGCCGTGCCCAGGCGCCGCGCGTGATCTCGTCGGCGACACCCGCGCCATAGGCGCCCGGTGCCGCGCCGTAGATGCGCGTGCTCGCCCGGCGCAACGCCGCGCCGTCGAGCCCCCGGCAGGCGGCGGCGAGCTTGTTCCATTCCACCGCCTCGTCCCGCGCGGCGACGGCGCGCACCGCCGCGTCGAACAGGGCGATCTGCGCCGGGAAGGCGTCGCGGAACAGGCCGGAGACGCGCAGCGTCACATCGACACGCGGCCGGTCAAGCGTCGCCAGCGGCAGGATCTCGAAGCCGCTCACCCGCGCCGAGCCCTCGTCCCAGACCGGGCGGGCACCGATCAGCACCAGGGCTAGCGCCAGATCCTCGCCGCCGGTGCGCATGGTGGTGCTGCCCCAGAGATCGAGCACCAGGCTGCGCGGCCAGTCGCCGGTTTCCTGCACATGGCGGCGCAGCAATTCGGCTGCGGCGCGCTCGGCCAGTGCCAGGGCCGAGCGGGTCGGGATGGCGCGGGGATCGACGGCATGCAGGTTGCGCCCGGTGGGGAGCACGTCGGCGCGGCCGCGCGTCGGCGCTCCGGCGGGGCCGGCGGGGACGAAGCGGCCCTCCAGCGCCGCGCGCAGGGCGTCACGTTCGGCGGCGGCGCAGGCATCGAGCCGCGTCGCCAGCATCGCCGGGTCGAGACCGGGGCAGGAGCGGGCGAGGGCATCGAGCAGCGCGGCGCGGCGCGGCGCGTCCGGGGCCTGGCCGAAGACGTGCAGCCCGTCGCGGATCTGCATGTCCTTGATATCGCATAGCCAGGCATCCAGCCGGGCGAGGGCGTCATCCTCCGGCAGGCCGCTTGCGCCGCTTTCCTCGATCAGCCCGGCGGCGTCGGCGCGTTCCAGGATCTCCCGCCGCAGCAGGGCGGTGCGGCGGCGGTCGAGCCCGTCGGCGGCGGCGTATTCGTCGATCAGCCGCTCCAGCGCCGCCGCCTCGCCATGCGTCCCGGCGCTGCGCAAAGGCGGGGTGAGATGGCCGATGGTGACGGCGCCGAGGCGGCGCTTGGCGGCGGCGGCCTCGCCCGGATTATTGACGATGAAGGGATAGATCACCGGCAGACCGCCAATGAGGGCGGCGGGGAAGCAGGCGGGGGAGAGCGCCGCCGCCTTGCCTGGCAGCCATTCCAGCGAACCATGCGCGCCAAGCTGCACCAGGGCATGCACGCCCACCTCCTGCCGCAGCCAGAGATGGAAGGCGACATAGGCGTGGCGGGGCGGCAGGTCCGGGTCGTGATAGCCGGATTTGCGGTCGAGACGGGAGCCACGATCGGGCTGGATGGCGAGGAGCATCCGTCCGGTGCGCAGGCAGGGGAAAGGGAAGACGCCATCCGCCACCAACGGATCGTCCTCCGGCGGGCCCCAGGCGGCTTCCAGCGCCGCGCGGGTGGTTTGCGGCAAGGTTTCCAGCAGGGGGCGGTAGTGGGGCAGGCAAAGGCCCGGGGCGCTGCCCCGGACCCCGCCGGGGGACGAGCCGTCCCCCGGACCCCGGCACAACGCGTTGGCCAGGGCTTCGGCATCCGGTGGGACATTACCAATGTCGTAGCCGGATTCGCCGAGTTGGCGGAGCAGGGCGGCGAGGCTCGCGAACCCGTCCAGCCCGACCGCGCGTCCGGCCTGACCGCCGGCGCCGGGATAGTCCGGCAGCACGATGGCAAGGCGGCGTTCGGCGGCGGGGGTACGGCGGAGTCGCGCCCAGCCTTCCGCCCGCGCCGCCGCGAGCGCGATGCCGTCCGCGTCCGGGCGGTGGGCGACGCGGGCATATTCGAGCGCCTCTTCCGTGCCGGTTTCGGCCTTGAAGGAAATGGCGGTGGTCAGCAGCCGGCCGTCGAGTTCCGGCAACACGACATGCATGGCGAGATCCGCCTGCGACAGGCCCCGGAAACTCTCCGCCCAGGCCGCGCGCGACGCGCCGGAGAGAACGAGTTGCAGCACCGGCGCGTCGGCGGCGTCGAGCGGGGAACCGGCCCCGGATTCGTCGCTCCGGGCGGAAAAGCTGGTGGCGTTCAGCACCACGTCCGGCC
>DATJWY010000056.1:0-16382 GCA_035500775.1 Acetobacteraceae bacterium
ATAAGTAACGGATTCCAAAGGCTTGCCTTTGGCGGAGATCCAGGAGGCAGAGCCTCCTGGAGGCCACGCCTGAGCTGCGCTGAGAGGCATCATGCCGCTGACACCTGACCAGACCGCCGAGATCGAGGCGCATCGCGCCGCGACCAGCTCCACGCTCCGCCCCACCGTTCCGGCGCTGGAGGCGATGCTGTACCACGCCGCGCCGGTGCTGGATCACGGCTTCGTCCGTGTCATCGACTACATGGGCGACGACGCCGCCATCGTGCAGGCGGCCCGCGTCTCCTATGGCCGGGGCACGCGCCGCGTCTCCGAGGATGCCGGGCTGATCCGCTACCTGATGCGGCACCGGCACAGCACGCCGTTCGAGATGTGCGAGATCAAGTACCACGTGAAGCTGCCGATCTTCGTGGCGCGGCAGTGGATCCGGCATCGCACGGCGAACGTGAACGAGTATTCCGCCCGGTATTCGGTGCTGGACCGCGAGTTCTACATCCCGTCCCCTGAGCATCTGGCGGCGCAATCCGCGGACAACAAGCAGGGGCGGGGCGCGGTGCTGGCGGGCGAGGAGGCGGCCGCCGTTCTCGACCTGCTGCGTCAGGACGCGGCGCGCTGCCATGACCATTACGAGTGGATGCTGAACGAGGAACGGGAGGGCGCGCCCGCCGACCCGGACCGGCGAGGCCTCGCCCGCGAGCTGGCGCGGATCAACCTGACGCTCAACACCTATACGCAGTGGTACTGGAAGACCGACCTGCACAACCTGCTGCACTTCCTCTCCCTCCGCGCCGACCCGCATGCGCAATACGAGATCCGCGCCTATGCGGAGGCGATGCTGGAGACGGTGCGCGCCTGGGTGCCGCTCGCTTTCGCGGCGTTCCGGGATTACCGGCTCGGCGCGGTGACGTTCTCGGCGCCGATGCTGGCCGTGCTGCGCCGGAAGCTGGCCGGGGAGGCGGTGGAGCAGGCGGGGAGCGGCCTCTCGCGCCGGGAATGGGCGGAGTTCATGGCCGCGCTCGGCCAGGGGTAGCGCGCCATCGTCCGGACCTGGATCCGTCCGGATGATGAACTTTCTCGATTAAATAATGGTTTATGGCGATGGCGCGTGCCGGGTCTGGGTTGCCCGGCAGTGCTGTAATGCAACAGCATGTCTGGAAAAGGAGCGGGAAGCCTACGATGGTACTGCAATCGTAGGTTGATTGTGGCAGCAATAAGGCACGCACGGCTTCGAGGTGTGCATGGCGCTGTATCGTAACTCGCTTCTTTTCCTGGCCGCGCTCGGCCTGTTACTGTCGGGGGCGCGGCCGGCCCTGGCCCAGGGCGCCGCGACCGTCGTCGCGGCTCCGTTTGCCGATGCCATCGTGCTCTCGCGGCCTGTACCCTGGCGCGGCGGTGCGGTTTTTCCCGACTGGCTCGTGGATATCTGTCACGCGCTCCGGCGCGTTCCGGCGCCGCGGGCGGTCGCGGCCGTCACGCCGCCGTCAGCCTCGGGTGTGCCTGCGGCGACGCCCGCCAACCGCTCCGGCCTGCGCCTCAGCGCCGCCTTCGGCTTCAGCTCGCCGCACCTCTCCAGCCCCTATATGGCGATTTCCACCGATCTCGTCGGGGCGGAGGGGAAGGGCAGGGCCATCCCGGTGCGGCTCAGCGACAGCGCCCCCTACCATCTGCCCGATCCCTTCCCGCAGGCGGGGCGCGAGGTGGGGGTGAATATCGACTACCGGTTCCGCCAGTCGTATGGCCTGTCGGGCCTGGATCTGACCGGCCGCTTCGCCTTGCTCGCCCCCGACCTTACGGCCCCTGATCGCGGCCATCTCGGCCTTGTCGCGCTTAAGCTGGAATTCTAATTCCACAGTGGAGGATGCCCCCGCCACCTTGGGTGCCGCGCGTGGCACCAGCGTCGCCGGAACCTTAATCCAGTCGGGATGCCGGGCCATCCATTCGGTTGGCTCCGGGTCGTCTGGCCCGACGAACAGGAAGGGCGCTTGCAGTGTGTCTGAATCGTCGGGCCGGTCATCCGGCATGGGTTGCTCCGCCGATAATAGTTATTTCTTCTAACAAAGAGAGACGAGGATCGTAATCCCCCGGCGGCCTTTTCCCCACGGGTTTCTCTTTCCCAGGCGACACCGCTCGCCCATGAGTTGTGCGCTAAAAGTCATGCGGGTCTGGGGGCGCCCGCCCCCAGCGGGGTCCAGGGGCAGCGCCCCTGGCCCTCCTCCTCCTACCGCCGAGGCGCCTCGCGCAGCCGCACCAGCGTCTTCTCCCACACAAGCGCGGCGAGCGCGGCATAGATCTGCCCCGCCTTGCTCTCCGGCGCGGCGGCGGCGATCGGGGCGCCGGAATCCGACGCCTCGCGGATATCCGGCAGCAGCGGGATCTCGGCCAGGAACTCCACCCCGAGCTTCGCCGCCTCCGCCTTCGCTCCGCCATGCCCGAAGATATGCGAGATCTCGCCGCAATGCGGGCAGGCGAACCAGCTCATGTTCTCGACCAGCCCGAGCACCGGCACCCCGGTTTTCTCGAACATGGCGACGCCGCGCCGTGCGTCGGCCAGGGCGATGTCCTGCGGCGTGGAGACGATCACCGCGCCGGTCAGCGCCACACGCTGCGCCATGGTGAGCTGCGCGTCGCCGGTGCCGGGCGGCATGTCCACGATCATGACGTCGAGCGGGCCCCACTCCACCTGACCCATCAACTGCTCCAGCGCGCCCATGACCATCGGGCCGCGCCAGATCATCGCCGCCTGCTCATCGACCAGGAAGCCGATCGACATGGCGCGCAGCCCCCAGGCCTCGATCGGCAGCATGATCTGGCCACGCACCTCCGGCTTGTGGTTCACGCCGAGCATGCGGGGCAGGCTCGGGCCGTAGATATCCGCGTCCAGCAGCCCGACGCGCAGGCCCAGGCGGGCGAGCGCGACGGCCAGGTTCACCGCCGTCGCCGACTTGCCGACGCCGCCCTTGCCGGAGGCGACGGCGATGACGGCGCGGGCATTCGGCAGCAGCTTCGGCCGGTCCTGCGGCGCGCCGTGGCCATGCCCGTGCGGGGCCGGGCGGGGCGGGGCGGCGGATTCGGCGCGGTGCGAGGTCAGCACGGTGGTCACGGTCTCGACGCCGGGCTGACGGGAGAGCACCGCCTGCACCTGCCGGCTCACCGCCTCCATGGCCGGCACCTGGGAGCGTTCGGCGCGCAGGATGACATGGACCAGCCCGCCCTTGACCTGCACGGCCTCGACCAGACCCGCGGCGACAATGTCGCGGCCGCTGCCCGGCTCCACCACGGCGCGCAGCGCCTCCCGCAGAACATCGGCATTGAGCTGGCTCATCGTCTTGCAAACCCCCTTCGCCGGGTCATTATGGCGCCCGGCCCTGCGTTCCCCGGATATGGCGCGACGCGGGCTGCCTGCCAACCGACCCACGCCAGCGCGCGCCGCGCCCTCGGCGGATGACAGCAATCTCAGGCCGAAACAGCAGGAGCCAGGCGCACACCATGGCGTCCGACAATGGACCTTGGAATATCGGCGGGCCCGGCCCGCGACCGCCCGCGGGCAATGGGGGCGGGCCGTGGGGCGGCCTTGGCGGCGGCCAGGGTGGCGGCGGTCGCCCCGGGCAGGGGCCGTTGCCGGATCTCGACCAGCTCGTGCTGCGATTCGTCGCCTGGCTGCGGCGGCTCGGGGGCGATGGCGGCGGGCGCGGCCTCGCCCTGCTCGGCATCGCCGCGGTCTCGCTCTGGCTGCTCACCGGCTTCTACCGGGTGCAGCCGGACGAGCTGGGCGTCGTGCTGCGCTTCGGCGCCTATGTGCGGACCACGCCGCCCGGCCTCAACTACCACCTGCCCTGGCCGGTGGAGGAGGTGCTGCTCCCGGCGGTGACGCGCATCAACCGCATCGAGATCGGCTTCCGCACCGCGCCGGCCGAGGGCCCGGAGCAGAACGCGCGCACCCCGGACGGCGAGACCGAGCCGGCGCGCGGCCAGCCCCCGCGCGAGCTCTCCGAGGAGAGCCTGATGCTGACCGGCGATGAGAACATCATCGACATCAACTTCGCCGTGTTCTGGCGCATCCGTGACGCGGTGCCTTACCTCTTCAACACCCGCAACCCCGGCTACACGGTGAAATCCGCCGCCGAGAGCGTGATGCGCGAGGTGATCGGCCGCACGCCGATCCAGTCGGCGCTGACCCAGGGGCGCGCCAGCATCGAGCAGGCGGTGCTGACCGGGGCGCAGGCGATCCTCGACCAGTACGGCGCCGGGGTGGAGATCACCCAGGTGCAGTTGCAGAAGGTCGATCCGCCGGCCGAGGTGATCGAGAGCTTCCGCGACGTGCAGCGCGCCAACACCGATGCCGACCGCGCCCGCAACGAGGCGCAGGCCTACGCCAACGACATCGTTCCGCGCGCCCGCGGCGATGCCGCCGGCATCCTCGGCGCGGCCCAGGGCGACCGCCAGGCCACGATCGCGCGTGCGACCGGCGAGGCGCAGCGTTTCCTCAGCGTGTATGCCGCCTATACGAGGGCCAAGGACGTGACGCTGCGCCGGCTCTACATCGAGACGATGCAGGAGATCCTGCAACACACGCCGACCGTGGTGGTGGACGACCGGCTGCGCTCGATCCTGCCCACCCTCCGCCTTGGGCCGGAGGCGGCGCCGTCCGCCGCCCCCGCCACCGGGAAGGGAGGCAGGCAATGACGCTGCACCCGAAACACATCGCCGCGCTGGCGGTGCTCATCCTGCTCGCGGCGTTCGCCGGCCCCACCCTGTTCACCGTGACGCAGACCGAGCAGGTGCTCATCACCGAACTCGGCCAGCCGCGCCGGCTGATCGTGAAGCCGGGGCTGCACGCCAAGCTGCCCTTCGTCGAAACCGCGATCAGCTTCGACAAGCGCCTGCTCGATTACGAGGCGGCGCCGGAGGAGGTGATCCTCGGCGATCAGCGCCGGCTGATCGTGGACAGCTTCACCCGCTACCGTATCGTCGATCCGCTGCAATACTACCAGACGGTGGGGCCGACCGAGGACGGCATCCGCGCCCGGCTCAGCTCCGTCGTCGCCTCCAGCCTGCGGCGGGTGCTCGGCAACGAGGCGCTGATCGACGTGCTCTCGGCGCAGCGGGCGCGGATCATGGGGCGCATCCGGGGGCAGGTGAATGAGGAGATGCGCGGCTTCGGCGTCGATGTCGTCGATGTCCGCATTCGCCGCGCCGACCTGCCGGACGAGAACACCGAGGCGATCCTGAGCCGGATGCAGTCCGAGCGCGAGCGCGTGGCGAAGCAGGCACGGGCCGAGGGCGCGGAAGCCGCCGCGCGCATCCGCGCCGACGCGGATCGCGACCGGACGGTGATCCTGGCCGAGGCGCGCGCCACCGCCGACCGGCTGCGCGGCGAGGGGGAGGAGCGGGCGATCGCCGTCTATGCCGATGCTTTCGAGAAGGATCCGCGATTCTTCACGATCTGGCGGACCTTGCAGGCCTATCGCGAGGGGCTGGCGAATGGGCGGCACGAGTTGGTGCTGACGCCGGACAGCGATTTCCTCTCGCTGTTGCGGCAGGTGCCCACCGCCGGGCCCTGAGCCGGGCGCCCGCCCCGGGGGATCACAAGGAGAAAGAGCGATGCCGATACTCGCCTTCCGGCAGGTGGATGTCTTCGCCGCCGAACCGCTGAAAGGGAATCCGCTGGCGGTGGTGCTCGGCGCCGACGCGCTGACCGGGGCGGAAATGGCCGCCTTCGCTCACTGGACCAATCTGAGCGAGACGACCTTCCTGCTCCGCCCCACCACGCCGGACGCGGATTACCGGGTGCGGATTTTTACGCCGGAAGGGGAATTGCCATTCGCGGGTCATCCCACCCTCGGCTCCTGCCATGTCTGGCTGGAGGCCGGTGGCGTGCCGCGCGGGGCGGAGATCGTGCAGGAATGCGGCGTCGGGCTGGTGCGCATCCGGCGCCAGGGCGAGCGTCTGGCCTTCGCGGCGCCGCCCCTGCTGCGGAGCGGCCCGGTGGAGCCGGCGCTGCTGGAGCGGATCGCCCACGCTCTCGGCATCGGGGTTGGGGCGATCCGCGCCGCGCAATGGGTGGATAATGGTCCTGGCTGGGTCGCGGCGCTGCTCGGCTCACGCGCCGAGGTGCTGGCGTTGCCGCGGCCCGACCCCGCCGCGCTGCATGGCATCGCGCTGGGCGTCGTCGCGCCATGGGATGCTGCCGCGGATGGAACAGAGGCGCAATTCGAGGTGCGCGCCTTCGTGCCTGGTCTCGGTGTGCCGGAAGATCCGGTGACCGGCAGCCTGAATGCCGGTCTCGCGCAATGGCTCATCGGCGCCGGGCTCGCGCCGCCCGCCTATGTGGCCAGCCAGGGCACGGCGCTTGGCCGCGCCGGGCGGGTGCATGTCGAGCAGGCCGGGGCGGAGATATGGATCGGCGGCGCGACCGTGACCCGCATCGCCGGAACGCTGACGCTGTAAGCCGTCATGCGGGCGCGCAACTTTATCAACTGGGCCGCGTAAGGGACCGGGCGACACCGTGTCGTGTCGGCCAGAGGGCTGGCGGCGCTCCCGCCTCCATGACCCTTGCCGGTGAGCCGCTGGTCTCGCCGTGCGATTGATCTTGGTCAAAGCCGCTCTCTCCGCCGGTCGTAAGCTGCCTCCGTTGCCTGAAGAGGATTCAGACCGTGAACAGCGAGATTCCGAGCGCCCAGCTTCAGATCACCTTCAAGGGCACGGACCAGTCCGACGCCCTGGAGGCGCGCATTCGCGAGAAGATGGAGCGCCTTACCCGCCTGGCGCCGGATTTGCAGCGATGCCATGTCACCGTCGAGGGGCCGCCCCGGCATTCGCATCAGGGCCGGCTGTGGCGGATCGTCTTCGAGCTGTCGCTGCCCGGCGGTCCCATCGTCGTCGGGCGGGCGGGGGCGGAGAACCCGGCGCATGACGACGTGTACGTCGCGCTCCGCGATGCGTTCGAGGCGGCGGCGCGCCAGCTGGAGGACAGGAACCGCAAGCGGCGGGGTGAGGTGAAGGCCCATCCGGACGAATGGATTGGGTGACGGTTAGGGAAGGCCAGGGGCTTTGTCCCTGGACCTCGTCGTGCGAAAGCACGCCTGCGCGTGACGGAGCCATCGGCTCCAGACCCCGATTGCCCCCCAAATTTGCGGGGGTCTGGGGCCTTAAGGCCCCAGCCGGGGTCGAGGGGCGGCGCCCCTCGTCTTGCCCCATCGCCCGGCTGGGGATGGGGCAAGGCCGCGCGTCGCGGTCGTGGTGTTAGCCGCGCTTGTCGAGCGACACGAAGTCGCGCTGCGTGTGGCCGGTGTAGAGCTGACGCGGACGGCCGATACGCTGCGAGGGGTCCTCGATCATCTCCTTCCACTGGCTGATCCAGCCCACGGTGCGGGCGACGGCGAAGAGCACGGTGAACATGCTCGTCGGGATGCCCATCGCCTTGAGGATGATGCCCGAGTAGAAATCGACGTTCGGATAGAGCTTCTTGCTGATGAAATACTCGTCATGCAGCGCGATGTGCTCAAGTTCCATGGCGAGGTCGAGCAGCGGATCGTCCTTGATGCCGAGCTCGGTGAGCACTTCGTGGCAGGTGCGCTCCATGATCTTCGCGCGCGGGTCGTAGTTCTTATAGACCCGGTGGCCGAAGCCCATCAGCCGCACGTTGCTGTTCTTGTCCTTCACCTTCTCGATGAAGTCCTTGATGTTTGCCGTGCTGCCAATCTCGCCCAGCATCTTCAGCACCGCCTCGTTGGCGCCGCCATGCGCGGGCCCCCACAGGCTGGCGATGCCGGCGGCGATACAGGCGAAGGGGTTGGCGCCCGTGGAGCCGGCGAGACGCACCGTGCTGGTGGACGCGTTCTGCTCGTGATCCGCGTGCAGGATCAGGATGCGGTCCATCGCCCGGGAGAGGATCGGGTTGACCTTGTATTCCTCGGCCGGCACCGCGTTCATCATGTAGAGGAAGTTTTCCGCGTAGTTGAGGTCGTTACGCGGATACATGAAGGGCTGGCCGACCGAGTACTTGTAGGCCCAGGCCGCGATCGTCGGGATCTTGGCGATGATCCGGTAGGCGCTGATCTCGCGCATCGCCGGGTCATGGATGTCCAGGCTGTCATGATAGAAGGCCGAGAGCGCGCCGACCACGCCGATGAGCACCGCCATCGGGTGCGCGTCGCGGCGGAAGCCGTTGTAGAAGCTCTTCACCTGCTCATGCAGCATCGTGTGGTGCATGATGCCGCTCTCGAACGCCTTGAACTGCGCCTTGTTCGGCAGCTCGCCGTTCAGCAGCAGATAGGCGACGTCGAGGAAGGTGGAATGCTCGGCCAGCTGGTCGATCGGGTAGCCGCGGTGCAGCAGCACGCCCGCGTCACCGTCGATATAGGTGATCTTGCTCTCGCAGGAGGCGGTGCCGCCGTAGCCCGGATCATAGGTGAAGACGTCGAGCGCGCTGTAGAGCTTGCGGATGTCAGCCACATCCGGACCGATGCTGCCCTTGATCAAGGGCAGAGTTAAGGACTTGTCGCTACCGTCCAAGGTTACGGTAACGGAACCGGTACCCGTGCCGCTCATGTGCCAACATCCTGCTTGGTTTGGGCGCGCGATCAGAGGATCGCGTGCGGGAACGTGATTTTTTGGAGCAGCCGGGGAGGCGTGCGCCGCAACTACATAAAAGCGTCGGGAGAGCGAGCGCAACATGCTGTCCGGGCGTCCCTGGGTCCCGCCGTTGTCGCGTGGGCCTGGGCCGCGCGCTCCGGGAATCGGATGCGGTCTTGCGCTCTTTTGCCTGGTTGGCAAAGCGGTCTAGAAGGCGCGTTCTCGCGGTGTGCGCCGCAATCGCCGGGGCCTCACGGATTGGCGAAGGCACCGGCCCAGATCCCGCGGCGGGAGGCTCGCGCGGTCCCTTCCGCGTCCCGCAGCCAGGGTTCGCGGGCACGGGCCCAGCCGCTTTCCACCATGGCGCGGCTGATGTCGGTCCTGCCGGCATGACACTCGGCGAGCGGCCGTCCCCTGCTATCCTGGCCGCCGATCCGGCATTCCACCGGTTGATTCCCTATCAAACGGGCGAGCATCGCGCTGGCGGCGGCGGCGCAATCAATGTCCTGCCGCGGGCACGCACCGTCCCGCTCCGGTGCACCGACGCCGCGAAGCTGCACCACCTGGTCACGCAGTCGCAGCGTGCCGCCATCGACCACCGCCACCTGGTCCGCCCGGGCGTCGAGGCTGGTGATGGCGACGGTCGGAGCGGGGATGAGCGGATCGGGCAGGCGGGCCGCGAGCAGGGCGCCGCCGCCGGCGACGAGCAATGCCAGCATGCCGAGCATACCGGCATTGCGGGCACGGCCGAGATATGAAACCCCGGAAGAGCGGAATATGCGGCGCGGGCGGTGCAGCGACACGCGTGGGTCCTTGGTTCGCGAACAGCCCGCTCCCACCGGGATGCCGGGCGGCGCGACCGGTAGCCCGACGCGCCCGCCCGATGCAACGGAATTCACAACATCCAGCGGGCGGCCCGCGCGGGCCGGGGCTCAATCCTCCCAGAACGGGTCCTGGCGGAGGAATTTCTCCCAGGTGCGGGCGATGTCCTGCATCATGTCGCGGCCGCAGGCGGCGACGTAGCCCTGCACAACGCCGGCGGCGAAGGCGCGGTCCGCCCCGCCGCCGAGCTGCGCCATCAGCTGCGCCGCGATATAGCCGTCCATCAATTGGCCGAACGCCTCCTGCATCTTCTCCAGCCGTTCCAGGAAGCGGCGCACTGCCTTTTGCGGGAAGAGCGGCGCGAAGAACTCGGCGGCGTAGCGCAGGCGTTTGCCCTGCTTGCGGATCTCGTGCAGCTCCGGGGTGGGCAGGCCGGAGAGGTCGTCCCCGTGCGCCCGCAGCTTCTTCAGCTCCCGCCGCAGCATGCGGGCGGCGTAGTCCTCCACCGGGGCGGCGAGCAATTCCGCTTGTTCCGCCGAGGCCTCGCCGAGCCAGGGGCGCAGCGTCGGCAGCAGCGCGAGGGTGAGGGCGAGCCGGCGATATTCCGGGCTGGCGAGCAGCGCGCGCAGCGTGACATAGGCGGCGTCGCGCTTGCGGCCGGCGGCGGTGAGCAGCGCCGCCACCCGCTTGTCGTCCGGGAAGGCCGCGCGCACCGCCTCGCCGGTGTCTTCGAGGAACACGTCCCAGTCGCGCGCCGCGCCGAGGTCGCGGGCGAGTTCGCGCAGCGCGGGGGCCAACTCGGCCAGGGCCGGTCCGCCGGCGGCGCGCCGGAAGATGGTGAGGGCCGAGCGCAGCCGCCGGGTCGCGACCCGCATCTGGTGCACCGGCACCGGCGTATCCGCGTCCGGCACCCGCTCCGCCCAGTGCAGCATGACATCGGCGAGATGGGCCGTGACCAGCGTCAGCGCCTCGGCAACCGAGACGCCGGGCGGTATGTGCGGCGCACCCAGATGGCGCGGCGGCGGTGCATCGCCATGCGCGACCGCCAGCGCCTCCGCCGGCAATCCGGCGCGGGGGATGCCGAGCGCCACCAGGTCCGTGAGGCGGAAGGCGAGGGCGGCGGCGGCGCACGGGGCGCCGGTCAGGCGCAGGCGGGAGATCGGGCGCTCGTTGGTGACGGCGCGGAGCGTGCCATCGATCAGATCGAGCGTTACCGGCGCGCCGTCCGCGGTCAGCGCCATCGAGCGTTGCCGCCCCTGGAAGGCGGCGACCGCCACCAGCGGTCCGGTGAGATTAAGGCTGAGCGCGTCACTGTCGCGCGCCTGCGCCAGCACCGGCGCCGCGGTGACGGGCGGCCAGCCGCCATTGTCATCCGGCACCAGGCGCTCCAGCCGCCAGCCGCCGCGTTGCTCACCCAGCGCGAGTCCCGTCCGCGCGAGTTCTCCGCCGGCGCTGTCATGCCAGACGACATGCGCCGCGGTGACCCGCGCCTTGCCCTGCTTCAGCCCCGTGAGCAGGGAGAGGCGGAGCAGGCGGGCCGCATCCTCCGGCTCGATCGCGAATTCCAGGGTGACATCCGGCGGCGCCGGGGCCGGGGTGGGAGCCGGGGCAGGGGCTGGTGTGGGGCTGGCCGCGCCGGCTTCGGCCCCGGGCTGGTCCGGCGGCGCTGGCGGCGGCGATTCGGCGGACGCGGGCGGGGCCGGCGCCTCGTCGGAGCGGGGGCGCGCTTCGAATCTGGTTTCCGGAGGCGCGGTCTCCACGGGAGGGTGATTGGTCAGGCGGCCATCTCCGGCAAGTCCTTGGGGCAAAGAAAGCGGATCAGCCGGGCCGTGCCGCGGCCGATATCGTTCCAGCGGCCGGCGACCGAGAACTCGACGAGCGAGCCGGCCGGGAAGCCCTCGCTCAGCCGGCGGGCATGCGGCCGGATCGGCTTCGTTGCCTCGTCGCCGGCCAGGTGCAAGGCGAGATCGTGCATGCCGGGATTATGCCCGACCAGCATGACGCTGCGCGCGGTTTCCGGCACCTCGCGCAGCGCCTGCAACAATTGCGGCGACTCGGCGAGGTAGAGCTGGTCCATCGGCTCGACCAGGGGCGTCTCGTCCCAGGGTTCCAGCGCCTCCAGCGTCTCCAGCGTCCGCCGCGCGGTGGAGACGAGGACGATATCCGGTGCGAGCCCGAGATCCCGCATCGCCGCGCGCATGGCCAGGGCGGCGCGCCGGCCACGCTCGTTCAGCGGGCGCTCGTGATCGGAGAATCTCGGATCGTCATGGGACGATTTCGCATGACGCAGGAGCAGAAGCTGGCGCATGGCCTGGACAATGCCACGTCACGCGCCGGTTGTCCCGATATCCTGATGGCCGCGCGGGCGCGTCAATTGGGCTCATATCCCTCGCCGCCGCGTCCGGCGCCAGCCCGTTCGCGCGCCGGAGCGGCGGCGCGCCGCTCTCCTAAGCCGCCCCGGCGCGCGAGAGCGGCGGCAGGTCGATCCAGGCGAGATGTCCGCCCTTGCCGGCGCCGGTATCCAGGAAGATGGCGGTACCGCCGGCACGGCCGTGCTTCACCCAGGGACGGCCATCCGTGCTGCGCCGGTCATGGCCGCAATAGACGGTCATGCCCGGCGGAATGTGATCCACCCAGCGCAGCAGCCGTTCCGGTGTGCCGTCCGGGCGCGTGCGTCCCGTGGTCTCGCCGAACAGGGCGCGGGAGAGCAGCGGATCGACCCGGCCGAGACCCGGCGGCGGCGGCCGCGTCAGCATGCTGGTGTGGAAGCCGCCATGCACGAAGAACCGGTCGCCTTGCCGCAGCCAGGCCGGGGCGCGCGCGATCGCGGCGAGGGCCTGGACGCGCAGTGCCTCGTCCAGTTCCTCGAGCGTGCGGGCGAGCGCCGGGTCCATCTGCACCGCGTATCCGCTCAGCACCCGGCCGAGCTTGCGGTCGTGATTGCCGAGCAGGAACAGGCCGTGCCCCTCCTCGACGAGGCGGATGGCGCGGCGCATCACCGCCGCGTTGTCGGTGCCGCCATCGACGAGATCGCCGAGCTGGATCACGAACCGGTCGGTGTCGGTGGCGGCGGCGAAGCCGGTGGCGTCGCCATGCACGTCACCGACCACGCGCAGCGCCGCGCCGGCGGGGATCATGCGTTCCGGCTCCGGCCGCGCCCCGCCGCCGCGCGCCCGGCTTGCCCCTCTCCGGCTCCGCGCGGGCGGGCGGAGGCTTCCGCGTCGGCCGCCGCCTCCGGCTCGGTCCGCACCGTTGCCTGATACACGGCGAGCGCCCGGCGGCGGCCCTCGGCGAGATCGACCAGCGGCGCGGGATACGTCCGGCCAAGCTCCACCCCCGCGGCGCGCAGCACGGCGGGCGGCGCCTGCCAGGGCGCGTGCAACTCCCGGTCCGGCAGGCGCGCGAGTTCCGGCACGTAGCGGCGGACATAGGCCCCGTCCGGGTCGAATTTCTCCCCCTGGGTCACGGGGTTGAACACCCGGAAGAAGGGCTGGCCATCGATGCCGGTGCCGGCGACCCATTGCCAGTTGCAGGCATTGCTCGCGAGATCCGCGTCCACCAGCGTGTCCCAGAACCAGGCCTGCCCCTCCCGCCAGTCCAGCAACAAATGCTTGACCAGGAAGGAGCCGGCGATCATCCGCGCCCGGTTATGCATCCAGCCGGTCTGCCAGAGCTGGCGCATCCCGGCATCGACGATCGGCACGCCGGTCCGGCCGCGTTGCCAGGCGCGCAGCGCCGCCGCGTCCCGCCGCCAGGGCAGGCGGGCGAAGGCGGGGCGCAGCGGCGCCTCGGGCATGTGCGGCGCGTGGAACAGCATGTAGGCGGCGAAATCCCGCCAGAGCAGCTCGGCGCGGAAACGCTGCCGCGCCTCCGGCGGCAGGCTGGCGGCCGCGTGCCAGACGGCGCGCGGCGAGATCTCGCCCCAGTGCAGCGCGGGGGAGAGCATCGCGGTGCCGGCCTCACCCGGCCGGTCGCGCCCGGTGGGGTAGTGCGCCGCCGGGCCGGCGATGAAGGCGCGGAGGCGCGCCGCCGCTTCCGCCTCGCCCGGCCGCCAGGTGGCGGCGAGGCCGCCCGCCCAGTCCGGCTGGCGCGGCAACAGCGCCCAGTCGGCGAGGCTGTCCGATCGCGGCGGCTTCGGGCAGGGGATGCGGGCGGGGGCAGGGGCGGGCGGCGACGGCTCCGGCAAGGCGGCGCAGGCGCGGGCGAACGGGGTGTAAAGCCCATAGACGCCCCCCGCCTTGGTGCGGATCGAACCGGGATCGAACAGCGTGGTGCCGGGATGGCGGAACAGGCGGGCGCCCTGCGCGGCGAGCGCGGCCTCCACCGCCCTGTCCGCCTCGCGCCAGAACGGCTCATGCGCCCGGGTCGCGTGCACCGCCACGGCCCCCGCCTCGCGCGCCAGCGCCGGGATCGCCTCGGCCGCCTTGCCGTGGCGCAGCACCAGCGCGGCGCCGCGCTCGGCGAGGGCGGCGGCGAGCGCGGTCAGGCTGTGGTGCAGCCACCATCGGGCGGCGCCGCCGGGGCGCCAGGCACCCGGCGTCGTGTCGTCCAGCACATAGACGGGCAGCACCGGCCGGCCGGTGGCGAGCGCGGCCTCCAGGGCGGGATGGTCGGCGAGGCGGAGATCCTGCCGGAACCAGAGCATGACGGGGGCGGCGGATGCGGCGGCGGGGTCGGTCATGATTGCGGGATGTGAGGGGATTCACGGCGGGGGCAATGGGGGGCCATCATGGGCGCGCCGAAACGGAAGCTTGGTGGACACCGGCCGGAGTTTACGTCTATGCGACAAAACCTGGACCGCGACCATCGAGGGCGCGCCCGCTTTCTCGCCCCGGTGCCATCCGCGCTGCTCTCTTGATCGGGAACATCATGTCGAAGAGTGATCTTGCCGTCGTCACCATGGTGTTCAACGAAGGCGATATTCTTCCGATCTGGCTCAAATACTATGGTGGCCAGGTCGGGCTGGAGAATTGCTACGTCATAGACCATGGCAGCACGGATCTGAGCACGCACGGGATCGCGCCGGCGAACATCATCCGCATCCCGCGCTCGCCGCTCGACGAGCCTGCCCGGTGCAAGTTCGTCTCGGAGATCTGCAACGCGCTCCTGACGTGGTTCGGCTGCGTCGCCTACACGGATGTGGACGAAATCCTGGTCGCCGACCCGGCCACCTATCCCGACCTGCCGTCCTACGCGCGGGCGGCGAAATACGATGTGACGACCGCTTTCGGCATGGACCTGCTCCATTCGGAGCCGGAAGAGGGGCCGCTCGATCCGCAGCGCCCGATCCTCTCGCAACGCCACTGGGTCCGCCCCTTCTCCAGCCTGTGCAAGCCGACCCTCATCCGCCGCCCGATCCGCTGGGGGCCCGGCTTCCACTATGCCGACACCGCCACGCATTTCGACGATCTGTATCTGTTCCACCTTGCCTATGTGGATTTCGACATCATCCGGCGGCGGCAGCGGAAGCGGGTCGCGACCCCCCGGGCCGGGGCCGGCGGTGAACACCACAGCATCCCCGAAGATGACATGGTGAATCACATCCGGCAGGACTACACGCGGCTGCCGCGCCTGGAACTGGAGAGCGTCGATCTCGCCCAGGACAGCCCCGGCCGCCTGGCCTTCACGCAACGCCTGTTCGAGCGCCAGGAGAAGCTGGGCGACGGACTGGTCATCAGCAGCGGGATCTCAAGCTCGACGCTCTGGCGGGTGCCTAAGCGCTTCCAGGATTGTTTCTGACGGCGGGGCTTGGGCTTGGTCTCACCAGGAGGCTCTGCCTCCTGGACCTCCGCCAAAGGCCGGGGGCCTTTGGAAACCGAATCATTTAGAGCATGATTGTCTGGGATTGAAGCGCAGAGACTTGGGGGTTTTCCCCAAACCCCACTGGGGCCTTGAGGCCCCAGACCCCCGGTAGGTTATTGTGCCGAATGAAGTAATGGGGTCCGGGGCCGTACGGCCCCGGCGGGGTCCAGGGGCGGCGCCCCTGGCCGTCCAATGGATCAACCTAAAACGATCATAGTCTAAGGCGCGATCAGGGCTGGCGCCTCGGCGGCGCGCGCCTGGGCGAGGGTGAAGCTGAACAGGCGCTCCTGGCCGAGCAGGAAGGCCCGGGCGCCGCGCGGGAATAGCCGCGCGATCGCCGGGTCCGTGACATTCAGGCCGCCCGTATAGGTGCCAAAGGCCGGCAGCAGCACCCGCCTGGCATCGGCGACGAAGCACGGGCGGCTGATCTCGCCCGCCCGGGTCGCGATACGGGCCTTCGGGTGGAAATGGCCGGAGATCTCGCCACTGGCCCCAGGCGTCGCCTCATGCCGGAAGCAGAGCTTGCCGTGCGCCCATTCCGCCACCGCCTCGCCGCCCAGCCCCTCGGGCGGCGCCGGGTCATGATTGCCGAGCACCCAGATCCAGCGATGCTCCGCCGCCATCCGGCGCAGGCGCGCCGCATCCGGCCCCGGCAGCCGGGCGCTGCCGCCGGCATCGTGGAAACTGTCGCCGAGCGCCACCACGATCCGCGGCCGCCAATGGCGCAGCGCGTGCGCCAGGCGGTCGAGCGTCAGCCGGCTGTCCCAGGGCGGGACGAGCTGGCCGCGCCGGGCACAGGCGCTGCCCTTTTCCAGATGCAGGTCGGCGACGGCGAGCAGGCGCGCCTCCGGCCAGACCAGCACACCGGCCGGATCGAGCATCAGACGCTCGCCGGCGACATGGATCGGTGCCGCGCTCATGCCGGCCGGGCGCGCCGTCCGCGGGCGACATTCGGGCGAAGCACACGCAGGGCCGGGCGCGGGCGGGCGCGCGGCGCGGCCGGTGGGGCGGGCGCGGCGGAGGGCGGCGGCGCGAGAGGCGGCGCGCGCTCGCCGCGCGCCTCGGCCACCAGCGTCTCGGTCTCGGCCAGCAGCGCGTCCTCGTCCGCCTCGGTGCGCACGCTCTCGCGGCCGATATCGAGCAGCACCGGCACGGCGAGCGGCGAGACGCGGTCGAGACGCCGCACC
>DATJWY010000057.1:0-15188 GCA_035500775.1 Acetobacteraceae bacterium
CCGATTTCCGCCAGCGCGTCGTGCAGGGAGGCGGCGGTGGTTTCCGGGGTCAGCGCCACCGCCTCGCGCAGCAGCATCGGGCCGGTATCCAGCCCTTCATCCATGTGCATGATGGTGACGCCGCTTTCGGTGTCGCCGGCCAGGATGGCGGCCTGGATCGGCGCCGCCCCGCGCCAGCGCGGCAGCAGGCTGGCATGGATGTTCAGGCAGCCGCGCCGGGGCGCCGCCAGCATCGCCGGCGGCAGGATCAGGCCGTAGGCGGCCACCACCGCCGCATCCAGCCCGAGGGCGGCGAATTCCGCCTGCGCCGCCTCGTTCCGCCGCAGCCGCTCCGGGGTGTGCACCGGGATGCCGAGCTGATCCGCCGCGACATGCACCGGGCAGCACCGCACCGCCTGGCCGCGCCCGGCCGGGCGTGGCTTCTGGCAATAGACGGCGACGATGTCGTGCCCGGCCGCGTGCAGCGCCTGGAGCGCCGGGACCGAGAAATCCGGGCTGCCCATGAAGGCGAGGCGCAGGCGGCTCACGCCTCGGCCTTCAGCTTCTGCTCTTTGCTCAGCCGGCGCATGATCATGTTGCGTTTCAGCGCCGAGAGGTGGTCGGTGAACAACACCCCGTCGAGATGGTCGATCTCGTGCTGCAGGCAGGCGGCGAGCAGCCCGCAGGCCTCGATCTCGCGCCGGCTGCCCTCCCGGTCCAGATAGGCGACCTTGACCCGCGCCGGGCGCGTGACCTCGGCGTACTGGCCGGGGATGGAGAGGCAGCCTTCCTCGCGCGTCGCCAGTTCCTTGCTGAGCGCCACGATCTCCGGGTTGATCAGTACGATCGGCGCCGGCTTGTCGTCGGGCTGGAGGTCGATCACCGCGAGGCGCAGCAAGACATCCACCTGCGGCGCCGCGAGGCCGATGCCGGGGGCGCGGTACATCGTCTCGAACATGCGGGGGATCAGGTCGCGCACGATATCGGCATCGGCCGCCGCCACGCGCCGCGCCTTGGCTTTCAGGATTCGGTGGGGCGCGATCAGGATCGGGAGCGTCTCCGCCTCCGGTCGCGCGAGTGTGTCCGGGTTCATGCTGCGCATGTAGCTTCGCGGGGGGCGGGGATCAACGGCGCGCGCGGGGGCAAGGGCTTGAACCGGGTGGTTCGGGCGCTTTCGCCCGGAGCCGCCTTTTCCGGCCGCCGCCGATCGCCATATCCGGTGGTGGCTTCACGCCCGCGCGCGGCCCGGAAAGGGGCTTGCAACGCAGGGGGCAGGTAACGATATCGTAAGCCAGCCGGGGTGCCGCTCAGGGCCCCGCGTTGTTGCCCCGCTCCAAGGAGGAGGCTCGCCTTGTCCGCTCGCCTGTTCACGTCGCCGCTGTTCCTCGGGTTCGATCATCTTGAGCAGATGCTCGAGCGCGCCTCCAAGAACGCGACGGACGGCTACCCACCTTACAATATCGAGCAGACCGGCCCGACCGGCCTGCGCATCACCCTCGCCGTCGCCGGCTTCACCATGGACGACCTGCAGATCACGCAGGAGGACAATCAACTGGTGATCCGTGGCCGGCAGAACGATGACGGGCAGGGGCGCGTGTTCCTGCATCGCGGCATCGCCGCCCGGCAGTTCCAGCGTGCTTTCGTGCTCGCGGAAGGCATCGAGGTGAAGGGGGCGTGGCTCGATAGCGGGCTGCTGCATATCGAGCTGGCCCGGCCGCAGCCGGAGCCGCGGGTGAAGCAGATCCACATCGGCGTGAATACGCGGCCGCCGGTTCCCGGCCGGGTGGTTGAAACCAACCCCGAGGACGTCTGAGAGCCGCCGGCCTGCCCCGCCCCGGCGGGGCAGGGGTGACGAAACGGAACGCAATCGAGGCACGAACGTTGCATCAGTAGGACGGCCGTGTCTGCTGTCAGGAGTTTTCATTCCATGAACATCAACCCGTCCGGCGCCCCCGAGGCGCCCGAGCTGACCGAATCCGGGAAGACCCTCCTGGACATCCGGCACCTCTCCACCGCCGAGTTCCAGGCGCTCGGGGTTTCCCGCGTCGCCTACATCAAGCCGGCCACGGTGGACGGCGTCGCCGCCTTCTCCATCCATGCGGCCGACGGCACGCCGATGGCGGTGGCGGGCAGCATCGATGTCGCGGCCAGCGCCATCCTGCAGCATGAGATGGTGCCCGCCCTGGTTCATTGATTGGGCGGAGCCCGGTTGCGCCGGGGTCTGGGGGGCGGCTCGCCCCCCAGCCGGGTTCGGGGCGGAGCCCCGATGCTCTAACCCACCCCGTTAGACCATGATCGGATCATGGTCTAACGCTTTGTTTTGAGACCGCGATTCACGCTTTCCGACTGTTAGCCTCAAGCGATCGCGTTCTAATGCGCGGCATCCGGATCGATCCAGCCGATATGGCCATCCGGCCGGCGATAGACGACGTTCAGCTCCCCGGTCGCGCTGTTGCGGAACATCATCACGGGTTGGTCCGCGAGATCCATGCGCATCACCGCCTCGCTCACGGAGAGGCGGCTGATCTCGGCCGGCGCCTCCGCGACCACGGTCGCGAAATTCCCGGCCACGTCATGCCCG
This sequence comes from Acetobacteraceae bacterium, assembly GCA_035500775.1. Lineage (GTDB taxonomy): Bacteria > Pseudomonadota > Alphaproteobacteria > Acetobacterales > Acetobacteraceae > DATJWY01. The sequence goes on from DATJWY010000057.1 coordinate 2,561, forward strand.
TGCGGCCCCGGGGCTGTCTCCTCCTCTTCCTGGCGCAGCACGTATTGCCGCGCGGTTTCCGGGCGCTCGCGCTGCGCCAGGTCGCGCGCGTGCTGGTTCACCCGGCGGCGATAGCGGCGCAGACGCTTGGCGATATGCTCGGCGGCGTCGTCCAGGGCCGCGTTGGCGTCCGCCGCCTCGCCTTCGGCGCGTAAGGTGAGACCGCGCCCGGCATGCATGTTGATGTCGCAGGTGAAGAAACTGCGGGCACGGCTGAAGGTCACATTCGCCTCCAGCGCATCGTCGAAATATTTGGTGGCGATCTGCCTCAATTGATGGGCGACGCGCGTCCGCAAGGCATCGGAAAGCTCTATCTGCTTGCCGGAAACCGTAATCTTCATGCTGTCCCCCGTGTTGGGAAACCAGTTCCGCGTCACCCCTCGCCGCGCCGTTGGCCGGAACGGACGGTGGATTGCTGGGGGAGGAGAGGGCCCGGGCGGGGGCGCCGCGTCAGGCCGAGATCGCCTTCTCCCGTTTGCGCTGCACGGAACTGGGGATCCGCAGCGCCTCGCGGTATTTGGCCACGGTCCGCCGGGCGATGTCCACGCCCTCCTTTCGCAGGAGCAGCACGATCGCATCGTCCGACAGAATGTCGGCCGATGTCTCCGCGCCGATCAGCGTGCGGATGCGATGCCGCACCGCTTCCGCGCTGTGGCTCTCGCCCGCGGTGCCGGAGAGCGCGGTGGTGAAGAAATACTTCAGCTCGAACGTGCCGCGCGGCGTCGCGATGTATTTGTTGGCGGTGACGCGGCTGACGGTGCTCTCATGCATCTCCACCTCTTCCGCGACATCGCGCAGGATCAGCGGGCGCAGATGCGCGACGCCGTGGCGGAAGAATCCGTCCTGCCGCCGCACGATCTCGCCGCTGACCTTCAGGATCGTTTGGGCCCGCTGCTGCAACGATTTCACCAGCCAGTTGGCGCTGGACAGTTTTTCCGCGATGAAGGCGCGTTCATCGCGCTGCGCCCGCACATTGAGTTTGGCGGCGAAACCGGAATTCACCAGCACGCGCGGCAGGGTTTCCGGATTCATCTCCAGTAGCCATTCGCCGTTCGGCGCCGCGCGCATCATCACGTCCGGGATCACCGGCATGGTCGGCATGGTCTCGAACGCCGCGCCCGGCTTCGGATTGAGCGCGCGGATCTCGGCGATCATGTCCTGCAGATCCTCGGAGTCCACGCCGCACAGCGTCATCAGCTGGCGCAGATCCCGCCGGGCGAGCAGCTCGAGATGATCGAGCAGGGTCGCCATCGCCGGGTCGAGGCGGTTGCGTTCCGCGAGCTGCGCGGCGAGGCACTCGCGCAGGTCCCGGGCGAACAGGCCGGTCGGATCGAAGCGCATCATCCGCGCCCGCACGGCGGCGACGCGGGCGATCTCGGTGCCGAGCGCCTCGGCGAGCGCGGCGTCTTCCACCGAAACCCGGCCGGCGGGGTCGAGCAGGGCGATCAGATGCGCGCCGATCAGCCGGTCCCGGGGATCGGGGAAGCTCAGGCGGAGCTGCTCGCCGAGATGCTCGCGCAGGCTCGTGGTCGCGGCGATGGTTTCGCCGATGTCACGCTCATCCGCCTCGAAGCTGTGGCTGCCGCCGGCGCCCGGCGCGCCGAAGGAGTCGCTGTCGTAGGTCGCGGCGTGATCGGCGTCGAGCGGGGCGGCGGCCTCGTCCGGGATGGTGGCGGAGCTGACCAGCTCGGCCGTGTCCGCCCCTTCAGGCGGAGGCGACGGCAGGCTCGGGTCCGGCCGTTCCTCGAACCCCTCGCTCCGCTCGTCCCGCTCCAGCAGCGGGTTGCGCTCAAGCTCCTCCTCGACGAAGGCGCTCACTTCCATATTCGAGAATTGCAGCAGCTTGATGGCCTGACGCAGCTGCGGCGTCATGACCAGGGATTGAGATTGCCGGAACTCTAATCGGGGGCCGATCGCCATGGCCGCAGTTTAGAGTGAAAACCTCTCGCCGAGATAGACGCGTCGCACGTCCTCGTCGGCGACCACTTCTTCCGGCCGTCCTTCCATCAGGACGCGGCCGCCGTGCAGGATATAGGCACGGTCGATGATCTCCAGGGTCTCGCGCACATTGTGATCGGTGATCAAAACCCCGATGCCGCGGTGCTTGAGGTGGGAGACGAGATCGCGGATCTCGCCGACGGCGATCGGGTCGATGCCGGCCAGCGGCTCGTCCAGCAGGATGTAGCTCGGCTGGGTGGCCAGGGCGCGGGCGATCTCCAGACGCCGGCGCTCGCCGCCGGAGAGGGCGAGGGCCGGGGCGCGGCGGAGATGGGTGATGCCGAACTCGGCGAGCAGTTCGTCGAGCATCTGGTCGCGCCGGTCCGGGTCCGGCTCCACCACCTCGAGCGTCGCCCGGATGTTCTGCTCGACATTGAGGCCGCGGAATATGCTCGCTTCCTGCGGCAGGTAGCCGATGCCGAGCCGCGCCCGCCGATACATCGGCAGGCCGGTGATGTCGGCATCATCGAGCCGGATCGTGCCGGTATCGGGCCGCACCAGGCCGACGATCATGTAGAAGGTGGTGGTCTTGCCGGCGCCGTTCGGCCCGAGCAGGCCGACGGCCTCGCCGCGATGGACGTTGATCGAGACGTTGTCCACCACCTTGCGGCGCTTGTAGGTCTTGCTCACGCCGGACGCGGAGAGGCCGGTTTCGGTCTTCTCTGCGAGCAGCGGCTCGGGGCGCATCTGTTCGGTCATCACCGCTTTGCCGGCGCGACGCCGCCCTGGCTCTTGTTTTTCTGATCCTGGCCGCCCGCCGGCCCGCTTTCGCCGGGAACGATCAGCCCCTCGACCCGGCCACCCGGCGCCTGGGTCAGGCTGGCGATGCCGGTCTTCATATTGACGATGGCGGCGGCGCCGTTGAGCTGGTTCTCGCCGCGCGTGATGCGGACATTGCCAACGATGCGGGCAATGCCGGTATCCGGCACGTAGGCGCCGCGATCGCCGGTGACGATTTCGGTCGGGGTGCGCACGATGACATGGCCGAAGGCGTTGACCAGCTTGAGCTTGCCGGAGGAGGGGGCGCCCGCCGTCTGGCCGCCGGCCCCGGCCTTGCCCGCCGGCTGAGCACTGTTCCCGGTGCTGCTCGCCGGCTTGCCGGCGTTGCCCTGGTCGTCGGTGTAGCCGACCAGCACGTCCGCCTGCACCCGCCGTCCGTCCTTGGTGGTGACGGTGGCGTCGCCACGACCGACCGCCATGTGCTTCTGCGACCAGTATTCCATCGAGTCGCGGGAGGTCAGCACGTCCTGCGGCGTGGTGAGCTTGAGGTGCTGACCGGTCAGCACCAGCACCGACTGGTCGATGTCATACACGCCGTGGTCGCCCCAGGCCTGATCGGTGGCGGTGAAGATATGCACCTTTCCGATCGCCTCCAGCCGGTAGATCTCGTTGCTGCCGGTATCGTCCGCGCCGCCGGGCGCGCCTGGCGCGGCGCCTTGCGTGTCGGTCGTGGCGGCGGGCTGCGCCGGTTTGGCCGGCGCGGCGGCGGTGCCGGCCTTCTTGCGGTAATGCGCGATCAGCCGGTCGGCGGTCACGGTCACGTCGCCGCGCACCGCGCGGGCGTCGTCATGCGCGGTGACGGTGTGCGCCGTCTGGTCCCAGTCAATGCCGCCGGCGGCGGTGACGGTCACCGGCCCGCCATGCGAGAGGTCGATCTGCTGCGCGCGGGCCGGGGTGGGGTGGCCGGCAAGGGGGAACAGCAGCGCCGGGGCCAGCGCCAGCCGCCGAGGAAAGCGGGCAGTCACCGCTGGGCACCGTTCAACACCAGCCGGGCCGGACCGTGGAACTGCACGACATCGCCCTTGTCCACGAGGGTGAAGCCCTCGGCGTCCAGGGTCCCGAACGGCCCCTCGGCATGGGTATAGTCGTTGCTCGTCGCCGCCCCCTGCTTCAGGTCCAGCGATGCCGTCGCGCTGGTCATCGTCGTCCCGTCCTGGCGGTAAAGGATGACGTCGCCGGACAGATCCAGGAGGTTGGCGCGCTGGATGAAGACGCCGTCGTGCGATTGCACCATGAGCCAGACGCCGTTCGGCAGGATCATGTCGCCCTTCGGGGCATTCAGCTTCACCTGATCCGAGGCGGCCTGGGTGGCCGTGTCGGCGGTGAGGGTGAAGGGGCGGTTATGGGCGTCGAAGCCCTGATAGCGCGGGCCGATCAGCTGCCCGGCCCCGGCCTCCACCGCGCTCAGGCGGTGGAACGAGATCCGCCCGGCATCGAAGCTCCGGTGCAGCTCCGGCCAGACGGCGATGCTCGCCAGCAGCAGCAGCGCCGCCGCCGGCAGCAGCAGCTTCATGGTCAGCAGGAACCAGTACCGCCGGGCGATGCCGCGCGCCGTGGGGAGCTGGCGGTTCCGGGAGAGCGGCAGGCTCATCGTCTGGGCCAGGTTTTCCCGTTGCGGCGGGCGGCCGCCGGGAAGGTGGGGCGAGGCGTTCATGGAACTGCTGATCAAGCCTGTCCGGCCCACGGCACGCGGCGCGCCAAGGCGGCCAGGGCGCCTTGGCGATCCAGCCGCGCATGCGGCGTCTGGACGGCGAGAAGGTCGAGCGAGGCGATGCCTGAACTCATGCTGTAGCGTGCATCCTCCGGAAGCCGGCGTCCTGTATGGACATGTGCCGGAGCGGGGTCAACCAATCGATCATCACCAAGCGTAACCGGCGGACCGGGGCGGTGAGGCCCGGCGGGTCTTTGTGGTGCCGGGGCGGAGGGCGGTCCGTGCTCCGGCGCGGCGGGTCAGTGGGCGAAAATGTCGGGGTCCTCGTAGCCCAGCAGGTCAAGCCGGGTGCGGGCCGGCAGGAAGGCGAAGCAGGCTTCCGCAAGCTCGGTGCGGCCCTCCCGCGCCAGCAAGGCCGAGAGCCGGTCCCACAGCGCATGCAGATACAGCACGTCCGAGGCCGCATAGGCGATCTGCTCGGGCGTCAGCTCGGGGGCGCCCCAGTCCGAGCTTTGCTGCTGCTTGGAGATCTCGACCCCGAGCAGCTCGCGGCAGAGATCGCGCAGCCCGTGCCGGTCGGTGAAGGTGCGGACCAGTTTGGCGGCGATCTTGGTGCATTTCACCGGCGCCACCGTGATGCCGAGCGTGTGTTGCAGAACCGCCACGTCGAAGCGCGCGAAATGCATGAGCTTGGTCACGGCCGGATCGGCGAGCAGGGCGCGCAGATTGGGGCAATCCGCGCCGCGGCCGCCGAGTCCGGGGGGAACGATCTGCACGAGATGGGCATGGCCGTCGCCGGCGGAGAGCTGCACCAGGCAGAGCCGGTCGCGATGCGGGTTGAGCCCCATCGTCTCGGTATCCACCGCGACCACCGGGCCGAGCTGGAGGCCGTCCGGCAGGTCATGGCGATGCAGGTGGATGGTGTTGCCGTTCTGCATGAACTGGGTGATGCCCATGGCAAGGCTTCCTCGATGGAAACGCACGCGCCCGCGGGCGCCGTGCCGGTCCGGCCGACGCCCTTGCGGGTGTATGTTGCATTTCCGATGGTGCCCAGGAGAAGACTCGAACTTCCACGACCTTGCGGCCACAGGTACCTGAAACCTGCGCGTCTACCAATTCCGCCACCTGGGCAGGTGGGCTCCCCGCTTGCCGCTGTCAGCTTCGTGACAACCACGCTCGGGGTGGGGGCGGCATGTATCCCCGGCGCGGCGGCGCGTCAACAGGCAAAATGCAACGCAGGGGCGCATTCCCGTAAATCGTCGGGCCGGCGGGGGGGCGGCGGACATCGTTACGCCGCCATCCCGGCCGCGCGGCGGGCGGTGCTGCCGGCTTGAAGCTAAGGGGGCTTTCCCTTCGGGCGCTTGAGGCGGGCAGGGGGGGCGCCTAGTAAGGAGGCCTGCAACGGCAGGAGCGAAAAAATGGCGACGCGCAGCGTGGCAACGGTGTTCGGCGGGTCGGGGTTCCTCGGGCGTTACGTGGTCAAGCGCCTCGCGGCTGCCGGGTATGTGGTGCGGGTCGCGGTGCGGGACCCGGTGCGGGCGCAGTTCCTCAAGCCGATGGGGCGGGTCGGGCAGATCGTGCCGCTGTTCGCGTCGCTGTCCCAGGAGCCCACGGTGCAACGTGCCGTCGAGGAAGCGGATCTGGTGGTGAACCTGGTCGGCATCCTCTCCGAGCGCCACGCCGGGGATTTCCGGCGCACCCATGTCGAGGGCGCCGGACGGGTGGCGCGACTCGCCGCCGGGGCGGGGGCGCGCAAGCTCGTGCATATCTCGGCGATCGGCGCCGATCCGGCGAGCCCGAGCCTCTATGCCCGCACCAAGGCGGAAGGCGAGCAGGCGGTACGTCAGGCCTTCCCGGCCGCGACCATCCTGCGGCCCTCCATCATGTTCGGGTATGAGGATAACTTCTTCAACCGGTTCGCCACCCTGGCCCGGCTCTTGCCGGTGATGCCGGTCATCTCGGGCGATACGCGGTTCCAGCCGGTCTATGTCGGCGACGTCGCCGACGCGGTGATGGCGGCGCTGACCCAGGCCGAGACCGCCGGCGCCATCTATGAACTGGGTGGCCCGCGCGTCTGGAGCTTCCGCGAGATCCTGGCGTTCATCCTGCGCGAGACGCGGCGTCACAAGCGGCTGGTCGATGTGCCGCCAGCGGTGGCGCGCCTGCTCGCCGCGCTGCCCGGCGCGCCGGTGACGAAGGACCAGCTTCTGCTGCTCGCCCGCGACAACGTGGTCGCCGAGGGCATGCCGGGGCTTGCCGCGCTCGGGATCACGCCGACGCCGGTCGAGCTGATCGTGCCGGATTACCTCATGCGTTATCGCCCGGGCGGCGGGCGGCGCGAGGAGGTTGGTGAGGTGTTTGGTCCGAATCGGACCTAATATCCGCGACGACCCGGTGGGGTGAGCGAAAGGTGGGACAATGAACGCAAAAAGAATGGCAGCTTTATTGCCCTAATTGTCTATTTTTGCTCGCCAGCAGCCTCGGCGTTCCTTATATCCGCGTCGGATGGTGGAGCCGGCCCTGCGTGCTCCACGTAGGGGAGAACGCCGATGCCGGATCGCATGCTGCAATTCGTTCGCCTGCCGCAGCACCAGCCCGAGAAACGGGAGGCGCGCGAACGGCGCCGCGATTTCGGCGAGATCTATCGGGATTTCCAGGTTCCCGAGGCCGCCGAGCAGGCCAGCCGGTGCAGCCAGTGCGGCGTGCCGTTCTGCTCGGTGCATTGCCCGCTCAACAATAACATCCCGGACTGGCTCAAGCTGGCCGCCGAGGGGCGCCTCGACGAGGCGTATGAGGTCAGCGCCGCCACCAACACCTTCCCCGAGATCTGCGGCCGTATCTGCCCGCAGGACCGGCTCTGCGAAGGCAATTGCGTCATCGAGAAGGACTTCGAGTCGGTCACGATCGGCGCCGTGGAGCGCTTCATCACCGACCATGCCTGGAGCCAGGGCTGGGTGCAGCCGGGGCGGCCGCGCCAGGAGCGGGCGCAGTCGGTCGGCATCATCGGCGCCGGGCCGGGCGGGCTCGCCGCCGCCGACCAATTGCGGCGGCAGGGCTATCAGGTGCATGTCTATGACCGCTACGACCGCGTCGGCGGCCTGCTGATCTACGGCATTCCCGGCTTCAAGCTGGAGAAGGACATCGTCCTGCGCCGCTGGAAGCAGTTCGAGGAAGCCGGCATCCAGTTCCATCTCAACCAGGATATCGGCCGGACGGTCAGCTTCGCGGAACTGCGCCAGCGGCATGACGCGCTGCTCATCGCGACCGGCGCCTACAAGGCGCGCGACATTGGCGGTCCGGGTGCCGGGCTGCCCGGCATCGTGCCGGCGCTCGACTATCTGGTCGCCAATAACCGCACGGTCCTCGGCGACACGGTGCCGGAGTTTGAATCCGGCCTGCTGAACGCCGTCGGCAAGCGCGTGGTGGTGATCGGCGGCGGCGATACGGCGATGGATTGCGTGCGCACCGCGGTGCGCCAGGGTGCCGCATCCGTGAAGTGCCTTTACCGGCGGGATCGGGCGAATATGCCTGGATCCATGCGTGAAGTCCGCAACGCCGAGGAGGAAGGCGTGGAATTCGTCTGGCTCTCCGCCCCGGAAGCGTTCCTCGGCGAGGAGACAGTGACCGGCGTGCGTGCCACGCGGATGCGTCTCGGTCTGCCGGATGCGTCCGGCCGTATCTCGGTGGAGCCGGTCGAGGGCGGGCATTTCACGGTGGAGGCCGATCTCGTCATCAAGGCGCTCGGCTTCGATCCGGAGGAATTGCCCCGCCTGTGGAACGAACCCGGGCTGGAGGTCAGCCGCTGGGGCACGCTGAAGGTGAATCACCGCACCTTCGAGACCTCGGTGCCCGGCGTGTTCGCCGCCGGCGACATCGTGCGCGGCGCGAGCCTCGTCGTCTGGGCGATCCGCGACGGGCGCGATGCCGCCGCCCGCATGCATGACCATCTGCAATCTCAGGGCCGCCCCGTCGCGGCCGCCGCGGAGTGACTTCGATGAGCCATCAGGAAGAAAGCGGCGCCGCCTTCGTGGCGTCCTGGGAGCGGAACCTTGAGGCCCTGCGCGGCAGCTACGACCCGGCGCAGGAGCATGACGCGTGCGGCGTCGGCCTGGTCGCGGCGCTGGACGGCAAGCCGCGCCGCGACGTGGTGCAGGCCGGCATCGACGCGCTGAAGGCGGTCTGGCACCGCGGCGCCGTGGACGCCGACGGCAAGACCGGCGACGGCGCCGGCATCCATATCGAGATCCCGCAGGATTTCTTCGCCGACGCCATCCGCCGCGGCGGCGAGACGCCGTCCGGCAGCCGCATCGCCGTCGGCATGGTGTTCCTGCCGAAGACCGATCTCTCGGCGCAGGAGCGCTGCCGCCAGATCGTCGAAACCGAGATCCTGAATTTCGGCTACACGATCTATGGCTGGCGCCAGGTGCCGATCAATGTCGCCTGCATCGGCGAGAAGGCCAACGCGACGCGGCCCGAGATCGAGCAGATCATGATCCGCAACACGCGCGGCGCCGGCGAGGCGGAGCTGGAGCGCGACCTCTACGTGATCCGCCGGCGCATCGAGAAGCAGGCGATCGCGGCGCAGATCCCGGAACTCTACATCTGCTCGCTGTCCTGCCGGTCGATCATCTACAAGGGGATGTTCCTCGCCGAGCATCTGACGGAGTTCTATCCGGATCTGCTCGATCCGCGCTTCGTCAGCCGCTTCGCGATCTATCACCAGCGCTACTCGACCAACACCTTCCCGACCTGGCGCCTGGCGCAGCCTTTCCGCGTGCTCGCGCATAACGGCGAGATCAACACCGTCTCCGGCAACATCAACTGGATGAAGAGCCACGAGACGCGGCTCGCCGTCGGCGACCTCGATCCGTTCATCGAGGATCTGAAGCCGGTCGTGCAGGCGGGCGGGTCGGACACCGCGTCGCTCGACAACGTGTTCGAGCTGCTGGTCCGCGCCGGCCGCGACGCGCCGATGGCGAAGGCGCTGATGATCCCCGCGAGCATCAGCCAGGACGCGACGATGAAGCGCGCCCATGCCGACATGTTCTCCTATTGCAACGCGGTGATGGAGCCGTGGGACGGTCCGGCCGCGGTCTGCGCGACGGACGGGCGCTGGGTGATCGCCGGCCTCGACCGCAACGGCCTGCGCCCGCTGCGCTACACGGTCACCGAGAATCACATGCTGATCGTCGGTTCCGAAACCGGCATGGTGAAGCTGGAAGAAGCCGATGTCGTCGCCAAGGGGCGGGTCGGGCCCGGCCAGACCATCGCCGTCGATTTCGAAACCGGCCGCTTCTACGGCGATGACGAACTGAAGGACGAGCTTGCCTCCCGCCAGCCCTTCGGCGAATGGGCGCGGCGCATCCGGCAGATCGACCATATCGTCAAGACCGACGCGCCGGAGCCGGTGAGTTTGCAGGGCGAGGAGCTGCGCCGCCGCCAGCTTTCCGTCGGCACCACGCTCGAAGAGCTGGAGATGATCCTGCACCCGATGGTGGAGGATGCCTCCGAGGCGGTGGGCAGCATGGGCGACGACACGCCGATCGCCGTGCTCTCCGAGAAATATCGCGGCCTGCATCATTATTTCCGGCAGAACTTCAGCCAAGTCACCAACCCGCCAATCGACAGCCTGCGCGAGACGCGGGTGATGAGCCTCAAGACCCGGCTGGGCAATCTCGGCAACGTCCTCGACGAGGATGCGAGCCAGTGCGACCTGCTGCAGCTGGAAAGCCCGGTGCTCTCCAACGCCGAGTTCGCGGCCATGCGGGAGACGATGGGGGCCTCCGCCATCGTGGTGGACTGCACCTTCCCGGTCGCCGACGGCGAGGCGGGGCTGCGCGCCGCCATCGACCGCATCCGCCGCACGGCGGAGGAGGGCGTGCGCGAGGGCTGTACCCATGTGATCCTGACGGACGAGAACCAGGGCGCCGAGCGCGCCCAGATCCCGATGATCCTGGCGACCGGCGCGGTGCACACGCATCTCGTCCGTTCCAGCCTGCGCACCTTCACCAGCCTCAACGTCCGCGCCTCGGAGTGCCTGGACGTGCACACCTTCGCCGTGCTGATCGGCGTCGGCGCGACCACGGTGAACGCGTATCTGGCGCAGGAAGGCATCGCCGACCGGCACCGGCGCGGCCTGTTCGGCGACATGACGCTGAAGGAGGCGGTCTATCGCTTCAAGAAGGCGGTGGACAAAGGCCTGCTCAAGACGATGTCCAAGATGGGCATCAGCGTCATCGCCTCCTATCGCGGCGGCTATAATTTCGAGGCAATCGGCCTTTCGCGCGCCCTGGTGGCGGAGTTCTTCCCGGGCATGCAGTCGCGCATCTCCGGCATCGGCCTCTCCGGCATCGCGCGCCGGGTGCTGTCGCTGCACGCCGCCGCCTGGGACAATGACGTGGTTTCGCTCCCTGTCGGCGGCACCTACAAGCTGCGCAAGCGCGGCGAGACGCATGCCTTCGATGCCGGGCTGATCCATACGCTGCAAACCGCCGTCGCGACGGACAGCTACTCCGCCTATCGCCGCTATGCCGACGCGGTGCGCCGCCTGCCGGCGGTCGCGGTGCGCGACCTGCTCGATTTCCGCACCGAGGGGCGCACGCCGGTCCCGGTCGATGAGGTCGAGAGCATCACCGAGATCCGCAAGCGGCTGATCGCGCCCGGCATCTCGCTCGGGGCGCTGAGCCCGGAGGCGCATGAGACGCTGTCGATCGCGATGAACCGCATCGGCGCGCGCTCGGATAGCGGCGAGGGCGGCGAGGACCCGGCGCGGGCGCGGGCGCGGGCCAATGGCGACAACGCCTCCTCCGCGATCAAGCAGATCGCCTCCGGCCGATTCGGCGTCACCGCCGAGTATCTCAACGCCTGCCGCGAGATCGAGATCAAGGTGGCGCAGGGCGCGAAGCCCGGCGAGGGCGGGCAGCTGCCCGGCTTCAAGGTGACGGAGCTGATCGCGCGCCTGCGGCATTCGACGCCGGGCGTCACGCTCATCAGCCCGCCGCCGCATCACGACATCTACTCGATCGAGGATCTGGCGCAGCTCATCTACGACCTCAAGCAGATCAATCCGGAAGCGACGGTCTGCGTGAAGCTCGTGTCGCGCTCGGGCATCGGCACGGTCGCGGCCGGCGTCGCCAAGGCGAAGGCGGATGCGATCCTGATCTCCGGCCATTCCGGCGGCACCGGCGCCTCGCCGCTGACCTCGGTGAAGTATGCCGGCCTGCCCTGGGAGATGGGTCTCTCCGAGGCGCATCAGGTGCTGATGCTGAACCGGCTGCGCCACCGGGTGAAGCTGCGCACCGATGGCGGCATCAAGACCGGCCGGGACGTGGTGATCGCCGCCATGCTCGGCGCCGAGGAATTCGGCATCGGCACGGCCTCGCTGGTCGCCATGGGCTGCATCATGGTGCGGCAGTGCCACTCCAACACCTGCCCGGTCGGCGTCTGCACCCAGGACGAGGCGCTGCGCGCCAAGTTCGACGGTTCGCCGGAGAAGGTCATCAACCTGTTCAGCTTCATCGCCGAGGATGTGCGCCAGATCCTGGCCTCGCTCGGCTTCCGCAAGCTGGAGGAGGTGATCGGCCGCACCGACCTGCTGCAACAGGTCAGCCGCGGTTCCGACCTGCTCGACGATCTCGACCTCAACCCGCTGCTGGCGCAGGCGGACCCGGGCCCCTATGCCCGCTACTGCACGCTCGAGGGCCGCAACGAGGTGCCGGAGACGCTGGACGCGCAGATGATCGCCGATGCCCGGGCCCTGTTCGAGCGCGGCGAGAAGATGCAACTGCAATACGGCGCGCGGAACACCCATCGCGCCATCGGCACGAAGCTGTCCTCGCGCATCGTCCGCCGCTTCGGCATGGACGGGCTGCAGCCGGGCCACATCACCGTGCGGCTGCGCGGCTCGGCCGGCCAGTCGCTCGGCGCCTTCGCGGTGCAGGGACTGAAGCTGGAAGTGCTCGGCGACGCCAATGACTATGTCGGCAAGGGCCTCTCCGGCGCGACCATCGTGGTGCGTCCGGCCCCGTCCTCGTCGCTGATCAGCCAGCAGAACACCATCATCGGCAACACCGTGCTGTATGGCGCGACGTCGGGCCTGCTGCTCGCCGCCGGCCAGGCCGGTGAGCGCTTCGCCGTGCGCAACTCCGGCGCGACGGCGGT
>DATJWY010000058.1:0-3221 GCA_035500775.1 Acetobacteraceae bacterium
GGGGGTCTGGGGCCTCAAGGCCCCAGCGGGTCCAGGGCGGAGCCCTGGCCTTCCCTTTTCCAACTCCCGAACAACCCGCTCCACCACCGGGGCCCACGCCCCCGGCGCGGGCTGACGGAACAGGCGCATGGACGGATACCAAGGCGTATCTTCCCGCTCCGTCATCCAGCGCCAGCACGTATCGAAGCGGTTGAGCATCCAGACCGGCTTGCCGAGCGAGGCGGCGAGATGGACGACCGCGGTATCGACGCCGATCACCAGATCGAGCGCCGAGATCAGCCCTGCCGTATCCCTGAAATCCATGGTCGCCGCGATCGGCCCGGTATCGAGAACGGAGGGAAAATCCGCCGCCTCTGCTTCCGCCGCCTCACCTTTCTGCAAGCTGTAGAAAGCGATCCCGGCGAGATCGAACAGCGGCGCGAGGGCGGCGAGCGGCATGGAGCGCCGGCGGTTGTTGAGAAAAGCCTCACGCACCGCGAGGCGCGGCGCCCCGGCCCAGACCAGCCCGACCCGCAGCCGGCCATCCGCCGGCCCCAGTGCCTCCCGCCAGCGCGCACTCTCCGCCGCCGGGGGTGCCAACCAGGCAGGGGGCGGCGGAATCGTCGCCTCTGTGGTGTCGAACAGCACGGGCAGGCTCATCAGCGGACGTTGCAGGTCGAAATCCGGCAGTGTCGCGCCTTCCGGCAGCACGGCCTCGACGCCGGGCGTGTCCCGCAGCAGCCGGGCCAGCGCCGGCTGCACCCGCAGCAGCACCTTGCCGCCGCACGCCGCCACCAGGGGCGCGAAGCGCACGAACTGGATCGTGTCCCCGAAGCCACCCTCGGCGTGCAGCAGCACCGTCCGCCCTTGCAGCGCCTCGCCTCGCCAGAGCGGCGTGGCGATGCCGTGATGCGGGCAGGAATGTGTGCCCCAGCGCGACTCGAATGCCTGCCAGCCCGCGCGGAACCGGCCGGCGGTGAGCAGCGCCACCGCGTAATTGCTGTGGATTTCCGCCCCGGCCCCGGCGGCGATGGCGCGCTCATAAACCGGCAGCGACTCCGCTGGCCGCCCGGCCCGGCACAAGGCGACGCCGAGATTGCTGAGCGCATCCAGATTCGCGGGCGCGCGCGCCACCGCTTCGCCGAGGCAGGCAACCGCTGCCTCGTAGCGTTCCAGCTCGATCAGCGCCGCGCCGAGATTGATCAGCGCGGGCACGCAATCCGGCCGCAGCGCCAGAGCCTGCCGGCAGGTTTCAATGGCCGCCTCGAAACACAGGCCGCGATTCAGCGCCGCGGCGAGATTGGCAAGGGTATCGGCGTCATCAGGGGCGAGGGCCAGGGCGGCGCGATAGGCCGCCTCGGCCGCCGCGATCTGATCCAGACCGAGCCGGGCATTGCCGAGATTGCGCCAGGCCCCCGGATCGTCGGGCCGCAGCGCCAGCGCCTGCTCCAGCGCGTCCGCCGCCTCCGCCAGCGCGCCCTGGTCGAGCAGCACGGCGGCCAGATCGGCCAGCGGCGCCGCCTGCCCGGGCATGGCCGTGACGGCGGCGCGCAGCAGGGCGCGGGCGGACTCCGGCTGGCCGCTCCGGTGCAGCGCAAGGCCGAGCGCCTGGGCGATCCGCGCATCCTCCGGGCAGCCACGGAATGCCGCGAACAGGGTTGCCGCTGCCCGCTCCGGCTCGCCGCATTGCAGCTCGATGGTGCCGATCATGCGCAGGGTGGTGGCATCGGCGGCGCCGAGCGCCATCGCCCGGGCGCAGGCGGCAAGCGCCGCCACAGGGTCACCGAGCGCCTGCCAGGCCAAAGCGAGGCCGCACTGCACCAAAGGCAGTTGCGGCGCGAGCGCCTCGGCCACGCGTAGTTCGATGAGGCCCGACGCCGCATCGCCGCCCGCGCAGAGCGCCAGTCCCGCTTGCATACGGGCGACCGCGTGCGCCTCGGCCACCCGATTCGGCCGCGCATGACCGAGGATCGCACCGGCCGGCGCGACACACCCCGTCCCCGCGCGCAGTTCCATTGTCGCCATGCCGATATCCCCGCCTGCCACGCCCCGGATTGAAGCAGACAGGCGTTGACAAATGGCGAATGGACGGCAAGGCCACGGAGGGGGAGGCCGTGGCCTACCTTATCCTTCGGGTCCTCCTCTCAGGTCAGACCCAAGCAGAATCACCTGCTGCCTCGCGCCGGAAGCCTCCAGAGTTAGGTCATCCGCCGGACGGTTTAAGGACTTTTTCAGGCATACACGCACAAATCATTGCCAATATCTTGATCCTGGAAGGCATCGCGTTCCCCAAATACGTCGGTTAACGCAATATCGGGTCAATAACATACACGTTATATTCGGTCGAAAATCGCCGCGTGGACATCCAGATGGAGCAGCCACAACCATGGGCCGGTCGTGGGGGAAGCCGCGAAGATCGCCGGATGAAAGCGGATCTTCGCCGAATGCAATAACTTAACAGGAGGACCCACACGTGGATACGACTCGTCGAAACATCATCCACATTGCCGCCGCGGCCGCGGCCTCGCTGGTCCTGCTGGGAAGCCCGCATGCTTCCGCGGCATCGGATGCCGCGGAGATTGATCAAGACGCAACCGCTGCGTTGACGCGGCTTTATCATATCGATCGCCGCGCCGCGGCTCTCCGGCCAAAGGCGGCTGGAGTCCTGATTTTCCCCAAGATCGTAAAAGCCGGCTTCATCTTTGGCGCTCAAGGCGGCAAAGGTGCGCTGCGCATCGGGGGCCGGACCCACCGTTATTATACGATCGCCGCAGCGTCCTTTGGGCTACAGGCTGGCGTGGAATGGTTCAGCTATGCCCTGTTTTTCATGGACCGCAAAGCGCTTCGCTACCTCGATCAGAGCGACGGCTGGGCGGTCGGCACCGATCCGAACGTTGCCGTCATTGATCAGGGGGTCGGCGCCTCGGTCAGCAGCACGACGCTTGCAAAGCAGGTGATTGCGTTTCCGTTCGGCCTGAACGGACTCATGGCCGACATCTCGCTGCAAGGCTCCAAAATTACCACCTATAACCCCAACGATTGATGCCCGTGGCCAGGAAACCCTTCTGGCTCTAAAGGCTTGGGGCAGGAAGATCCCAGTTGCGGACCTGGCCCACGTGGCGTGGCGGCGGCATCAGCGGGGTGGGCAGCAACGCGGGCGCGCCGCGGGACAGGTTGGGAAACGGGCACACGGCATCTCCGGACGGCGGGCTTCAGCCGGATAATGCCAGACCGATCTTTGC
>DATJWY010000059.1:0-61165 GCA_035500775.1 Acetobacteraceae bacterium
TCGCGGCTGGCCTTTGCGCCCCCGTCCCAGATGAGGCCGATCGGCGTCCTTGCGCGGCGTGCCGCCGAAATGGAACTCGTCCATCTCCACCGTGCCGTCGAGCGGATGCTCACGGGTCACCAGCAGCCGCAAGGCATGGCCCATGCGCCAGGCGGTCGGTTGGCTGACGTCGGTCGCCTCGGCCAGGCGCACCGAGGAAATGCCCTTGTCGGACTGCAGGATCAGCCACAGGCCCATCAACCAGACCCGCAGGGGGAGCTTGGTCGCGTGCAGCGGTGTCCGCGTCGTCACGGTGAACTGGTAGCGGCACGCGCGATCCGTGCACTGATAGAGGCCGGGCCGGGCGGGCAGATGCGGCCTCTCGGCCAGATCATCGCCTCCGGCAGGCGTCGACAACGCTCCTCGTCCCGAAACGCCGCGACCATGTCGCCAACCGTGTTGATCCCCGCCAGAATCTCGCGCACTTCGCCGGGCATCGGCCTCTCCCGCATGGCAACCCTGGCGCATCATGACGGGCGCCACCCCGACGTACAAGGCGCGGCTGTCTTTGGTTGATAATGGCGGCGTTGTCTAGCTGACAACCGACGCTATGCCCTCAATTGTCAGGGCGCTGATCGGCGTGGAGGAGGCCGAGCCCCCGAACCAGAACGCGCTCCCGAATGCCATCTGTGGCCCTACGCAAAGGCTGGAGCACACGTCGAACGACTTGAACCGGGTGTGATTGGTCCGACGCAAGATCGTTATGAATATGCTCACTGGGCAAGGAGGCCATGCAGTATGGCGAAAAACGCTGTTCCAGGATCTGCGGACCCGTATGATCGCGGCGGTCGAGGCGCAGGTCGTTCTCACGCTGATCGAACTGTCCGAGGTGCTGCAGCCGCGATCATGCCCCGCTCGGCCAGCAGCAACCCACATCCCGCAGACTCACGCTGAAGGCGTGGTATAGGAAAACGGCGTGGGCGATGATCTCGGCCGGGAAGTGATGGGCGCGGTGCGGGTCAGGCGGCGTGCTCATCTGGCCAGTTTCGCCCACCCCGTCCCGCCCACCAAGCGGCCGAAACGTGACAATGCCCGTGCTCGCCATCCTTGTAGGCGATCTGCTGGACAAAGCCCTGCACGCGGGCCATGACGTCCAGCTGGCTTTCCACAACGACGCTGCCGTTGGTTTCGACATACGGCGCAACGGCGCGGATAATCGGGTGCATCACGCCGACGTCCGGCGGCGGCGGTGGGACGTAGGCCTTCTCCTTCTTGTTGCACGCCGAGACGCGGGAAGCGAGAAGATGGCCGCTACGGCCCGCCGTCGATCATGGCGAACTACGGCTGTCATATCCGCAACCGGCAGAGGCCGCCTCTCCCAACCTCGCCTCCGCAGTCGCGAGAACAAATCGGTCCCCACATAGGCCTATATTCGGCCCGGAGGTCGGCCTCATCGACATGAATCAGGACCGGACCTCCTCCAGCATGGCGCGGAGTTTCGCCTTCGACACTTTCTCCAGCGTGGCGCGCGGGAACTCCTCGACCACGCGCACCTCTCGTGGTGCCTTGAAGCTCGCGAGAGCGTTCGCGCACGCGCTCATGATTCGCGCGGTCAGGCCCAAATCCGCAGAATCCTGCGCAACGACGAACGCCACGGGCACTTCGTCGAGCAGGGGGTCGGAGCGGCCGACCACCGCCACGTCGCGCACACCGGGAACTCCGATGATGACGCGCTCGATCTCCGCAGCAGAGACGTTCTCGCCGCCAACCTTCAGCATGTCCTTCGCGCGGTCTGCGAAGTAGAAGAAGCCATCCGCGTCGCGCAACGCCCGATCGCCAGTCAGCAGAAAGCCGTCCTGATCGAAGGCCGCCGCCGTCGCTGCCGGATCGTCCAGGTACTCGGCGAACAGCGACAGCCCGCGCACGCCGCGTATCGCGAGGTTGCCTGTCTCGCCCGGCTCAGCCGGACCCCCCGCATCGTTCTGCAACCGGACCTGGTATTCCGGAGCGGGCCGGCCCATCGAGAGCCGCGCGTTGGCAAAGCCGCACAAGCCCACGATACCGTGCGTTATTGTCTCTGTCATGCCCCACCAGCCGATGGTGTGCACGCGGAAATGTTCGTCCTCCGGCGGCGCGGAATACGCGTTGCCCCATTGCCGGAACGAATGCGCCGGAGGCACCTCATGCGCCAGCAGCGCCTTGGCGCAGAACGGCACGATAGAGGTCCATGTGCACCGGTGCTTGACCGCGACCGGCCAGAAGCGCGAGGCCGAAAATCGCGGCTGGAGAATGATGGTGCCCCCCGCCCACAGGGTCGCCAGCACGGAGTAGCACTGCGCGTTGGTGTGATAGAGCGGCATCGTGACGAGGTGCACGTCGCTCTCGCGCAGTTCCTCGTGCGCGGCACTGACGCGCGCGCCCCACAGGGCGTTGGCGTGGGTCCAAAGCACCGCCTTGGGCCGGGCCGTGGTGCCGGACGTGTATTGCACGCCGAAGGGGACGGCGGGATCCGCGGCGCGCGGCGGCATCAGGCCGGGATCCCCGTCCAACTCCGCGAAACGCTCGCTGCGGCTGGGGGCTGTGGCAGGCGCTTTCCCGGAATCCGTATCTGTGACCGCAACGAAACGCAGGTCCGGTGCGGCATTTGACACCAGCGCGCGGAATTTCGGCTGCGTAATCGCGCCGACAGCGCGTGAGTGGGCGGCGAAATATGCGAGTTCGTCCACGCTGGAGCGGGCGTTCGTCGTGACCGCGACGGCGCCGAGGATGCCGCAGCCGAGCCAGGCGAACAGCGCCTCCGGGCAGTTCTCAAGGTGAATAAGCACGCGGTCTCCAGGCCGCACGCTTCGCCGCCACAAACCTGCCGCGACGCCCTCCGCACGCGCGACGAAGGCCCCGTAGCTCCAGACTTGCTCTGCGCCCTCGAACGGAACCCAGATCAGGAAGGTCTTATCGCGCCGCGCGGTCGCCTGGGCGCGCAGCAGCGTGCGGATGTCCTGGCCGGCGAATGGCGAGGCGTGGAGACCGTGGATCACCGCTCAGGCTGCCCGCACGAGCGTCTGCTGCTCGCCTAGATCGAGCCGCCCGTCGCTGGTCTTGATCGTGAGCGTCATGTGGTCGCCAGGCTTGAGGTACGAGGCGCGTTTCTGCTGCGCCTTGACGAAGGCTTTCCACAACACGCGCTCCGGCAGAAGCTGCATCAGGCGGCGCAACGGCGGAGGCGGTACGCGCAGCGCGCACCCGGCGGGTGTGCCGGTGAGGATCAGATCGCCCGGCGAGAGGTCCGAGAAGGTGGTCAGTTCCGCAAGCGTCTCGGCCGGCTTGAACACCAGGTTGTTTGTGCTGTCGTTCTGGCGGACCTCTCCGTTCACGGCGAGCTTCAGCAGCAACTCGTTGAGGAGCGGGAACTCATCCCGCTCCGGCACGGTGAGATACGGTCCTACCGGGCAGAAGCCACGATAGCTTTTGCCCTTGAAGAACTGTGTCTGCGGCAACTGCACGTCGCGCGCGCTGATGTCGTTGGCGATCACCAGTCCGAAGATGAGTTCGGGCAGATCGTCCGCGGTGACTGCTCGCGGCGCATTCACCGCGGCACCGATCACCAGCCCGAGCTCGATCTCGTAATCCAGCAGCCGGACATGAGGCGGCCGCAGCACCTCGCCGACCGGCGCAGCTACGGATGCATCCGACTTTTCGAAAAACATGTTGAACGTCTTCGCGTCTGGGTCGAGTCCGGACTCGATCATGTGCCGCCGGTAGTTGGCACCCTGGCAGATTACTCGGCACGGCGCCGTCACCGGCGAAAGGAGAGTGACATCCGAGAAGCGCACATCCGGAGCGCGCGACGCGGCTGCGCGCCACTCGGCCTCGCCGCCGCCTATCAGCGCCGCCGTTGTGGAAAAGCGCGTCGGCAGCACCGTGATGCCGCCCGGCCTCGCCACACCCCAGAAACGGTCGGCCCCTTGTTCTGCGTGGACGATGTTGATCGCCATTCCTATCCTCCCGAGGAGTTCCCGCCGCCCGAAGCGGCGAGTTGTTGAGCGAACTTATCGGCGTTGCGCTGCGCCTGGTCCGTGCGTGCTGCGGCATCTGCTGGTGCGCAACCGATCGCGCGCAGGATCGTGCGCACGATATCCGGGATCGCTTTCGCATCGATCCGGCTGCGCCCTAGGTCTTTCGCGGCCTGCACGAAGATCGCCGAGACGATGCGAGCCGCGAGATCGTTCGAGGGCAGCATCAGACGCCCGGCTACCTGCGCCGCCGCGAGGTCTTCACGTAAACGCAGGTGCACCGCCTGGCCGACGTCAGGGATGTAAGCGGCGGCATGGGCGGCAATACGCGCGCGCGCCGGCTGCGCTGCCAGATCGCGCAGCATGATCGTCATTGCCGTGGCCAGGCGGGTCAGCGGATCACGCGTTGCGAGGCGAGCCGGCTGCAGCCTCTCGTCGATCTCCTCCACCAGCGCGGCGCCGAGTTCCGCCTCCAGCTCGGCGAGGTCCTTGAAGTGCACGTAGAACGTGCCTTTCGCGAGACCCGCCGCCTGCATCACCGCGTCGACCGTCACCGAACCGGACGAAGTGGCCGCATAGCATTCGCGTGCCGCCTCAAGGAGGGCAGCGCGGGTGCGCGCCCGCTTGGCTGAGCCGATCTCCGCACGTCTCGCCAGATTCACTCGTGCCATCGACTTGCCGAAACACCACTGTTAATGACCATATGGTCAGAGTGACTACGCCGTCCAGACAGAAAGTCAAATGAAGCTGCCAGCGCCTCATCCGTCGGGGCCCTACCCGGGGCGTTGAAGACGTCGAACATCCGCTTCGATGCAGACGGCGTATCCGCTGCCGCGATCAGCGCACGGGCGAAGTCCGCCCGCGAGAGGCGGCACAGCAGCGACAGGCGGTAAATCGGCGGGGTAGTGCGAATATTCGCCCGTCCGCCGGGGCCGTCGGTCAACACCGCGCCCCTTCCGATACTCCAGTCCAGCCCGCTGTGCCGCAGGTAGTCGTTCCGATCGCGCTGATTGCGCTGAAGGTTGCCCTTGATCGCGTTCAGCAGCCGGCCCGTGACGGAAGGGAACTCCGATCCCATGCCGGAGAGCAGCACGAACCGGCCCGTGAACCCCGCCTCTTTCGCAGCGTCGACGGCATTCACCAGACCTTGATAGGTCACCTCGCGAATCTGGCTTTCCGGCTTGAAGAAGCCGCGCCCGCCGATACCGCCGGTGATATCGACCGCAAAGAATATCGCGCGGCATTCGCCCAACCCGGCCCGCCGGAGCGAAGCAGGATCAGTGACATCGCCGGCACGCACCTCCACGCCAGCCGGCAGCAGACCGCCCGCCTTCACCGGATGGCGGGCGATGCCGCGGACCGCTGCACCGCGAACCGCGAGTTGCCGCACGATCTGAAACCCGGTCCCGCGGGTGCAGCCGATCACGCAGTAGCGGCCCGTCATTACCCGTTCTCCTTCCAAGATGAACGCCCAAGCCGATGACCGTCGAGCTACCGGATCCGGCCCGGATTCCCTGACTGAGAGTTTCAGATTGACTATATGGTCACTTTGACCTATATGTCCACCACGAAAATCGAAGACAGGAGGATTTCGTCATGCTGCTGCCGAGTGACTGCGACATCGCCATCATCGGGGCGGGCCCCGTGGGCCTGTTCATGGCCAACCTCATGGGCCTCGCGGGGCACCGCGTCGTTCTTATGGAGCGCAACGAGGGCCTCTGCCCGCTGCCCAGGGCGATTGCCTTCGACGACGAAGCGCTCCGCAGCCTCGCCCAGATCGGGCTGCTGGACACCGTGGCAACCGGAATGATCGCCAGCCCCGAAGTCTTCTTCCGCAATGCACGCGGCCGCGTGCTGATGCATATTCTCGACTCGCCGAGCATCACCGGCCAACCGAGGCTCGCCACCTTCCATCAGCCGACGTTCGAGGCGCAGTTGCTGGAGGGCGCTCGCCGTTTCCCGAACGTCACGCTGCTGTTTGGTGCCAATGTCATCGACACGAAGCAGGATGCGGCGGGCGTGACCCTCTCCGTCGGCACCGATTCCGGCCCGCACACGCTCCACGCCACCTATCTTGTGGCGTGCGACGGTGGCGGCAGCGCTACGCGCGAGCGCATCGGCGCCACGCTGGAAGGCTCCACGTACGCGCAGAAGTGGCTCGTCATCGACGCCGTTGTGCCGGGCCATCAGGTACGCGCGATCACTTTTGGGTGCGACCCAGCCCGTCCCTCGGTCCAGGTGCCGGCGAAAGGGGACCGTCTTCGCTGGGAGTTCCTGCAATTGCCGGGCGAGGACGAAGCCGACCTGACCAGTGACGCGATAATCACCCGTCTGCTCAGGCCGTTCGGCATCGAAAGCCTGCCCGTGATCGACCGAAAGACTGTCTACGCGTTCCACACGAGAATCGCATCAAGCTGGCGCTCGGGCTGCATCTTCCTTGCAGGCGATGCCGCGCATCTCATGCCGCCCTTCGCGGGACAGGGCATGAACAGCGGATTCCGGGATGCCATGAACCTCGGCTGGAAACTCGACCATGCGCTGCGCGGCGCCGCGGATGACGCGCTGCTCGACACATACGAAGCCGAACGCAAGTCCCAGGTCGCGGGCATCATCACGCTCTCGGCAAGGCTCGGCGCGGTCATCATGCCGCTTTCGCCGGTGCGGGCCACCGTGCGCGACGTGGCGTTCTTCTTCGTCAACCGCATCCGCCCGGCGCGCAGGTTTCTCGAGCGCGGCGGCATTCGCCCGCCGACGCGTCTTTCGCCGAGCCGACTCGTGGATCGCCGCCGGGACAAGCTCTCAGGCACGATCCTGCCGCACGCGGAACCCAGTCCGGGAACCGTTGCGCTCGATACGATCTGGGGCTGTCACCAGTGGCTGGCGCTTGGCCTCGGCTGTGATCCGCAGTCTCTGCTCTCGGATGCCGAACGGAGCGAGCTGGCGGCGCTTTCCGCCGTGTTCGCCGCGTGGAACGCGCCGCAGGTCAGGGCCGGCACTGCATCGCTGAGAACGGAGGATCCAGCCTTCCTGACCTGGATGCGGCGGTCGCGCGCGAGCGGCGTGCTGGTGCGTCCTGACCGATTCATATCGGCCAGGCTCGCACCGGGCCAAGTGTCCGCCTGCCTCTCGCTGGTCCGGCCTCCCGCCGTCGCCCCCGCTCCGATCACTCTGGGAGAGGCCGCATGACAAACATCACGACCGCCCGTGCCCCGGGGAGCATTCCCCTCGAACGCCCCGAGCAGATCGTGGCGCGCGCCGACGCGCTGCTTTACCTGCATGTCGCGCGTCCCGATCTCGACAAGGCAACAAAATTCCTGACGGACTTCGGCCTGCTGTCTTCGACGCGGCAGGGCGATACGGTGCATTTCCGTGGTGTCGGCGAAAACCCGGTGATCTACACCGTCACCCGAGCCGACCGTCCGGCCTTGCTCAGCGTCGGCCTGTCGGTGCCCGATCGCGCATCGTTGCTGGCACTTGCCGAGCAGGGCGGCACGATGGTGGCGCCCTTCGCAGGTCCGGGCGGAGGCGAGATGGTGCGTCTGCGCGACCCCGACGGCGTATGGGTCGACGTGCTGCACGGTCAGACGAAGGTTGCCCCACTGCCGAGCCGCCCCGCCATACCGTACAACGCGCCGGCGCAGACGATCCGCGTCAACGACACGCAGCGCCCGCGGCTCGCGCCTCCCGAGGTGACCAAGCTCGGGCATCTCGTGCTCACCAGCCCGAATTTTCCGCGCAAGGTGCAATGGTACATGCGCATGTTCGGGTTCGTCCCATCCGACGTGCTGTGCTTGCCGGACGCCACGCCCGCGGGCGCCTTCATGCGTCTCGACCGTGGTGCGACGCCATCAGACCACCATACGCTGTTTGTTGCGATCGGTCCCGCCCCCGACATCGACCATGCCGCGTTCGAAGTCATCGACCTCGACGCCGTCGAAATGGGACAGCAGGTGCTGAAGGCCGCTGGCTACAGGCACGCCTGGGGCGTGGGGCGCCACCTGCTCGGCAGCCAGATCTTCGACTATTGGCGCGACCCGTGGGGACTGAAGCACGAACACTACTCCGACGGCGACGTGTTCGATGCCAGCCAACCGGTCGGGTACCACAAGCTCGATCGAGAGGGACTGTATCAATGGGGCCCGGATCTGCCGGACGATTTCGTCGCTGCACGTCCCACTCTTGCGCAAGTGGCCTCGCTTCTGCGCGGCGCATTGCGCGGCGAAGTAGCGCTGCGGCCATTGCTTGCCGCCGCCCGCAGCATGCGCGCGCCCGGCCGGCCTTGGCAGCGTTGAACCGATGGCGGTCACCGGGTCCGTCCCGGTGCTTCGTGACCGTCGGTCGGGGAGTTGAGCGACCTCAATGGCGATCCCGTTTGAGGGCTTAAGGTTCGCCGATCGAGGGAGCGCGACGTCTTCAGGCCAGGCGGCACGTCCGTAACGGATTCGAATGACAGGGTTCCGAGACAGGAGTATCAGCGATGGGAGTATCAGCGATGTTCGGTTGGTCGACGGTCAGTCAGGTCCAGGAATACTGGTTGGACGCTTTGCAACGCGCGGTTCTGACCCTCGACGTGCTGCGGCAGCGGGCGAATATCTTCGAGCAGCAGGCCGACAAGGAGGTGCCCAACGTCCTGCACTTTCAATGGGAACTGATCCGCGACGGCCGCAAGCTGCCGCGACCGGTCAATTACGGGCTGGTTCGGATCGTCCCGCCGGCGGACAGGCCGACCGACGCGACGAAGGCGCCGTTCATCGTCGTCGATCCGCGCGCGGGTCACGGGCCGGGCATTGGCGGCATGAAGAACGAGAGCGAGATCGGAGTCGCCCTGGCCGAAGGCCATCCCTGCTATTTCATCGGCTTCTCGCCCAGGCCCATGCCGGGACAGACGGTTGAGGACGTCTGCCGGGCTGAGGCGGCATTCATCCAGGACGTCGCCGCACGGCACGCGGACGCGGAAGGCAAGCCGATCGTCATTGGCAACTGCCAAGCAGGTTGGCAGATCATGATAATGGCGGCGACCAATCCCGACCTGTGCGGCCCGATCCTGCTGGCGGGCTCGCCGTTGTCTTACTGGGCCGGCGTGCGGGGCAAAAATCCGATGCGATACTCGGGCGGCATGCTGGGCGGCACGTGGCTGACGGCGCTGGCCGGCGATATCGGTGGCGGGCTGTTCGACGGCGCGAACTTGATCGCCAACTTCGAGAATCTGAACCCGGCGAATACGCTCTGGAAGAAGCCGTACAATGTGTACGCGAACGTCGACACGGAGGCCGCGCGGTTCCTGGAGTTCGAAACCTACTGGGGCAGCCCGGTCCTGCTGAACGCCCAGGAGATGCAGTGGATTGCCGACAATCTCTTTGTCGGCAACAAGTTATCCACAGGTCAGATCCAGCTGAGCGACGGCACGCGCGTCGATCTGCGCAACATCCGCTCGCCCATCATCGTCTTTTGCTCGTGGGGCGACAACATCACCCCGCCGCAGCAGGCGCTGGGCTGGG
This sequence comes from Acetobacteraceae bacterium, assembly GCA_035500775.1. GTDB lineage: Bacteria > Pseudomonadota > Alphaproteobacteria > Acetobacterales > Acetobacteraceae > DATJWY01. The sequence continues at coordinate 9,488 of DATJWY010000059.1, forward strand.
TGCTCGATATGTACGACGACGTCGGCGAGATCATCGCCAATGGGCAGACGATCGTTTACACGACGCACCAGAGCATCGGACACCTCGGCATCTTCGTCTCAGGCAAGGTCGCGATGAAGGAGACCGCGGAGTTCGTCTCCTGTATGGAAATGATCGACCTGCTGCCGCCGGGACTGTACGAGGCGGTCATCACGCCGGTCGAAAGCACGACCCTGAACGCGAACCTGATCGGCGGCAAATACCTGTTCCAGTTGGAGATGCGGACGCTGGATGATCTGCGCGCCATGGGGGGCAACGACGCCGCCGACGAGAAGCGGTTTGCGACCGTCGCGCGGGTGTCCGAGATTACGCACGGGCTGTACGAGACCACCGCGGCGCCAATCGTGCAGAGCGTCATTACCGCGCCAATCGCAGAGTCGATCCGCGCGTTGCATCCGAACCGCGTGGTGTTCGGCATGTTCTCCGACCGCAATCCGTTCATGATACCGGTCAAGGCGATGGCGGAGCAGGTGCGCGCCTCACGCCAGCCGGTCAGCAAGGACAACCCGCTGCTGGAGATAGAGAAGACGACCTCCGCCTGGATCACAGGGTTCTGGGACGGATACCGGGACATGCGCGACGTGATGACGGAGACGACTTTCGTCACGACCTATGGCTGGCCCGTGCTGCAGGCCGCGGTCGGGCTAGGGACAGACTATCAGCCACGCCGCGCGGCGCGCGACATCCTACGCGAAGCGGTCGGACAGCATATTCAAGCGGAGGTCGAGAGGCGGATTAGCACGGGGACGCTGGAAGACGCCATCGTCCGCGCCCTGATCTACATCCGGCTGCCCGACGGCACGGTCGATGAGCGTGGCTTCCAGGTCATCAAGGAGATCCGCACCTCCCGCCCCGACATCGCGTCGAGTCCGGCGCAGCTCAAGCAGGCGATGCGCGATCAGTTCCTTCTCGTCTATCGGGACCAGGAGCGTGCGATCGAGGCCTTGCCCGGATTGGTTGGGTCGGATCCGCTCAAGCGTCAGGCCACCATGGATATCGTCCGTCGTATTCTAGCCGGGGGTGGTGGCATGTCGGCCGAAAGCAAGCGCCGGCTTGCGCGGGTCGAGGCGCTTTTGGGGGTCGGGAAGAAGCCGCGAGCGGAGGCGGCGATCGTCGACGCCTGATCTACGCGAGTTGATGAGACCCATGAGGCGCTGCTTGTCGCCGCCGAGCGGCCATCCCATTGGCGCGTTGCCCGCAACTGGCTTTGCCTCAAACTGTGTGGGTCTCCTCGATCTTTGTGGCAGATCGTCGGGGTGATGCGCAGAGTGGAAGCTTGCGGTCTGGCTGTATCACTGTTTCAGCCTCAGCCAGCGGATGTCGAGCTGATCCTGGCGGCACGGGGGATTTTGGTCAAGCTCAAGAGCTACGCCGCCGCGAAGCGCGAGGTCCTGCCCGGCGTGAAGCATCGACAAAGTCGTTATCTCAACAATCGTGCCGAGGTGTCACACCAGCCGACACGACGACGAGAGCGGCAGATGCAGCGGTTCAAGTCAGCCGGTCATGCGCAGCGTTCTCTGTCGACACACGGCCGGATCCACAACCACTTTCAGCTTCGCCGTCATCGCCTGTCCGCCAGCGAATACCGCAGCACTCGCGATGCAGCTTTCCGCACGTGGCGCGATATCGCCGGTGTTCCAGTGACCGTCTGACGCTGACCGGCTCCAAGGCCGGCCGATGCCCACCATCCGTTAAGTTGATAACGCCCTTCTCGCATTGCGTCTCGACGAACCTGTCGAAGTCAGCCGCGATCAGCACCTCGTAGAAAATGTGACCCGGAGACCGTGGCAGATCTGACCACCACTCGCGAACGGCGCCGGCGCCCATGAGCGAGAAGTCGCCGCTGTTGCCAGGAGAGCAGATCCTCCCTGGCCTGCTCCCGACCTCCGCGCTCGCCAACCCGACCGAGCTGGCGCCCATGGTGCCGGCGCTGATCGCCGCCGCCGGCTGGCACATCCGGATGCATGAGAAAGGCGGCAAACACCACACGATACCCTGCCACCGCGCGCTCGCCGAGGCGCTGCGCGCCTACATCGAGGCTGCCGGCATTGCCAAAGACCGCAAGGGGGTCCTGTTCCGCACCTCGCGCGGCCACGCCGGCATGACGCTATCCGAGCAGCCGATGACCCAGCGCGACGCCTAACGCATGATCCGGCGCCGCGCCGCGGCGGCCGGCATCATGGCACCGATATTGTTCACTTGTAGTGCGCGCGCCATTGACAAACCCATTCATAGCATAAGAGAGTTGCATGCATTGCTGATGTAAAACCAATGCAATAAATAAATGTTTATTCAGTATTCACGTTCCTGTGAACGCGCGTTTATGCTTTTAGCAATGCGCACGAGCAATACCAAGCACGATCTCGTTATTTATTTGAAGCGATTTTTATGCTCCGCCTGCCTCAAACATGAATGATTCATCCCATGTTGAGTCTCTGTAGCGGTGCCCGGCGGCGATCGCTGCCGGCCGCCGCCGTGAACGCCGCTGGCATCCGCCGGATAGCGGGCGGCCGTTCACGGACACTCTGACAAAGGAGGAGGATCTGATGCTCTACAGGATCACGCTGCCGGCCGCGCTGGCAGCGACTTTGGCGTTTGGCAGCTTGCCGGCAACGGCGGCCGTGCAGCCGCAGGAGACGCCGGCGGACCTCAGCGCGTTCCGCACCGCCAAGGTGTCGCTGGAGCAGGCGGTCAAGACGGTGCAGGACGACACCGACGGCATCGTGACCAGTGCCGCTTTCCATGCGACGCCAGTGGTTGGGCCCAAGCCGCCCTATGCCGCCGCGGAAGTCATCGGTCGCGCGGAAGGTTACCTGGTCACGTTCATCGCGGCAGGCGCAATGAACCTGACCTACGTCGATCCGCAGACCGGGCGGGCCTCTCAGATCGCCACGGAGGGCACCGCGGACTACAACCCACAGGGGATCAACCAGCCCGATTATCTCGCGCCGGAGCAGCCCTCCGCCGCCCTCGTGCAGGCAATCGACCTGGCGGAGCAGCGGACCGGCGGTCGCGCGATCGATGCTGCGCTGGCGCGGCACGACGGGGCGCTCGGCTACCGGGTCGGGGTGGTGCGCAACGGCACGATCAGCAACGAGTGGGTCAACCCAGGTTCGGGCCAGGTCGTCGCGGTGAGGTGAGCCGCATCCCACAGCCCAGGTTGCAGCGGCGAACGACCCCTTCCGGGCGGAGGGGGGTCAGGCGCGGGCGGAAGCAATGAACACGAATTGCACTCGGTGAATCGGAATTCACCGTTTTGACTCAGGCGCGCCGGTTGTCCGCATTCATTATTACCGGTGCCGCCTCTGGTCCCTCGGACGAAGGCAGACATTAGCTGCCTCACCGCGATCACCCTGGCGCTGTCGGTGAAAACCCGGCGACCTTCGAGAGCGGCCGGCATTTCGCCGCCTGGCTCGGCTTGACGCCACGCGAGCGGTCCACCGGTGGCCAGCATCGCCCAGGGCGGATCAGCAAGGCCGGCAATGAGAGATTGCGACAGCCCCTGGTGGTCGGCGCGACCTCGGTGGTCCGCGTTGCCAGACCGGGGCGGCCGCAGCACCGCCGTCTCATTCAACCGTGGTGCGGGGGAACCGGGACGCGCGGATCTCCATCTTGGCCGGGGCGACGCCCACAGGTCGGATACGTTGATGCGGATTGCTCAGATCAGGTCGCTGAAATCGCTTGCGGACAGCGCGGGCCATACGTTTTGTGTGCCTCCTGTGCCGCGGCATCCTGCCCGGGATGCCGCGGGGGCGCGGAGACGCGCGCGAAGTGCAGATGTGCCATCCGCTTGTCGACGGTCCGCTCGTGCATCAGCACGCCGAATTCGCGGGCGATCTCGTCGCGCAGGTCGATCAACCGCCAGCGCACCACCTTGTGCCGCTCCGGCGCCGGTCCCTGCCGCACGCACCCACTCAACCACCATGGCGTCATCGCGAACATGTCAGTGCGTCAGGCGGCTGGTATCAGAGCCGAACAAGGACCCCTGTGAGGGGGTGACCGGCTCCGTCAATCGACACTGCCCTGCGGTGCACCGCCGAGCAGCGGTTGGTGTTCCGCACGGGCGGCGCGGATCAGATCGGCATCGAGTGTGGCCAGCGGCAGGCCTTCGCGGCGCGCGAGTTCCAGGTAGCTAGCATCGTAGACCGTGAGCCGGTGGCGGCGGCTGAGGGCAAGCACGGCGGTTTCGTCCGGTGTGCGATCGACCGCCACGCCGAGACGCGCCAGGGCGCGCAGGAACTCCGCCGTATCAGGTTCGCTGATGCGGCCGCGGCGCTCGCTCATGATCAGCGTGTTGCGCACCTCGAACCACCAAACACTCGGCACCAGGGCGGCGTCGGTGCGGAGGCGCGCAAGCGCCAGGGCGGCGGTGGAATGGTTTTCGTCCTCAAAAGCCCAGCTGGCGGCGATCGACGCATCGAGGACGAACGGCATCAGTATTTGTGCCCCTCGTGCCGGGCGGCCAGCAACTCGTCGAGCGGGATCTTGCCGGTGCGCGGGCGCAGCGCGCGGATGCGCGCAATCGCCTGGTCGATCTCCGCCTGACGGCGGTCGGCTTCCGGCACCAGGCGTGCAATGGCGCGGCCGTGCCGGGTGATGATGACAGTCTCGCCGCGCTCCACGGCGTCGAGGAGCTGGGGGAGGTGGGTCTTGGCCTCGGAGGCCTGGATTTCGCGCATGGGCCGCCCGGATGGATTGGTCGGTTTGACTGGTCGGAAATCTAGCGTCTGGGGCCGGCGATGTCGAGCGGCGCGCGGCGGCCCGGTGCTGTATAGTCGGAGTAAGCCTCGGCAACCTATGTCGGGCCGCAAGGACGCGCTCGCGCCGCAGGCCGGTCCAGATGCCAAAGGAGGAAACCATGTACGCGGCCATTCGTCAGGGCAAAGCAAAGACTGGCATGGCGGAAGAGTTGGCACGCAGGATCAAGGAGGAAGCGATCCCGATCATCAGCGATGTCTCGGGCTTTAGGGCCTACTATGTGATTTATGCGCCAGACAACACCGTCACGGCGATCAGCATCTTCGACGACTATGCGGGTGCCGAGGAGTCCAACAGACGCGGGCTCGCATTGATCGAGCGCAGCCTGGCGCCTCTGCTAACAGGACCAACCACGGCAGTAGCCGGGCCCGTGATCGTGCACACCTTGGCATAGTGAGCCGCGACAGAGCTGCTCGGTCATATCAGCAGGCCGCCGCTCCAGAGCTGGTCTTCGACACCGGGTTCAAGCTGATCGGGATAGAACTCCATTCGCTGCTTGGCCTCGAAGCTCGCGACCACGCCGGCATGGTCGTCCTTTTCGGAACACCACAGCCGGTACTTGCGAACCTTGCTCCGAGCGACCGCTCCGTCGCGGCCGATCGGCCCATAGGCGCGCGCCCGGCGGATCACGCCGGTGCATTGACGTCCATCGGCGTAAACGAACGGGCACGGGATGGGCGGCCTGGGCACGTCAGTCATCATCGCGCTCCGCGGCGCCGGCCACCGTGGCTCGCCGTATTCCGCAGATGCCGTCTCAAGGAACGGCGCCATGCGGAAATAATACATCGCCGGGTCAACGACCTCCCCCTTTTCCAGCCGCGCTGTGACATCAGGCGGCCCATGCCGGATGCCGCGATATGTCATGCCGATGAGCGCGCTATCAGTGGTCTTGAGGACGAGCCGCACGTCCAACGTCGTGCTGCCGTCGCTACGGAGTGCCTGCCAGTCGCTGCTGCCCTCCAGCACCTCGCCGGACAGCCGCTCGCCGTCGAACGAGCCGCCCCGCACCACGCCGATGCGGCGATAGACGCCGGGCGCTGCGCCCACAATCTGCAGCGGCTGCACGTCGAGGCGCATCACGAATAACGGCCGCGACCGAGACTGCGTCAGCGGGTCGGGGAGGTCGTCACGGAGGCGGGCAGCCATGGCTCTCATCCTTTCGATGCCGTCGGGGTTTATGCGACGGAAGGGCCGCCGGCCTTCCCCCAGGCGGCTACGCCGGGACGGTTTCTGATGTTGGGCGATCGCCGATCGGGAAAGAAGCCTCCGGCAGCGTCCGGGCATGGCGATACGGCAGCAAGGTGCCGGGCTTGGCCAGGACGCGCTCATACTCCGGCGTACAGCGATTGGGCATGATCTCTGTCACCGGGGAGATGATCGTGCGCTGGGTCACGCTGCATTGGCGGGGACCGAACCGGGACGCACGGACCCCCACCACGCCGGACAATGACTGGAGCTGTCCCGGGCGTCGTTCCTTCAACGCGACGCCGACGGCTGGACAGCTTCACCACGAACCGCCGCCGCAGGCGGCGCCTCCCATTCCCGCGATCAGGCGAATTCAGCCTACCCCGACACCCAGGGGCCCCTTAATGTCTGGACGGTCTCATCATCCTGTGCGTGGCGGCGCCGTTGGTGCTGCCAGTTGGCTCCGGCGATCGGCGGCGCAGGTTGCTTCCATCGCGTCATTCCCGGGCCACATGTGACGGCCGCTTCAAGGGGACGGGACATGGTGGCTGGCATCTTCTCGGTCGGCATCACGCCGAGCACGACGCCGCTCTCGGTCTTGCAGTTCTACGCTACACCGCCCGCGACGCCCGGCAATGTCGGCGTCAGCCTCTCCGGCGGCGGCTCGCGGGCGCTGGTAGCGGGTATGGGGCAGTTGCGCGCCCTGAACCAGCTGACCGCGAACGGCCGGTCGTTGCTGGCACAGGTGAAGGCGCTGTCCACCGTCTCCGGCGGATCGTGGCTCGGCGTGCCGTTCGTCTATCTGCCGCCGGGATCGTCCAGCGATACTGCGTATCTCGGGCCGTGGATCGCGGACCAGAGCGCGCTGACGCCGGAACTGCTGGCGCAACTGCCGGCCGGCAACGCCGGCGTGCCGATCAGCTCGCCGCTATTCGCGCCGCAGTCTCTGGCCGTGCAGGCGCTGCTGCTGTACTCGGTCCTGCACGTCCCGCCGGACATGCTGTGGCAGACCCTCATCGGGCTGAACATCCTCGCCGAGTACGGCTTGTATGCGCCCAGCGCCCACCTCCTGCCCACCGGCACATTCTCCTTCGACGCGGCGACCGTGGCAAGACAGGTCACGGGCCCCAACCTGAACCCAACGCTCGCCGGCACACCGATCGACCTCTACGCGGACGCCGACGATCCCGCCCGGACGCGCCGCGCCTTCCTCATCTGCAACAGCGCCATGTTCCTCCAGGAGCCGGGCACGACGCTGCAACTGCTGGCACCCGTGCAGAGCACGCCCTTCATCACCGGCATCCTCGGCACACCCCCCGGCCAGGACGCGAACGGCAGCAAGCCGGGCGGCGGAGGTGTCACCACGTTCGGCTTCTCCTCGGCCTTCCTTGGCGCGAGCGGCGGCACCGCCACGGCCGCGCAGATGCGGCAATGGTCGCTGACGGATGCGGTGGGAACGAGCAGCGCCTTCTTCGCCGAGGCGCTGCAGAACCTGTTCGCGCAGTGGCGTCAGAACCCCACCGATCTCGCCGCCGTCATCGCCCGTGATGCCGCCAGGCTGCAGCACTGGATCAGGACGAAGCTGCCGGTCGAGGCGCGTGGCCCGGCGGCGGACCTGCTGCGCGCCGGCGCGCAAACGCCGCATGGCCAACCGCCGCCTGCCCAGCCACTGCTGCTGCAACTGCAATCCGCGTTGCACGACCTGAAGCAGATCATCCCGCGCTACCCGACCTGGCCGGTGCGCGATCCACAGCCCGCCATGCCGCCCCTGCCCGACCGCTTCGCCGATGGCGGGAACCTGGAGAACACGGGGGTTGCCGCGCTGCTTGCCTATTCGGACATCGACAGCGTCATCGCCTTCGTCAACGCGAATGTCGCGATGCAGTTGGGTCCGTACGGCGTAGCGGACGGGCGGGGCGGGTTCATCTCCGGCACCAACCTCATCGTCGACGACAGCCTGCCGCCGCTGTTCGGCTATCAGCCGTACCAGACGGACGTGGCGGGCGCGGGCAAGGGTTATGTCCGCTACGGCCAGGGATCACCCGATACGTCCCCGACCTATGCCCACAACCAGGTCTTCCCCTCTGCGGAATTTCCCGCACTGCTGCGGGGCCTGTGGGCGGCGAGCGGCAGCGGCAGCAACGCGCGACCCGCCATCCTCTCGCAGCCTCTCGCTGTCATGCCGAATGCGTGGTTCGGCGTGACATCGGTGCGTGAGGTCACGGTGGTCTGGGTCTATCTCAACTTCGTCGCCGAATGGCAGGCGCTGTTCGCCAACAACCAGCCGGTCTGGGCCATCATCGAAGCCGAGCGGACAAACCACCGCTTTCCGAACTACAGCACGCTGGACACCAACCTGAACGCGACTCAGATCAACCTGCTCGCCAACCTGACGGCCTGGAGTGCGAGTGAGGCGAACAGCGTGAGCCAGATCTTCTCTTCCCTGTTCAATACCGCGCGCTGACCCGCACGCCATGAGCCATCCGCCCGGCGGACCGGGGCCAGCCCATCGGGGCGGCGATCGCAGCGCTGAAGGTTGGCAAGGGCTTCGGGTACCAGTTTGCGGCACGAGGGGTCAGTGCTGCCTGCGCGGCGAGGTCATCAGCCCACACCGCGACCAGCGTGAACAGCCCGAGCAGCGCAGGCGTGGTACGAGCGATGGCAGGGTTGGACCATTGACGCTGGGTCTCGACGCCAAGATGGCGGCGGACCTCGGCGAAAGTCACCTCGATCGACCAGCGGCGGACGAACCAGCGCAGGATGTCGACCGGGTCGGCATCAAGGTCGGTGCTTCTGCACCACTCATTGGGAGGCAATCTCGCAGTCGGTTCAGCGCCGGCTGAACTTCGGATCACCAGATGCCCGTTTCCCCTTTCGCCGGTTCCCGTCATTCTCCTGCCATGCAGGAAGTCTTTGCACGCCGCGACCTGATGGACCCAACGCAGCTCCGCGCGCTCTGCACGCCGTCGGACCGCGCCGGTGCGGTGCAGGTCGCCTCGCATCTCGGCGCCATCGCCGCAACGGCGACGGCGTTGGCGCTCGCCTGGGGCACGGTCTGGGCGGTGCCGGTGTTCCTGCTCCATGGCGTGCTGATTAACTTTCTCTACGCCGGGCAGCACGAACTGAGCCACTGGACGGTGTTCCGCACGCGCTGGCTGAACGAGTGGTTCGGGCGGTTGTTCGGCTTCATCGTGTTCTTTCCGCGTGACTTCGATCAGATCCAGCATACCGCGCACCATCGCCACACGCAGGACTGGCTGCGGGACGGCGAACTGTATCGTGATCGCTATACTCTTACCTCCTACCTGCTCTGGGTGCTCGGGCCGACGTATTGGTACACGCGCTGGCGGCGCATCGTCCGCTTCGCGTTCGGGCGCGTGACGGAACCCTATATCCCTGCGGCCCGGAAGCCGGACATGGTATGGGAGGCGCGCTGGCATCTGGCGGGCTATATCGCTATCGCCGGCATCTCGGTCGCGACCGGAAGCTGGGCAGCCGTGATCTACTGGCTCGCGCCGATGCTGACGACCAAGGTCGTCCACCAGCTGCAGAACACGATCGAGCATCTCGGCCTGCCGCACGCGGTCAACATCCTGGAGAACACGCGCTCAACGCGCACGAATGCGGTGCTGCGCTGGATGTGCTGGAACATGCAGTACCACACGGCGCATCACGCCTTTCCCGGCGTCCCCTTCCACCGCCTCCCGGAGCTGCATGCGGCCCTGTTCACCGCGCGCGGCGAGACCCCGCCGACGATGACCTATCTCGGCTTTCAGGCGGCGGTGATCCGCGCCTTCTGGCCGAACCGGACGGAGGCCGATTACCCGGACGACCGCGCCTGGATCGGCGGACGGCCGGTCTGACGGCATGGCGCTGAAGATCTATCAGGCGCTGTGGGCGATGACGGGCGCCCCGGTGCCGGAGAGCTTCGACCGCGTGGCGGCGGCCGGGTTCGACGGCATGGCGATCGACCTCGGCGCGCTCAGCCTGGAGGCAGCACAGGCAACGGTGCCCGAGTTCCGGCGCACCGGACTCGCCGGGCTGGTCACGGCCTTCCCCCGCAGCATCGAGGATCTGCGTCCCGCCCTGCATCTTGCCCACGAGATCGGTGCCCCGTTCACGATCATCGTCGGCCAGGTGATGCCGCTCACCGTCGCGGAGATGGCCGAGACCATTCGCGCCTGGCTGCGGGTGGCCGCGCAGGAACGGATGCCCGTGCAGTTCGAGACCCACCGGAACTGCATCACCAACGACCTGTTCGCGACCTTGCTGTTGCTGGATGACATCCCGGAGATGGTGCTCTCCGCCGATCTGTCGCACTACGTTGTCGACCGGGAGATGCCCTGTCCGCCGCCCCCGGTCCTCCAGGCCTATGTCGAGCGGATTTTGGACCGCTCCGGTTCGCTGCAGGGCCGTATCGCTGCGCGCGGGCAAATTCAGGTCGCGCTCGATTTCCCGCAGAACCGCAAATGGGTCGATCTGTTCCTGTCCTGGTGGGAATACGGGCTGCGCCGCCTTCGCGCGCGCGGCCCACAGGACGACGCGGTGTTCCTGTGCGAACTCGGGCCGCCCGACTATGCCATCACCGGTCCGGACGGGCGCGAATTGTCGGATCGCTGGGTCGAGGCGCTGGCGCTGCGGGACCATGTCCGCGCGATCTGGGACCGACTCTCAGGCTGAGTTCGGCAGATCGAACGCCTCCAGGACGGACGTCCTCAGCACGTCGGCGGCGGCGCCGAGTGGTATGCCGCGGCGGGTCAGCATGTGGAATGTGTTCTCGGCCCGGAAAACGTGCGGCAGCACTTCCCGCAGCGCGCCGCGCTCGACCCAGGCGCGCGCATAGTGCGGGGGCAGAAACCCGATGAAGGCGCCACTCAGGATCAGCAGGACCCGCGCGTCCAGCGTGTCCGCCCGTGCGCCGGGCGTGAAGGTGGCCAGCGAAGCGGCAAAGTCCGGCTCGTCGGTGACGCTCGGCTGCACCAGCGGCTGCGCGCGGGCCTGCTCGGGCGGGATCTCGGCCTGATCGAACAGCGGATTGCCGCGCCCGCAGTAGAGCAGCAGCGTCTCACGGAACAGCGGGCGCATTGCCAGTGCCTCCATCGGTCGCTTGACCACCGAGACGCCGAAATCGGCCTCTCCGTCGAGCACGGCGCGCTGCACCTCGCCGGCCGGCGCGGAACCAACATTGAGGCGCACGGCCGGATGGCGCCGCGCGAAACTGCCCAGCACGCGCGCGAGCGGGTCGGCAGCTACCGAAACGATATTGTCCACCACCATCAGCGTCACGCGGCCGGAGAGATGCTGCGCCGCCGCCGCCACGCGGTCGCGGAACCGCTCGATCTGTTCGAACAGGTCGAGCGCCGCAGCGTAGACCGTCCGCCCGGCGTCGGTCAGCGCAAAGCCCGCGCGCCCGCGGACGGCAAGCCGCAGGCCGAGGCGCTGCTCCAGCGCCGTGATGTCCATGCTGATCGCCGGACTGCCCTTGTTCAGCGCGAGCTCCGCCGCCTTGTACCCGCCGACCTCTACGACCGTGCGGAACACGCGGAGCAGCCGCAGGTCCGCGTCGGCGACGGCACCGCGGAACGGTTCCGTCATATCATGCCCTCACCGCGTGGACGGCGGCGCGCAACGCCAGCACCGCGACCGTGATCCCGATGAGCACGACCGAGAGGGCGGCCACCGCCGGATCGATGTTGTCGCGCAGTCCCATCCACATCAGCCGCGGCAGTGTGACGGCATTGACGCTGGTGATGAACAGCGTCACCCCGATCTCGTCCCAGGACAGGATGAAGCAGAGCAACGCGGCGGAGATGATGCCGAAGCGGATATTCGGCAGGACGATGTGCACGGCGCGCATCCAGAGCGACGCGCCCAGGCCGCGTGCGGCAAGATCGAGCCGCGGATCGACCTCCGCCAGCGCGACCAGCAGGAGAACGACGGCGAACGGTACCGTCATCACCGTATGCGCGAGCACCACGCCCTGCCAGCTGTCGTATCCGATGCCGAGCGCACCCGAGAGCGTGGTGAGCAGGAAATAGAGCGTGATCGCCGAAACAACCGGCGGCGCCACCATCGGCAGCAGCACGAAGCCGACCAGAGCGGCGGCGAAGGGTGGCCGCAGCATCCAGATGCCGAGCGAGAACAGCAGCCCGAGCAGCGTCGACAGCGCACTGCTGATGACACCGATGCGCAGACTCAGGATGAGCGCATCGCCCCAGTCCGGATTGTCGAGCAACTCGCGGTAGTGACGGAGAGACCAGGCGCCGGTCGGGATGGAAAGGAACCGCATCGGGGTGAACGAGATCGGCACGACGGCAAGCAGTGGCAGCAGCAGGAAGACTCCGATCAGAGCGGCAAGCGACACCGCGACGGGGCCGGGCCGGTAGTTCATCGCGGTCCCACCAAATGCACCGGCCGCACGATGCGGAACAGCGCACCAAGCATGACCGCAACGAGCGCGACCAGGGCGACGCTAATCGCTGCTCCAAGGCCCCAGTCGGGGCTCTGGAAGATGCGGACATAGACGAGTTCGGCCAGCATGATGCTGCGTCCGCCGCCAAGGATGGCCGGCGTCACGAAGAAGCCGAGCGCAAACACGAACACCAGCATGGCAGCACCGATGATGCCCGAGCGCGTCATAGGCACGAAAACGCTCCAGAACACGCGCACTCGCCCGGCGCCGAGGCCGCGGGCGGCAAGCAGCACGCGGTCGTCGACACTGCGCATCGCGGAGGCGAGCGGAAACACCGCGAACGGGATCAGGAAATGCGTCATGCCCAGCACGACGGCGAGCTCGCTGTCCGAGAGCGGGAGCGGATCGTCGACAAGACCCGCCGCCCGCAGCCAGGTGTTGATCAGTCCACGGTTGGCGAGCAGCGCCACCCAGCCGAAGGCGCGCGTCAGCACGGAAAGCCAGAACGGGATCAGGATGCAGAACTCGGTGGCCAGCCGTTGCGCCGGCGTGCCGCGAACCCAGACGAAGGCAATGGCGTAGGCCGCGCTCACGGAGGCGAGGGCGACGATCCCGCAGATGCGAAAGCTGCGCAGGAACACCGAGCGCACCAGCGGGTCGGTCATTAGCGCGCCATACTGGCCGAACCCCGGCTGCGGCAATGTGACGCTCCAGCGGGCGACGCCGAGGAAGGGCAGGAAGTAGGCGAGGCCGAGGCAGACGAGCAGCGGCGCCAGCAGGAGCAAAGCGGGCGCCGCGCGCCGCACGCGGGTCAAGGCTCAGGCCGATATCACCCTGGTGTATTCGTCGAGTGCCTTGCCGTAGTTTTCCGCATACCACGGCATGTCGAGGGCCACCTGCTTGGCCATATTGGCCGGATCGACGCAGTTGATGCGCCGCTTGTCCGTGGGGATCAGCGCGTCGGTCGCCGGGTTGGCCGGTCCCTGGCCGAGCATGTCGAACATCACGAGCTGCCGCTTCGGATCCTGCGCACTCGCGATGAACTTCATTGCCGCGTCGCGGCCACCCGGATTGCCCTTGATGACCGCCATCGCGCCCGGCGAGATCAGCCCCTGGTTCCAGGTGAAGGTGATCTGGCCGTTGCTGTCCTGTTCGAGCAGGGAGGCACGCGTGGACCAGATGATCGCCATCGAGGCGTCGCCGTTCATGAGCACCGCCTGGCTCGCGGCCCCGCCGCCCCAGAAGGAGGCAACATGGCTCTTGAACGCGCGGATCTTGGCATGCGCGCGGTCGAGGTCGAGCGGATACAGCTTGTCGGGGGCGACGCCGTCCGCGAGCAGCGCCGCTTCCCACATGCCCGCGCCCCATTTGTACATCGAACGCTTGCCGGGGAATTTCTTCACGTCGAAGAAATCAGCCATGCTGGCTGGCGCTTTAGATCCGTATTTTTTCTTATCGTACGCAATGATGTAGGAGAAGAAATAGGTCGAGGCCGCGTAGTCCCAGCCGAAGCCCGGCCGCATCTTCTTCCTGTCCACGACACTGTAGTCGATCTTCTCGATCATTCCTTGCTTGCCGAGGGAAATGGCCGAAAATGGGTCGGCATCGACGATGTCCCAGCTTGGCTTGCCGCTCTTGTACTGCGCAGCGATGGCGCCTTCAGTCGGGCCGGAGCCATCCTCCTTCACCTGGATGCCGGTTTCCTTGAAGAACGGTTTGCCGTAGGCGGCGTCGTAGGCCTTGATCGCATCGCCGCCCCAATTGACGAACACCAGTTCCTTCGTCGCCGCTGCTGCCGCACCGGTGCGAAGACCTGCGCCGCCGGCAAGAAGCAATCCGGCCAGTTGGCCGAACCGCCGGCGACCAATCTGGCCGCGTGCCAGTTTTTCGGCCAGGATATCCAGGCAGTCCTGCTGGAATGCGTCCCGCATCATCGTTCCCCCGTTCGACCCTCGATGTCGCCGTTGAAGCCTAGCAAGCTACGCGCCGTCGGGGAGTAGGAATCCGCGCGAGACCGGCCAGGACACGCGCACCTCCTCACCAGGCCACGGACCGTCCGCGAGCGTGTAAGTCGGCTGCGTGAGCATCAGTGGCTGCCCGCCCGGCGTGCGCAGGGTGAGGCGTGTGGCGGCGCCGAGATAGGTGCGGCGCTCGACACGCGCGGTGATCACGTTGTCCCCTTCGCTCGCAGCGAGCGTCATGTGTTCCGGCCGGATCGCAAGCGTCGTCCCCTCGGCGGTGTCTGGCCGGCGCGCGACGAGGACCGCCTGCCCCTCGAACCGCCCCCCGTCAGGTCCAAGGTGCTCCAGCGCAAGCAGATTGATCTCACCCAGGAACTCCGCGACGAAGCGGTTCACGGGCCGGTCATACACATCGTCGGCGGAGCCGGTCTGCAGCAGCGTGCCATGGTTGAAGATTGCGATCCGCGACGAGAGGGCGAGCGCCTCCGTCTGGTCGTGCGTGACGAAGACGAACGTGGTGCCGGTCTGCTCATGCAGGCGTTTGACCTCAACCTGCATCTGCTCACGCAGGCCTTTGTCGAGGGCCGAGAACGGCTCGTCGAGCAGCAGCACGCGCGGCTCGAAGACCAGTGCCCGGGCAAGCGCGACACGCTGCTGCTGCCCGCCCGAGAGTCTCGCCGGCAGCTTGTGGGCGTGGCCATGCAGGCCGACGCGCTCGATCATCTCGGCGACGCGCCGCCGGATCTCGGCGGCCGGCCGGCGACGGACGCGCAGCGGGAAGGCGATGTTCTCCTCCGCGGTCATGTGCGGGAACAGCGCGTATCCCTGGAACACCATGCCATAGGCGCGTGCCTCTGCCGACTGCGTGGTGACGTCGGTGCCGCGGACAATAAGCCGGCCTTCGGTCGGTGCCTGGAACCCGCCGAGGATCATGAGAAGCGTTGTCTTGCCCGAACCGGACGGCCCGAGCAGCGTGAGGAATTCCCCCCGCATGATGTCGAGCGTCACACTGGAGAGGGCACGGAATCCGCCGTAGCTCTTGCCGATGCCGCGTACGCTGAGTTCCGGAGCGTGGTCCGTTAGTGCGGTCAAGGCGGTCTCGCTCTTGTCAGTCGTCTGTCGTCACGTCGGCGACGTCGCCGAAGATCTGGTCTTTTGAGCGGTCACACTTCAAAGCTGATTAATACCCATGGTTTTGCTTATAGCATCGGCAGTCGATCGATCCAGGGGCGCACGCGTTCGAATGCCGCCGAGGCCTTGATCACCGTGCGATCCTCCAGGTGACGGCCGGTCGGGAAGATCGGGTTGTGGCCGACGCCGCCGTAGCCGAACTCTGTCGCGTTGGTCTTGCCGAGGATGACGGCGCCCGCACGAGGCCTGCCCCAAACGGCGATGCCCGTTGACCCGCAACCGCCCAATGACAGAAGGAGCCCAAATGACGAGCCTGCGGCCACGCCCGGAGCGCAACATTCTTGTACCGGATCGGAATGGCTATCGTGAAATAGGTCGTGAAATAGATCGAGTCGTACAACAAATCACAAATATCACAGGCCAGTGATGCCCCGACTAATTCCTTGCCGCATGGACTTTCGCGTGGGTAATTTCCACCGCGATGAAGAGTCGCGAATATAGGCACTGAATCATTGCCGTAATATTCCATATTCGCTGCCGTGCCGTATCGTCGTATCCCGCAGCGGACTGAACATATTTCCCCTATTGGAGTGAGGTGTTTAGTCATGCGGGTGGCGATCGTTTGTGACTCGATGTCCGCCTATGGCGGGGCCGAGCGGGTAATCGAGCAGCTGTTTGCTATCTATCCCAGCGCGGATCTGTTCACTGTGCTTGACATCGTTCCGGCCAATCAAAGGCGCTTCCTGGAAGGTCGGACGATCAATACCTCCTTCCTGCAAAATCTGCCCGGCATTTCGATATACTACCGAAAACTGTTGCATTTCTGGCCGCTCGCCGTCGAACAACTCGATGTGACGCGGTACGACCTGATCATTTCCAGCCATCACAGCGTCGCGTACGGCGTGCTGACGCGGCCGGGGCAGTTGCACGTCTCCTACGTGCATTCGCCGATGCGCTATGCGTGGGACCTGCAGCATCAATACCTGTGCGAGGCTCGGCTCAACTATGGCATCATGGGCCTGATGGCGCGGCGCACGCTGCACAAGGCGCGCATCTGGGACTACTCGGCGGCGCAGCGGCCGGACGCGCTCGCCACCAATTCGCTGTTCGTCGCCCAGCGGCTGTGGAAGACCCATCGCCGCCACGCCGAGGTAATCTATCCGCCAGTGAACGTCGACCGCCCACGCCCGCCGCGGCACGGCGGCGGCTACTATCTCTCACTCGGCCGGCTCGTGCCCTACAAGCGGGTCGATCTGCTCGCCCGCGCCTTTGCGAAAATGCCGGAACGGCAGCTCAAGATCATCGGCGAAGGCCCGGACTTTCGCAAGATCGCCGCGCTCGCCACGCCGAACGTCGAGGTGCTCGGCTTCCGGTCGGATGCCGCCGCCGCCGAACTTCTGGCTGGCGCCCGCGCCTTCCTCTACGCCGGGATCGAGGATTTCGGCATTTCCGCGGTCGAGGCGCAGGCAGCCGGCACGCCGGTCATCGCATTCCGCGACGGCGGCCTGACCGAGACCGTGATCGGTCTGGAAAGCGGCCAGCCGACCGGCCTGTTCTTCGACGAGCAGAGCGAGTCCGCGATCATCGACGCGGTCGAGCGGTTCGAGCGGCATGGTGCCCGCTTCACCTCCGGCGCATGCATCGCGAACGCCGCGCGCTTCAACGAGGACCGTTTCCGGGAGCAATTTGCGAAATTCGTCGAGAGAGTGCGGCTGGACTGCTCGGCCGCCGACCTCGTCGAGCGCCACCTGCATCACCCGCCGCTGGCCGCCCCGCGGGCGCCCGCACCGGTACCCCGGGCCTAGCCCGAGGACACTGAGGTGGGCATGTCTCACATCACGGACGTATCCGGCCCACGGCGCGACGCCTCGCCGCGGCGGGCGGCCATGACACTCCCCGCTGCAGTTTCGCACGACCCGGCTCAGTCCCGGCCTCGGCGTCCGCCAGCCGTGCCGCCGCGCGTAGGCGGCATGCTCGGCCTCGTCGCGCTGCTCACGGTGGTGTTCGGCTGGCTGCGCCGCGGCTGCCGGCTGGAGACGCCGCAGTGTCTCCAGCCGGTTAGCCGCAGGCAGGTCGATCGGATCCTGGTCGCCGAGACGCTGCCGCCGCATCGTCTCGCCGCCCTGCTCGCCATCGCGTGCGCGATCCGCCTCTACAGCCCCGGGCCGATCCTGTTCCGCCAATGCCGCACGGGCTTCAACCAGCGCGACTTCATGGTGCTGAAATTCCGGACGATGCACCACGCTGCGGCGGACCACGACATGCGCTGGCAAGCGTGGTGCGGCGAGCCGCGGGTGACGCGGGTCGGCGCCTTTCTGCGCAAGACCTCGCTCGACGAGTTGCCTCAGATCTTCAACATCCTGGCCGGCAACATGTCGTTCGTCGGGCCGCGGGCGCACGCGCCAGGCACGCGGGCCGGCGCGCTGATCCTGGTGTGCACGGCGGTCGCCGTGCTGCGCATGCGCAATGCCTGCTGACGCCGCCGTCCGGGCGCGGCAAGCGACGGTTGCGCAACGCGACGGGGCTGGCCCGGTCGTGCTGTATGTCTCCTCCGTCGCCGAGTTGAAGGGTGGCGCAGAGACGGTGCTGCTGGAAATGCTGCGCAACCCGGGCGTCCGCCCGGCGCTGGCGGCGCCCGGCCCCGGCACACTGGAAGAGTTTGCGAGACGCCGCGGCATTCCGGTGCATCGCCTCGAGCTGGGCGCGGTCGGCAGTATCCGCCGGCCGGTGCGGCCGGGCGACCTCGGGCGTGCCGGACGCGATGCGCTGCGACTCGCGTCGCAGATCGCCGCCATCGCACAGGCGACCGATGCCGCGCTGGTTCACGCCAACGGGCTGAAGGTGCACGTCACCGGCTGCCTTGCGCGGCTACTGCACGGCACGCCGACCATCGTGCACATGCACGATGTGCCCTATTCGCGCGCCGAACGGCTGATCTGGAGCGCGCTGTCGCGCGCCGCGCGGCATACCATCGCGGCGTCCGACATCTGCTTCCCGACCGGGACGAGGCGGGTCAGCGTCGTCATGCAGGGCGTGGATTCGCCGCCGGCGCCCGTTCCGCGGACGCTCGGTGCGCGGCCTGTGCTCGGCTTCGTGGGCCGCTTCCACCCCTTCAAGGGCGTGCATCTGCTGCTCGACTGGTTCGAGTCCGTCACCGCAGAATTTCAGGACCTCACGCTGCTGCTGCGCGGTCGGGCGGATGCAGAGGGCGCGCGCTACTGGTCCGACCTGCAGCCGCGCGCGCAGCGGCTGGTTGCCGCGGGGCGCTGCCGGATCGAGGGATGGCGTCCGGCCGCCGAGGACCCGCTCGCCGACATCGACGTGTTGATCGCGCCCTCGGCGACGCCCGAGGTCGGGCCGCGTATCATCATGGAGGCGATGCTGCGCGGCATCCCGGCGATCGGTTACCCGACCGGCGGCGCGCTGCGCATGATCCCGCGGCCGGAAGTCGGCGCGCTCGCGGCCAACGCCGACCAGCTGCGCACCGCCCTGCGCCGCCTCCTCGATCCGGCCTGTTACGCGCAGGTCAGCGCCGCCGCGCTGGCACACGCGGCGGCGGAGTTCGGCATCGGGCGGTTCTGGCAGTCGCTCTCGGACGTGTACCAGTCGGTCCTGGACAAATGAAGCCTGTCGCCGCGCCGCGCGCCGGGCTGAAGTTGGGCACCTTCGTCATTGGGCGAACGCATCCCCGTTGCCATGGCCCGCAATATCGCCAAGTCTATGTCGAATACACCTTTTCTTCCAATCCCCTATCACTGACGCACACATACCGGCAGGGTGGAAATGTCGCTCAGTTCGTGAACAAAGATGAACAGGGTGGGTGAAGTTCGCCAAGTTTGCCTCGAACAGCGCGTCGTAGGGTTCAATCCGGTGTTCCGAAATCCGCGGGCGAGAGAACAGGCGACATCTCCAACGCTTGCTCCCTCGGCGCGATGCCGTAGGCGGTGGCGAATCCGCCGCACAGCCACAGCACGCAGCCGGCGAAGCCCTGGATGTTGACGAACGCCAGCTCGAAGAAGGTGCAAAACGCGGCGACGGCGAACGCGCACGCCGCGCCGGATCGGGTTCGCCGTGCGGCGAGCAGCGCCTGAACGACCACGGCGAACATACCCACGAGATAAATCGTGCCGGCGACCCAGCCGAGGCTGAGATAGATCGCGACGGGACCGGCATCGACGCTGACCAGATCGGGATCGTTGGCCGCCACCGCGCCGCGCCCCAGCGCGCCGATCCCCATGCCGAACGGGTGCGCGTCGATCAGCCGCGGCCCGGACCGCCACAGCGCCGCACGCTCGTGGGCGCTGGCGTCGCTCTGCAGTTCGCCGAGGCTGTCGATCCGGCCCATCAGACGATCCGCGACGATCGGATTGAAACTCAAGGCGATGACGCCGACCACCACGGCCGCGATGACGACCCGCAGCAGACTCGCGGTCATTCGCCCGCCGCCGATCCACGCCGCCAGCATCACGCTGAGCACGACGCCGACCGTGACCGACCGCACCCAGCTGAACAGCAGCACCAGCGCCGTTGCCGGCAGCAGGACGATGGTCAGGCGCGTGCGGAAGTAGAGCGCCAGCAGGATCAGCGCGCCCAGCCATTCCGCCAGCACGCCGGTGCTGTTCAAGGTGCCGAAGACGCGGATTTCCTCCGCCCGGGCCTCCGCCATCTCCATGCTGGAGGCGATGGACCACGCAACGTCCCAGGCGGGCGGGTGGAAGAACTGCCAGAGGCCGTAGCCCACCACGACGAGGGCGTTGAGCGTGACGAACCAGCGAAAGTCCGCTTCCGCTCCGGCGACGTCGGACGCCTTGTCGATGATATAGAAGTAGTAGAGCAGCGGCACCAGCCAGTCGGCGGCGGCGACGGCGCCCGGATAGAGATCGCCTTCCACGAAGTTGACGGCGAGGCCATAGACGGCCGGCGCCAGCAACAGCAGCCCCGTCAGGGTCTCGCGCCGCCGCAACAGGGTCCGGCTCGTCACGATGTCCCGCAGCATGAACATCGCCACGAGGTTCGGTGTCACCAGCACGATGTCCGTGGGATCGAACCCGCTGTTGTATTCGATGATCCGCCGGATGAACGGCGTCAGTGTCCAGAACCAGAACGTCAGCGTCAGATAGAGCCACGGCGACCGGCGCTCGTACCACGCGCCTGCGGCCAGCGCGCCGCCCATGAAGAGGAGCCGTGCCAGACCGGCCGCGCCGAACCAGCCGATCGCGCCGGAGACCAGCAGGACAAGCGCGACAACCAGCATCTGCACGAGCGCGCGGCGAAACGGCGGCGCGGCCATGCCGCGCAGCCAGCCGGGCGACAGGCGCAGGGCCGGGGCGCGCCCGTTCCATGCCGTCTGCGTCAGGGGCCGGATGGCGTCGCCAGAACGCGTCGGGACAATCCGCCTCATCCTCGACAGACTTCGCGATAGACGCTTGCGACCGCCGCAGCCATGCGGTCAGGGGGGAAACGGCGGGCCGCGTAGGCCGCGCATGCGGCGCGATCCGGCAAGGCCAACGTGCCGGCGAGCACATCGCCGATGCCGGCCGCGATGTCGGCTGGCGTGCTCGAGCGGAGCACGAGGCCGGGGGACAGGTCGGCGACGACCTCCGGCAGGCCGCCGATCGGTGTGACCAGGGCCGGAGTACCAGCCGCCAGCGCCTCCGCCGCTACCAGGCCGAAACCTTCCAGATCGACGGACGGCACGACGTGCAGGTCGGCCGCACGGTAGGCGAGCGGCAGAAGCTCGTCGGGGACGAAGCCAAGGAAGCGCACATGCCCGGTGAGCCCGAGGCGCTCCACCTGCGACCGCAGCGCCTGCTCCTGCGGACCGCGCCCGGCGATCAGCAGCAGCACCGACGGCTCGCGGCGGACGATCTCGGGCATGGCGGCCAGCAGGTTGTCGAGGCCCATGCGGGCGGCCAGACGCCGCACGGCGAGCACCAGCGGCCGACCGACGGGCCAGCCGAGACGCGCCCGCGCCTCCGCCGGGGGCGTCGGCACCGCGAAGCGGCCGATATCGACAGAAGCGGGGATGATCCTCAGGCGCTCCGGGCTGATCCCGTAGCTGCGCTGCGCCAGATCCGCGAAGGCGCGGGACAGCACAATGACCCGCGCGGCCCGGCGATAGACCAGCCGTTCCAGCGCCGCCTTCGCCGTGACGGCGGCACGCCTGGCGCCCTCGCGCCGCGATTCCGCCGCCCAGGGGCCGTGGAAATGCACGACCAGCGGCACATCGCCCAGCAGGTCGAGGCAGGGTGCGGCATACAGCGCGAAGTGCGAGGCGACGACCGCGACGCGCTGCGCCCGCAGCATGCGCCGCACCGCCCGGCGCGCGCCGAGCAGGCGGGCGCCGAGCGGCGCCCCGTCCGCGGCGAACGCCTCCACCCGGCCGGCGGTCAGCGCGGCGACGCCGGATGGCGCCGCGACCGCCCCCCGCACCGCGATGCCAGTCGCTGGAAGCGTGCGCATCAGATCGGCCATCACGCGGGAGGCACCGCCGCCGACTCCGTCGGCGAACCACTCGAGGCCGAGCTGCACCGCCAGCGGCCCGGTCCGTGCCGCCGCGGCGACGTCGCTCTCAGGCATCGGCGCGGCGCCGGCGTTCCTCCACCGCCTCCCGCAGCAGATCAACGTAACGGCCGGCCATTGCGCGCCAGGAATGGCGCATGGCCTGCCGCCGCGCGGCCTCCGCCATCGCGTGGCGCCGCGCCGGTTCCACGGCAAGCAGCCGCAGGGCGGCGGCGAGCGCATGATGGTCGTCGCTGTCCGCAAGGACCGTGCCCGCGTCCGGCGTCACGAGTTCGGCGCCGCCCGCGGTGCTCACGGTCACCACCGGAAGCCCGCTGGCCATCGCCTCAAGCAGGACGAGCGAGCACGCCTCGTAGCGCGAGGGAAAGACGAAGATGTCGGCCGCGCGCATCAGGGCGGGCATCTCCCGGCAGAAACCGATGAAATGCACGCGGTCCTGCAGGCTCATCGACCGTGCGACCGCCGGATAGGACGAACCGTCGGTGCGACCGGCCACGGCCAGATGCAGGTCCGGGACCTCGGACAGCGCGCGCAGGACGGTTTCGAGGTTCTTCCGGGGGGATTTGAGGTCACCCGCGAACAAGGCCAGCGGCACGGCGTCCGGCAGGCCGAAACGGGCGGGTTCGGCCAGTCCGGGATGGAACTCCTCCGTATCGACACCGTTGATGATGACGTGGATCCGCTCCCCGGGGACGCCGGCGCGGAGCAATTCCTGCCGCACCTGCGCCGACACGGCGACGATGCGCCGGCTGCGCCTCAGCGCCCTGCGTTCGAGCAGCGCGTTGGCCTGGCTGTAGGCGCGCGCATACAACGAGCGCGCGTCACGACGCAGCCGCCAGGGGTGGTAGCGCGATCGCAGCCATGCGGCATGGACGAAGTGAACGGCGTTGATGTCGCTCTGTGCCCACGTGACGAACCCGTTGGCCAGCACGGCGTCGCAGCGGTCCCGGCTGGCACGCAGCCTTCGTTCGGTCCGCAGCGCAAGAACCTGATCGCGGAGCAGGCGCGAGGGCAGCCATGGCGGCGGCGGGACGGAGACTGCTTCGACCTGCGGCGACGCCGCGAGG
The DNA here is from genome assembly GCA_035500775.1 of Acetobacteraceae bacterium. GTDB lineage: Bacteria > Pseudomonadota > Alphaproteobacteria > Acetobacterales > Acetobacteraceae > DATJWY01. Next base: position 32,563 of record DATJWY010000059.1, read on the forward strand.
GACGGCGCGATGCGCTCGGCGAACACGGTCACCTCGTGTCCCTGCCGCACGATCTCGGCAGCCACTTCCAGGTTCACGCGGCCCTGCCCGTCGTTGAAATCGAGCAGCGGCGAGACGATTCCGAATCTCATGCCCTGCCCTACTGCGCGCGCCGCCCGGCAAGCGGCTCGCGCATGGCGGGGCGCTCCGGCCACGCTCGGCGTGCCGCCAGCAGGTCGCGATACGCCGCCATCTTGCCCTGCTGCGCGACCCAGAACCGCTGCCACGACCCGATGCCAAGCCGCGGCATGTAGCGCACCGCCTGCAGCAATCCCGGAAGCGCCCCGGTGCCGATCAGCAGCGACCAGACGAAGAAGGCAACGTGCCGCGGTGGCGACAATTCGTCCCAGATCGCGACGACGCCGTTGTAGGCGTAATTGCGGAATCCGTCCCGGTCGGTTAGGCGCGCAATCGACGCATAGTGCCGCGGCTCGTCCCGCTCGATCGCGTAGTGGTCAACCAGGATTGCCGGGTCGTACACGAGATGCCAACCGCTGCGCGCCACCGCGAGGGAAAAAGTGCTGTCCTCGTAGGCCTGCGCGCCGAGGCCGCGCAGCCGCTCGTCGAAACGGATCGAACTGGCCACGCTCAGCCGATAACTCATGTTGGCGCCTTTGAGGAAGTCCACGCGGCGCGCGTTCCCGTAGCCGAGATGGTGGTTGCCGATCATGCGCCCGAACCATTGCAGGCGGCCGACCGGGGCGCGTCGCCGGTCGTCGAAGTGCCGTCCGTCGAAGCATCTGTCCCGGCCACCGACGCCCCCCACGGCCGCGTCGGCCGTGAAGTGGACAAGGATGCGCTCCGTCCAGTCGGGAAGCGGCGCGGTGTCATCGTCCGTCATCGCCACGATATCGGCATGGCACGCGGCAAGCCCGGCATTGCGGGCAGCGACCAAGCCGGGCCGCATGACCCTCACGAGATGCACCGTCAGCCGGCCGGCCGGCCGGGTCCGGAGCCATTCGGCGGACGAGGTATCGCTATCACGGACGACGACGATGACCTCGTCCGGCAGGCGCCGCTGCTGCTCCAGCGCTGCGAGGCAACGCGCTAGACCGTCGATCCGCTGCCACGTACAGATCAGCACGGCGATGGTCTGCGTGCTCGTCTGAGACATGCTTCTCTCCACTTTCTCTCCTCGGTCAGCGGCCCACGATCGCGGCAAGATCAGCGGGACCTGGCAGCAGCCGCGGCATCTTCGCGCGCAGGATGAACGGCAGGCACGCGACCGCCCCGAGCAGCCGCAGCGACGAAGCGAACAGTACGCAGCACGCGGCACCGACCGTGCCGAAATGCGGTACGACGACCAGCATGGCGGCAAGCGACGCCGATACGCCAATCCCCTCGATCACCGAGACGACGCCGGGCCGTCCGGTCCCGCTGAACGCCTGGTAGAGGATGCGTGCCGCGTTGGAGACGATGGTCTCGAACAGCAGGATGCGGAACGGGTGCACGGCGCCAGCGAAGCGCGAACCGTAGAGAACCTGCAGCACCAGCGGACCGACCGCCGCCAGCACCACTGCCGCCGCCACGTTGAATAGCACCGCGATGCGCATGGTGCGCGCCACCGACTCGATCACCTCCGCATCCGCGCGGGCCGCGATGGACGGGAACAGCACGCTGGTGATCGCGCCCTGCAGTATCGACAGCACGCGCGACAGGCTCTGCGCGACGACATAGAGCCCGACCGCCGCCTGGGGCAGCATCGCCACGATGACGAGCTGGTCGAGATTGGCGGACACGGTGCCGAGCAGATCGATCCCGTAGAAGCGCAGGCCGTAGTGCAGCAGGCGCTGTCTGATCGGCCGCTCCAGCGTTGCCACGGGCGGCACCAGCGCGAACGCACGTCGTGCGAGATACGCCAGCGCCGGCAGGCTGGGCAGAAGGTAGGCGAGCGCCGCCGCGGTGGGCGTCACCTCCCCGGTGCGCCAGAGCAGCGCAAGTATGGCGAGCGTGCTGAGACCCTGCAGGTAGATCGTTCGGTTGGACAGATCGAACCGTGCATGCACTTCGAGGATCGCGATCAGCAACACGCCGAGGACGGTGAACGGGGTGATCAAGAGCAGTAGCCGCGCATTCTGTACCGTCGATGGGCCGAACCGGTGCAGCCACTCCGGGAGCAGCGCCCACCCGACCGCAGTCGCCGTCAGCCCCGCCAGCCCTGCGAGCAGCAAGGCGCAGCCGAAATACCGGCGCCTGCGATCCGGGTCCGCCTTGATGTTGTAAATCAGCGATGCGTGCAGGCCGAGCGTCGCGATCGCCGCAAGGAACTGCGGCGCGCTGATCAGCGCCGCCTGTTCCCCGCGCCCGTCTGGCCCCAGCACGGCGGCGCTGAGCAGGCCAGTGCAGACATTGGCCGCGAGGGCCAGCGTCCGCAGGCCCATGACGTGCGCCATCGTCGCTGCGCGGGACCCGTTGCCGAGGCGACGGTGGATGGCCGCGATCAGCCGTACCGGCAACGTCACCATCCCGCCTCATGTATCGGCCAGGGTCGCGCGATCCGAGTAGTCGGGATAGCGCGTCGCGTAGTAGCCGCTCGCGGCCTCATGACGCGCGAACTGCCGCAGATCGACCTTGGTCAGCACGATGCCCGAGACGTCGGCCGCGCTGCGCCGCAGCCGCTCCACGGCGGCTGCCAGCGCGGCCCGCGGCGTCTGCCGCCAGCACGACAGCAGCAGGATCTGGTCGGCGAACGGCGCCAGGTTCAGCGCGTCCGGTACCGCGAGCACGGGCGGCGTGTCGATGATCACGACGTCATAGTTTTCGCGCAGGAAGTTCAGGACCCTTTCGATCCCGTGCGGAACGAGGAGCTCGTGTGGATTGCGCACGCAGGATGCGATCGGGACGATATGCAGGCCGGACCGCCCATCGACGGCCGCATCCACGCCCTGCACGTCCGCAAGATCTGTGCCCGGCCCGCCGTTCGACTGGTCGCGCGGGGCGACAAGCCGCGTCAGCGACGGCCGCCGCATGTCGCAGTCGAGCAGCGCGACCGACAGCGACGCGCTGGTGGCCGAGCGGCCGAGCGCCAGCGCGAAGGACGTCTTGCCCTCGCCCGGAAGCGCCGAGGCGATCATGACCACCTGCTTGGCCGGCGCACGGCCGCCGGGGCCGCGGCGCGACAGGCCGATCAGGATGGCGTGCAGCGCTTCGGACTCGAGCGACATCGGCTGGTCAACGACCACGTCGTGCGGCATCGCGCGGCGCGGCGGGCGCGGGAACAGGCCGAGGACGGGCAGCCCCGTTTCCGCTTCCAGCTGATCGACGCTGCGGAACCGGCGCGAGACCGAGCTCAGCCCGATAGCGCCAAGCGCGCCGACGCCGAGTGCGGCCAGGAACGTACCGACAACCATCATCTTCGTGCGCGGGAAGGAGGCGAACTCGGGCGGCTGGGCGGCAACCACGATCCGCGCGCTCGCTTGCTGCAGGCCCTGTTGCGCGTCGATCTCCTTCAGGCGGATCAGCATGCTCTGATAGAGTTGCCGGTCGGCATCCGCGTCGCGCTGCAGCTCCTGCAGACGCACCGCGTCCTGCGCCTGCCGCGCCGCCTCCGCCTGCAACTGCCCGACGGACTGCGCGAGCGCCGCCCGGCGCGTCTGCAGCGCCGCCACCTCGTCCTTGAAGCTGGCAAGAATCTTTTCGACCTCGGCGCGGACCTGCTGCTGGATGCGGAACACCTGCGCTGCGTTCGCCTTCACCAACGGATGCGACCGGCCGTAGCGCGTCTGCAGCTCGGACAGCGTCGCGGCCTGGACCGCCTGCTGCTCCATCAGGCGTTGGATCAGCGGCGAGGCGAGCGCCGGCGCCGTCGCGTCGAGCTGGCCCCGCCCCGCGGCGATCGCCTGCAACTGCTGTAGCTGGCTGCGTTTCTGGGTCAGATCGCTGGTGGCGACGGTCAGCTGCGTGTTCAGCTCGGCGAGGCTCTGCCCGACCAGCGTTTCCCCTCGCAGCGGCGTCAATTGATGCTGCCGGCGGTAGGACGCGACGGCGGCGTCAGCATCCTGCGTCTGCCGCCGCAGCTTCTCCAGGTAATCGGTGAGCCAAACATCGGCCTGCTGCGTGTCGGCGACGCCGCTCGAGCGCTGCCGTTCGACGTAGTGCTGCGCGACGGCATTGGCGATCGCCGCCGCCAGCTGCGGGTCCCGCGCAGACGCGCCCACGCGCACGATGTAGGAGCGGCTGTCGTTGTTGAACGTGAGACTGCCCGCAAGGCGGCGCGCTGCCTTGTCCACGCTGTCGGTGCAGGGCGGGATATCGCGCGACGGCAACAGGCGACGCCACCAGGGCCCGTTCGCCTCCACCGTCGACTCGGCGTGACCGCAGAACTCCGGGTTGTGGGTCAGGCCGAATTGCCTGACGACGGCTTCCGTGATCGCGGGCGCGTAGAACCCTTCCATTTCGGTGCGCAGCAGGTCGAGATCGAGCTGCGGCGCGGCCATCACGCTGTTGCCGACCAGAACCTGCTGGTGTCCGGTGCCGATCGCGACCGACGCTTCGGCCGTGTAGGTCTTCGGCAAGCTCATCAGAAAGGCGAACGCCAGCGCGGCCAGCGACAAGGCGAACGCCAGGACGAACCACTTGCGTTGCAGGACCACCTGCAACGGCGTCTGGGCCTCAGCGTCAGTCTGCATTCCGCATCTCGCAAATCGCAAATCTGCCCGTCGGGGCAGTCGCCCGAAATGGAACGGCCGAAGCAGCTCTCACGCCGCCTGCTATCAATATCGTCCCCGCCATTCGGATATTTATTGCAGCACTGGCCGACCGTGCGGATCGCTCGGACGGGTGTTCTGACGGGTAGAAAACTGCCTGTTCGGCGCGATCACCGGCAAGCAATAAGTTTGGATTTTAACGCATCTGTGAACAAGAATATGAAGAAAGTTCGCACTGCGGATCAACTTCTTCGCAGGCGGAGTCTGCTTTTCATATCGGTTTCATTCAGGTCAATACATCATGTTTTCACGACGCCCGCTTCTGCGCCCTAGGCTGCAACGCGCATGGGAACTAATACATCGACTGCCATGCTGGCTTTTTATTGTCACGCCTTGTGGCGCTGGTGGTCCACCATCGCGCGGGGCCCCGTGCTCGCGTGGGTGCTGCTGGCGTCGCCGGCCGCGGGTGCGAGTGGCACCAAGCCCCCGCCGATGCACGCCGGCGCAGCTGCGGAGCCGGCGCAGTTCGGCGCCGTGGGGGATGGCACAGCGCACCCGATCGGGCGACGTTTCGGCGCGACCCTTGGCGCGCTTGCGGACTACACCACGCGCGATGGACGGCATCCCTTTGCGTGGGTCAGCGACCCGGGCTACGGGCTGACCTTCGTCCGGACCGGCCGGAGTGGGGGTGAGACGGAGCTGGCGGCGCTGACCTTCGCTCCGGCGCAGGACCGGAACGCCGCGGTGCAGATCATTCTGCCGGGCATGACGGCCCGCGCCGACTGCCTGCCGCGTGACGAGAGCGTGCGCGCGGTCACCGCGCATGGCGTTCTGCTGCAGCGGCCGCCCCTGAGGCCCTGTCCCGCCGACACGCGCGTGACCTTCGCCCTGGCGCCCGGACAGGTGCAGGCCCTGCTCGTGGATTGGCTCGGCCTGCAGGCTGCGATCGCTGCCGCGCGTGACGGGGTCTACGGCGGCACGGTGCACATACCGCCGGGCGCCTACGTGATCGACCGGCCGCTGGTGAACCCGGCCACCGCCGAGGACCCGGATGCGCAGCGGCCGGTGGACATTCGCGGCGACGGCACCGAGCAGACGCGGATCGTGGTCACAACGGATTCCGGCGCCGGGACGTGCGCGCTTGCGGCGTCGGACCGTACGGGCGCAAGCGCGCGAAGCCGGATCAGCGATCTGCGGCTGGTCGGCCCCGGACGCCGCGGCCGGCTTGGCACGTCGCCGGCCGCGATGGACGGGTTCTGCCTAGGGGCGAAGCAGCTCCTGCGGCGCGCGCGCGCCGACGGGTTTCACGCTGGCGTCAGCGTGATCGAGGACCACTGGGAGATCCAGGATACGGAGCTGACCAACAATCTCTACGGCGTCTATCTCGCACCAGGTGGGGACACGTTCGGCAACGGCGTGCTGCGCGACGTCATCCTGGCGGGTAACCTGCTGGCCAGCGTCGCCGTCGCGCCCGGCAACATGCTGGACAGCGCCACCTTGCAGAACGTGCATCTGGGCTTCGGACCCTACGGGTTCTACCGCGAGGCGGCATCGGGTGGCGAGCGGCCGATCGGCAGTTTCGTGACCAACTCGCTGCTGGAGAATGTCTGGGGCGAGGCGCTTGGCGACGGGTTCGTCACCGGTGAGAATCACGGGACCGACGTCGTTTACGGGAACGTCTGGATCAACGTCCGGCCGGTGATGGACACGAGCGGCACATACCGCCTACCCGGCCGCACGCCGGATGCGCTGGTCTCGGTCGGGCGCTGGACGGAGAACGACATGATCCGCTCCGACTTTGGCGACCCGGCGAACTACCGCAATGTCGGACGCGCGCTGCTGATGGCGGCCGACACCATTCAGGGCAACGCATTCGGCCGCGCACCGACGCTGGTGGATGGCTCGTCGCCCGCGAAACCCGCCCTCGCCGCCCCGGTGATCCTGCTGGATACGTTCGATACGGGCGAGGCGTCCGGCCGCTTCATGACGGTCACGGCGGGCGTGCATGCGGGCGAAATCCTCGCCGATGCCGGATTCGATCGTGCCGACCCCGCTGCGCCCGGCCGGCCGATCGCCGGGGTCGCGCTCGCGGCCGGCGGCGCCGGCGATGCCGTGCCGGTGGCAAGTCGCGGCCTGGTTTCGATCGTGAAGGGCACAGAACCGCTTCGGCGCGGCACGCCGCTTGGCCTCGCGCCCGGCGATCCGACACGCGCGGCGCCGGCAGCAGCGGGCGCGGCGATCCTCGCCACCGTTTGGGAAGACGCCGGGCCCTCGGCGGCAACGGTCACCGCGTTCCTCGGCCCGTTCTTGTCGCGTTAACGGAGGTGAATTTCACAGATCGGTGATGTTCTTTCCGATTCGCTTGCAAATTCTCCTTCCATCATGGGATTTTCTATACGTCCAAAACTCACGTGCGTATCATTGCAATTCTCATATCTGACGCAGCCAAAAATGGACGGAATTATAGTATTATTCAGTGTGTATTTCATATGGCGACACCGGGACATGGTGCGACCAGCAGACCGGCGCCTGGGGGCCTCGCTGCGGAGGGCAGCGTAATGGCAGGGAGGTTCGCATGAGCGAACTGGTCACGATCTGCATCCCGACCTTTCGGCGGCCGTCGCTGGTCTTGCACTGCATACACAGCTGCCTGATCCAGGATTATCGTCCGCTTGAGATCGACATCAGCGACAACTCACCGACCGACGAAACCCGCGATCTCGTCGCGACCATTTCACCGCCGGAAGGCGTGACGATCCGCTACTGGCGCAACATCCCGCCCACCGGACCGAACGAGAACTTCCGGAAGCTGTTCACCGAAGCGCGGGCGCCGCGTCTCGTGCTGATGAACGACGACGACGTGCTCCTTCCTGGCGCCGTGCGAGCGATGTCGGATGCATTCTCGCTCGCGCAGGACGTCGTGATCACCTACGGCCTCGAGCAGATCATCAACGAAATGGGGGAACTGCTCCCGGACGCGACGGCGCAGATCAACAGGTTCTACCTGCGCACCCCGGACCGCGCCGGCCTGCGCCGCGACCTGCTCGTGTGCGCCTTTTGGCGGCAGGTGCCGCATGTCGGGTTCATGGTGCTGACCGAGGTGGCGCGGCGGATCGGCATCCGCGACCGCTCGGAAGTCGGATTGGCCGTGGATATCGACTTCACCATCCGGCTCGCGCAGGCCTACCGCGGCAACGCGCTTGTCTTCCTCGATCGCCCGACGGTGCAAAGCCGTGGTTCGGCCGTGACGCTCAACCAGACCTCACTGGATGTGATTTGGAAACTGTATGACGTGGTCGCGCCCATCGACGGACTCTCCCCGGAGGAGGCGCTCGCGCACGACCATCTGCTCCGCACCATCGCGCCGCTCGCGCTGCGGGAGCATGCGCTGAGCAACGCGCGCGGGGCGGCGCTCCGGATACTGCTATCGCGGACCTTTCCGCGCAACCGCGGGTGGGCGCGGACGGCCTACTATGTGGGCTTAATTGCTGCTCCGGGAGTCGCGTCCTGGGCGCGGCGGATGGCGGGAACGCGTCTTGCGGAGCGCGGCAACGAGTCGTCTCCAACATGGCGCGGCCAGCGCGCCACGTTGGAAAGGTCACTGACCTGACGCCCGTCGGACGGCCGACGGTCGGTCGCCGACGCGTCCGGAGGGCGCGGGGTCAGACCGTCAGCATCGTCCTCGAGGGCAGCGCCAATTGGCCGAGATTGGCTGCCGCGCCGGCGATTTCCTGGGAGATGGCCGCGGCCGAGCCAGCGAACGTGGCCGGAGCCGGAACGCCCGACGACGTCGCCCCCCAGGCGAGCGCGGCGTCGCCGCTCCCCCACAGGCCGGGCAGTTCGCTGACGCTCATGGCTGCCGCGTTCGACGTCGTCGCGCCGGCGGCTGCTTGCGGGACCGCCACCGCGGTCAGCGCGCTCGCCGTGACCGGAGCGGCGGCCACCGCCGGCTGCCGCGCGGTCGCGTTTGGCTCGACCTCGACGATGACCGGATGCGCCGTGAGCATTACGCTGACGCTCGACACGTTGTGCAGGACGCGCAGCGCCTGGCTCCCCTGCATCGGGTCGAACACCTTGACGGTCTGATAGGCGCGATTGAACGTGATGGTCGTCGCCGATGGCCCGACCGTGTTCTCCGTCGCGGTCGCCTGATTCCACAACGGCGGCTCGGTCCACACCACGATGTCGTAGGCACCGGACGACTTCTCCAGCAGCAGCGAACTGCCCGACGCGGTGAAGCCGGCCACCTCCGTGCGTGGCAGGTTGTTGACGGAATACGCGAACTGTCCGGGCGCGAACGTGGTCGCCGTGCCGCCGGTGTCGGCCAGGATCGTGGTCAGGTTATGAATCGCAGTCGCGACCGGCTTCGGCGTGCCGTTGGCATAGAACAGGCCGAAGTTCTGCTCCTGGACGGTCGGATCCGTTCCCTCGTCGAGCAACTCGTAAAGATACGTGTCACTTACGTTGTTCTTGGCTGCGTCCATCAGCGAGTCGAGGATGTACTGAGCCTGGACGTCGGTGTTGGTGGCGTTGGTGCCCGGCTGCGGCGTTGCGGTGTAAATGCCGGTTTCCGTTATCACCGGCGGGTCCGCGGGCGCATCGTGCTCGCCGACCCATAGCCCGTAGATAATCGAGCCTTCCGGCGGCTGCGCGCCGTAGTAGATATGTGCGTTCGAGTTGGTGGCGTACGCGGACAGGTCGCCGAGCGGCGCGTACTGGTCGGGCGTCGCCCCGCCAAGCGTCAGCGCATAGACCGGTACGCCCTTGAGATGTGGGTCGGACGTCACCTCGGCATAGATCGCCTTCTGCAGCGCGGCGGCGGCAGCCATGCCCGTCTGCCCATCATAGGTGACCGGCCAGCCATTGACCTCGTTGGGTCCCTCGACAGCGACGACGCTGCCCGGATACTTGCTCGCGATGTCGTCGATGCCCGCCATCACGCCGGGCAGATCGACGGTGCCGCCGGGAATGACGAAGTCGAACTTCATTCCGGCCGCAGCCTCGGTCTCGTACATCGACAGCGTCCAGCTGTTGATGTCAGGCGCGGTGTCGCGCACGCGGTCGATCCCGAGATACGCCAGTGCGTTCTCGATTTTGGTCGGATCCGGCTGCAGGCTGCCCGGCGATCCGGGCGGGACGTTCGGGTTTACTTCCCCATAGGACGTGTCGATGTAAGTAGTATGGATGTTTACGCCGAGCGCATCCACAAAATCGGCAGCCCGTTCCGCAGTCGTGGCGGGCTGGCCGTTTGATGCAACGTTGGTCATTCCTTCTCCACGTCTATACGTTGCTTTCAAGCAACTTAATGAACAAAAGCACAACACGGCGAGATTGTTGGGTGGCGCCGCGTGCGGATTTGCCAAAAACAAGTATTCATGACGCAGCCATGCCTCGTTGCGGAACAAGCGAGCCACGTTACATGGTCGCCAACAAACGCCACGTATTCTTGGCGAGGCGTCGGGCGTCAATTAACCTAAAACAGGAATTGGTGGAAACACTCTTCTCGTATCGAGAGAGTGATTTAATGATACGGATTGCCAATCAGAGGGAACGGGATGCCCGCGTATTGTACAGTTTGGGATACATTCCGACTAACGTCTGACCATCCGGTCTAAACCTGGGTTGGACGCCGCGTAGTCGCTGTTGCAGCCTGATCGTGGGCGGGCCGTACGGCCGATGTGGTCGGCACCGGTCGGTGTGGCGTGCCCGCCGCTCCGCTGCCGGCGCCGCGGCCCCCGCCTACCGGCCATGGAGGGTTGCCTTTGCCGACCCTGCAGATCGCGTCCGAGCTCATCGAACACTACGTCACGGAGCTTGTGCGCTTTGGCGGATGGGGCGAGACGGGTGTTTGGCGCCCGATCTATGCGCCCGCCTGGGCGGCCGCGGCCGATCAGTCTGCCGCTTGGTGCGTCGAGGCGGGCTTCGCGGTACGGCGCGATGTCGTGGGCAATGTCCGGGGCCAGCTCGAGGGTGCCGACGGCGGCGCGTCGATCGTCTCCGGCCCCATCTCGACACACGGCGGCCGAGGGGCGCTACGATGGCGCGCTGGCGGGGCTGATCGCGATCCGGGCGCTGCGCGAGACGTTCGGGCGGTGCGGCGCACCCACAATGCCACGCCGGCGACCGCGCTCGTCGAGGCACTCAAGCTTGTATCGCTTGCATGAGCGGCCGGACGCCCATGATCGCGATCACTCGCTTCAGGTTGTAGGCGAGTACCTGGAGGGTCATCTCGGTGCTGACCCGTTTGAGCGTCCGGGTCAGGAAGTGGGTGGCGCCCATCCCTGATCGGCCTCGCCTACGACTGCAGGCGCATCATGTGCCTGCAGGCCGCCTGACAGTGCCAAAGTCCGCCGTCGCCAAACCTCGGACAAGCCGAATCCGACAGACTGCTAGTACATTTCCGCGTTGATGAAGCAACGTATGTGGCCGCCGTGGGGTCCGTCACCCTTGGTGAAGGGATATGGCGACCACCACGCGATGGCACGTCCTGTCGGATTGGGACCACGCAGAATGGCCTCCTCGGGCACCGGGTACCAGACTGCCGGATCGGGCCGCACGCCGGAAATCGTCTCCAGGTGTAGAAACCGCACCAGGAAGCGCCCGTGCTCTTCGCGAACATCCACCTCGCGGCCGTCGGCGACCGAGCAGCATGACATGCCGTATGCGCTATGTTGCTGAGAGAACCAGGCCTGATAGGGCCCCAGATCCCTTGCCTCATCACTGCCGGCCGATGGCGGCGCGGCAAGAGCAGTCGGTGCCATGCAGGCAAGCGATACCGCGAGAATGAGGCGGATCATGGGGAAGCCATGCCTTCACGACCTGAAGATCGGCGCACCGCATCGTAGTCTCCTTGCTCATGGAGGCGAATGAAAAACATCCGGGTTCCGGCGGGAAAACCCGAACATTGAGATAGCGTCCGCGGACGTGGTGAAGAGTTTCAGTACGCCGTTGGAGGCGATCCGCTGCACGAGGTGGCGGCTGAGATCGAACTTATCGACGAAGCCATGGCCGGCTCCGGCGACGTCGTCGTGCTTCTCCGCGTCCTGCTGGGCGAACGTAACGTACAGATGACCGCCAAGAACCTGCACATTGAACGGCGCATATCCGGCCGGAACGTTCTGGTCGGTGAAGCTGCCGACTTGTTTGAAATTCTGGTCGAACATGTCGACCGTGCCTTCGTGGAAGTTGAAGGCATAGAGGAAGCTGCCACTGGCGGTCGTGGCGATTGCCAGTCCCTTAGATACGGCGCCATTGCCGGCTTGTGAGTTGTCCACGGCGAGCACGGATTGCGCCGGATCGACGGCAGGATTCCACCCGGAGATCGTGCCGTCCTCGGTCGCGAACAGGAACGGGGCGGAGGCGGACTTGCCGCCTTGGGAGAGGGTGAGGCCGTTGCCGCTGGCGTTGAAGACCTGTCCGGTCGGCGCGGCCGGGCTGGTCTGGCCGGCCGGCGGGGCGATGGTGATCTGGGAGCTGGCATTTCCGGCGACCGCTATTTCCGTGCCGGTATTGCCGTTCACGACGGTCGTGTTGCCTGAGCCGTTCTCGGATATCCGGAACGGGCCCCCAGGCGCATATGACATCCCCCAGGGACTGACGAACTGCGCATCGGTCTGCGCCGCGGGAAACGGCACCGTCGGAACGTAGATTTGTCGCGGCGAAGGTCGTCTTTTCGGTGATCACGGCTTTGCCTCCTTCGGCGCACGTGCTGAGGACGACCTGGAACACTTATTCCGTATCCTGGGGTGCAGATTCTGATCCGCGGGATGTTGGGAATAGACGGCGCGTCGCCATCGTCTTTCGGGCAGGGCCTGATTCCCGAGAGCGAAGGAAGGGACGCGCGATGGCCATGTTCTGGCTTGACAGGATGTTCCTGGCGCTGCTTTGCGCCGCCCCGGTCGCAGGCTGTGCCTATGGCCATCATCGTCCGGGGCCAATGGGCGGCATGTAGCTGCCCGCCCGCAGGATCGCGTCGTTCACCGCCAGTGGCGGTGCCGCCCGATCGGGTCGGGAGAAGGTCCGATCACGACCCGTATCCAAGGAACTCCACGGATGGTCGCGAACAATGAGCGCGTGTTCCGCTCCCAGTGCAGCATTTGCCATTCGGTGCAGCCCGGTCGCAACGTTGTCGGGTCGAGCCTGCTCGGTGTCGTCGGGCGGCAGTCCGGCAGGGTATCCGGGTTCCGCTATTCGCGGGCGAGCCTTGCGTCCGGCCTGACGTGGAACCCGGCAACGCTCGACCGCTACCTGACCACACCGCGGCGGGTCGTCCCGGGGACGCGCATGACCTACCCCGGACTGAGGGACGCGCGGGAACGCGCCGACCTGATCGCCTTCCTGTCCCCCCTGCACTGAGTGAGGCGCTGCTGCATGGACGGCTGGATACGCTCCTCCGGGAATCGTTAATTGACGCGAGAGATCAATGAATGCGCGGCACACCGCGCAGGAGATGGTTGATTTTCCCGACACAATGACCGACGCTCTCCGGCACGACAGGACGACCGCTTCGGGGCAAGAACGATGACAAAGCCGCCGGACGCCGACCAATTCTTCCCGCTCGTCAGGTCGGACGTGCCGGAAGGCACCTTCGAGCTGGGCCTCGTGCTCGGCGGCACCGTCTCCACCGGCGCCTTTACCGCCGGCGCACTCGACTTCCTCACGCAGGCCCTGGAAGCCTGGCACGCTCAGCCCGCCCCGCCGCACCGCGTGCTGCTGCGCGGCGCCGCGGGCAGTTCGGGTGGCGCCGTGTGCGCCGCCCTCCTTGGCCTGCTCTCCTCCCGCGTCGTCCCGCACATCCAGGACAGCTACCCCAATCTCCTTGCCACCGACCCGGACCAGCCGACCGGCAATCCGCTTTTCGATCTCTGGGTCAACACCTTCCGCATGGAGCGGCTGCTCGACACCGCGGACATCGTGGCGGGCAACAACGTTGATGCGGGCATCAATCTCCCCGGAATTACCGCGCAGCGCGTCGCCGCCCTGGTCAACACCCAATCAATCGACGCGGCGGGGCAATGGCTCGCCGCGATCGGCGCCTCGCCCTGGCAGGCGCTGCCCTATTTCGCGCAGCCCTTCCGCGTTGCCGTCACCGTCGCCAACCTGCGCGGGCTGCCCTTCCCGATCGCCGACATCCCGGCGATCGGCGCTTACACCGGCGCCGCCTATGTGCAGCACGACGACTTCGCCTGGTTCGCCTTCCCCAACGGCGCCGACCCCGCCGCACACAAGCGGCCTGACGAATTCTGGCTCGGCCCCGGCGGGCCGGCCGACGGCTTCGCGGACTACGCCACGCTCGTGCAGTGGGCCACCGCCAGCGGCTCCATGCCGATCGGGCTGGTGGCTCGTTCGCTCGTCCGCCCTACGCGGCACTACGCCTATCGCCCTGTGGTGCGCGCGATCGAGGAGCCGCCGGGCTACTGCGTCGATTGGCACGAGCCGGACTGGACAGCGCTGCCCGACGCCGCCGGCGGCAGCTATGGCTTCACCGCGGTCGATGGGGGCACCTTCAACAACGACCCGGTCTCGCTGCTGCATTGCTACATGGCCGGCCTGATCGGGCACAACCCACGCGGCAAGTCGGACGCGACGCGGGCCATCCTGATGATCGACCCACTGGCCGATCAGCCAAGCGCGATTCCGTCCACCGGTCGCAGCCTGTGGGCGGTGGCGCAGGAACTGGTGCCCGCGGTGATCGCCGCCAGCCGCTATCTCACCGCGGACATAGCGCTTTTCGCCAGCGAGAATGTTTTCAGCCGTTTCCAGCTTGTGCCCGCGCGCCCGGAGCCAGGGCGCGTGGGCAGCAAGGCACTGGCCGGCGCCAACCTGTTCGCCGCCGCCGGCTGGTGCGCCCGCGCCTTCCGCGTGCATGACTACCTGCTCGGCCGCGCCAACATGCAGGCTTATCTGCGGAGCGAGTTCGTGCTCTCCGGCAAGAACCCGCTGTTCGACGGCTGGTCCCCCGACCTGCGGAAGGATTATGCGATGGACGCCGCGGGAAGCCGAATCTCGGGCAGCGCGCTGCCGGATCCGGAAAACTACTTCCTGCCTATCCTGCCGGACCTCACCGGCGTCGGCCTGCTCAGCACGCCGCCCTGGCCGGTGGGGGCCTACAATCCCGCGTCGCTTCAGGCGCCGCTGCAACGGCGGCTGGATGCCGTGATCGGCGGGCTGCTGGCCGACAACGCCAGCGGCGGCGTGCTGCCCTGGCTCGGCAACCTGCTGCTCGCGCCCGGGCTGTCGCGCTTTGTCACGGAGGGCGTGGTGAACGGCTTCGAGAAGCAGTTGCGGTCCGCCGGCCTCTGGCCCCCGCCGGCCGGCGCGCCGCTTGGCGCAGTGCCGCCGCTGACCGGCGGGGGGATGCCATGATCACCGATTTGCAGAAACGCACGGCCCAGGCCATCTTGAACATCTTCGAGACCGGCTCGGCCTGCGGCGACTACGGTAACGTGACGCTGATCCCGGGCGAATACCGGCCACCTTACCTACGGCCGCTCACAGACCACGCTGGCCAGCGGCAACCTGTTCCTGCTGGTGCAGAGCTACGTCAACGCGCCCGGTGCGCAGCTCGCCGGCAGTCTCACCCCCTACCTGCCCCGGCTTCAGGCGCGCGACCTCTCACTCGATCACGACGCGGCGCTGCGCAGCCTGCTCGAGCAGGCCGGGGACGACCCGGTGATGCGTCGCGTGCAGGATGGGTTCTTCGACCGAATCTACTGGAATCCTGCGCAGATCTACTGCGGCAACCTGCAAATCGCCAGTGCGCTCGGCGTCGGCGTGGTTTATGACGGCATCATCCACGGCAGCTTTACCGTGATCCGCGACCTCACCAACAAGGCCGTGGGCAGCATCGCCGGCGGTACCGCGGAGCCGGACTGGATTTCCCGCTACGTTGCCATCCGGCGCGACTGGCTCGCCAACAACGCGAACACCGCGTTACATCCCACCGTCTATCGCATGGATGCGTTTAAGCTGCTGATTCGCGAGAAGGCATGGGAACTGCCGCTGCCGCTCGTCGTGCGCGGCGTGCGGATCGACGAGGCGGTGCTGGCCGGCCAGCCGCACCGCGTCTCCGCTCATGTGGTGGAGGAGCGGCTGCTGATGCTGGCCAGCCCGATGATGCAGGGTGACGATGTGCGCGCGGTGCAGGCGGCACTGGAGGCGCGCGGCATTCCGGTTGGGACTGACGGTGTGTACGGCGAGCACACTGCCTCTGCGGTGCGCCGGTTCCAGTCGGCGAACGACATGACAGCGGACGGAATCGTTGGCCCGGCGACGCGCGCCGCGCTCGGACTGTGAGGGCCGCAACAGGCAGCGGCGACGAGCCTTGTCACCGCTGATCGCACGCGTGCTGGCGCTGCTGGCACTCGCGCCGCTCATTCTCCTTCCCGTGATCGTCCTCGTCGGGCTGCTGACGGGCGCGATCAGCGCCGGCGGCATCTGGCGGGACAGCTTCGACACGACGCGCCTCAGCCCCTCGCGGATATTGCAGTTCGTGCTCGCCGTCATGGCCGCGGGAACCATCCTGTTCGACGTGGTGGATTCCGGTGCCACGCACTTCGCGCCGCTGCCGCCGTGGCTGACGGTGACGGCAGGCGGCGGCAACGTCGTCTATCTCGGCCTCAAGCTCGCTTCGTCACGAGGCTGGCTGGGCGGCAACCATTGATCGGGGAGGAACACGCGGCATGGCAGACCAACACCTGAGCTTCACCATCGGCGTGACACCGGACGGGAAGGCGCTGGTGATCCAGAACCTGAACGGCGTGCAGGTGCATGGCGTCAATCAACAGGACGTGCTGAAGCTCGACCTGTCGAACCCGCAGTCGAGCTATACAATCCAGGTCGATGCGAAACCCCAGCCGGTGCCGTTCGCGGACTGGGCAGTGCTGGCCACGATCGTGGCCTTCACGCTCGCGGTCCTGATCGCCACCGGCGCGGTGCTCTGGCAGTGCATCGTCCCGAGCGGTAACCTCACCAAAACCGTGGACAAGCTTGCGCAGCTGCTGAGCGAGGAGAGTGGGCCGCAGAAGATGAGCCTCTCGCGCGTGCAGGCGCTGCTGTTCACCTACGTCATTACCTTCGGCAGCCTGCTCATTATCGCCAACACCGGCCGGTTCCCCGACGCCATCCCGACTGACCTTGCCATCCTCGCGGGCGGCAGCCTTGGCACCTACGTCGTCTCGAAGGCAATCCAGCGCAACACCAGCAATGGTCAGAGCAACAACCCCGCCAAACCGCCAGGCGGTTGAGCCGCAAAGCGGGACACCATTCCGCTGGTCCTTCCGCGGATCCGAGGATGGGTTGCCCGCCATGGCTGCAAGTGCATCAAGCGGCTTGGCTAGCCCCAGATCATGCTCCTGTTACGCACCAGACTCCTGCAACGGAAAGGCCATGTGATATCAGCGACCTGGCTTTGGCATGAAATTCTTCATTTTCTGCACGCCGGCTTTATGGCGGATGATTGCAAGCACCTGTACCTACGACGGCGTGCGCGGATAGCCGATGAACGGCAGCAATTGGGTCAGCACGCCGATCATCCGGGTGCGGTCGTTGCCAGCCTTGAGGTTGCCGGCGACATGGCCCTTGACCTGCGCGTCGCATCCACCGAGCGCGACCAGCATGCTCAGAGTGAGCAGCTCGCGCGTCGGCAGGTCGATGCCGGACCGGCTGAGGTGGTCGCCGAAGCAGTTCGCCGTCAGGAAGCACTCGACGCGCTGCGTGTCGGCCGGCGCGGCGACGTAGCGCCGCTCCACCGCGTCGTGGCCGATGATCCGCTCCTGGACCGCACGCCCTCTCTCGGCGCGGGTGTCCGGCGTGGTCGTGGATTGACCAGGCAGCGGCAGAGCGATGCTCCGGTCGGTCAGCATCTCGTTGGTGGCGTGGATGAAATCGAACACCTTCGGCAGACCGACATAGGGCACCGCCTGATAGACGATCTCCTTGACCTCGACCGGCGACACCCCGGTTGTGAGTGCCGCACCGAGCATGACGCGGTACTCGCGCAGCGCCTGACAGGTGATGATCGCCGCAAGCTGCACCATGAGCCGGTTGTGCACGTCCAGGGTGGTTTCGCGGAGCACCTCATCGAAAGCGAAGTTGTCGAAGCTCTCGATGAACAGTCGGCCGGGTGCCGCCTCCGGGGTTCGTTCGCCACCGGAGACGGGCACGGCCGGAATTCACCGCCTCAGCGGTCGATCATGCGTTGCTGGGCTTCGGCATAGCGGTCGCCGACCACCGGGATCTTGGCCGCCGCCTCCTCGATCTCCCGCTCCTCCTCGGCCGAGAGCGCCACGGCGGCGGCTCCGACATTCTCTTCAAGGCGATGCACCTTCGTCGTGCCCGGGATCGGCACGATCCACGGCTTGCGGGCGAGCAGCCAGGCGAGTGCGATCTGCGCTGGTGTAGCCTGCTTCTTCGCCGCGATGCCGCCCACCAGCTCGACCACGGCCATGTTCGCCTTGCGGAATCCGGGAGCGAAGCGCGGCACAATGTTGCGAAAGTCCCCAGCGCTGAACTGCGTCGTTTCGTCGATCTTGCCGGTGAGGTAGCCCTTGCCGAGCGGGCTGAACGGCACGAAGCCGATGCCGAGCTCCTCCAGAGTGGGTATGATCTCGGCCTCGGGCTCACGCCACCACAGCGAGTACTCGCTCTGCAACGCTGTCACGGGCTGGACCGCGTGGGCACGTCGGATGGTGCGTACACCCGCCTCGGACAGGCCGAAATGCTTCACTTTGCCGGCCGCGATCAGCTCCTTCACCGCACCGGCGACGTCCTCGATCGGCACCTCCGGGTCGACCCGGTGCTGATACAGCAGGTCGATGCGGTCGGTGCGAAGGCGCTTCAGCGATGCCTCCACCACCTCGCGGATATGTTCCGGGCGGCTGTTGAGCGCGGTCGAATACCCGGTGCCGATGTTGAAGCCGAACTTGGTGGCGATCACCACCTGGTCACGAAAGGGCGCGAGCGCCTCGCCGACTACCTCCTCGTTGGTGAAGGGACCATAGATTTCCGCGGTGTCGAAGAAAGTGACGCCGAGTTCGACCGCCCGGCGGATCAACGCGATCGCCGCTGCCTTCTCCGTCGCCGGGCCGTAGCCGAAGCTCAGCCCCATGCAGCCGAGCCCGAGCGCCGAAACCCCGAGGCCGCTCCCACCAAGTTCACGTTGTTCCATCGCTCGTCTCCGTCCGGGATAGCGGGCATCCCCCGCCTGGCGTGACCGAGAGATAGAGCGTGCGAGTTACCGCGATTAGGCGGTAAAAATCGCAAGGACCTATATCCTGGATTCATGAATGCGTCGGGAAGACCTGGGCGCCCTCAACGCTTTTCTCGTGGTGGCCGAGGAGCAGAGCTTCACACGGGCGGCGGCCAAGCTCGGCACGTCGCAGTCCGCGCTGAGCTACACCGTGCGGCGGCTGGAGACGCGCCTTGGCGTTCGACTGCTCACCCGCACAACGCGACAGGTGGCGCCGACCGAGGCCGGCGAGCGGCTGCTGCGCACCCTGCGCCCGGCTCTCGAAAGCATCGCAGGTGAACTGGCCTCGCTCGGCGACATGCGGGAGAAGCCCGCCGGCTCCATCCGCATCACCACCTCGGCGCACGCGGCATCGCACGTGTTGTGGCCGGTGCTCGACCGGCTGCTGCCGCGCTACCCGGACATCCGGGTCGAGCTGAACATCGAATCCCGCCTGACCGACATTGTGGCCGAACGTTACGATGCGGGCGTCCGCCTCGGCGAGCAACTGGCCAAGGACATGGTGGCGGTGCGAATCGGACCCGATCTGCGCATGGCGGTGGTCGGTGCGCCCTCCTACTTGGCGACGCACCCGGCACCGCGCACACCGCAGGACCTCGCCGAGCACCGCTGCATCAACCTGCGCCAGCAAACCCTGGGCGGTCTTTATGCCTGGGAGCTGGCACGGAACGGCCGTGAGGTGAAGGTCCGGGTGGAAGGGCAGTTGATCTTCAACGACGTCCAGATGGTACTGAAGGCTGCCGTCTCCGGCTTCGGGCTGGCCTGCGTGTTGGAAGACCATGCCGAGGCCGACGTGGCGGCGGGCCGTCTGGTGCGAGTTCTGGAGGACTGGTGCCCGCCGTTCAGCGGCTATCATCTCTACTATCCGGGCCGCCGTCAGCCTTCGGCGGCGTTTGCGCTGCTGGTCGATGCGTTGCGCTACCGCGGATAGCCGATACAATATAGGGGCTGGATAGGGGCTGGCCTTGGGCGATGGATCGAAGAATCCCGGATGGGTCGGATTCGGACGTAGCGGCGGCTGGAGACGATGGCCTCTTTCGGCAACTTACGAACGATGGCCTACGGCTTTGCCTGGTTCAAATTTCCTGATTTCCGCCTTGCCTCGCGCGGGTGGATTGCCGCATCGGCCCATGTATGGAAGCTCCCGGGAAGGGATAGCGGCGCGGCGCTGACTGGGCGTGTCACTGATCGCCCCGGTGATGGCCTCGGAACTGCTCTCGCGCCAGCAGCTTGTCCCGGATCCACTGCGTCGCGGAACTATGCCGCGGTGACCAGCCGAACAGAAGTGGTCGGCTTGGTCGCTACAGCGTTTCGCCTCTGATAAGTGGATTCCCAGCCGGTTCGCGCCGGTTCGTCTTGACCCGATCGCCCGGCATGCGCGGAATGAGCGAGCACGCGACAAGCGTGCAGGAAGGGCCGAGGGAGATGATCAGCCTGTACAGGCCATATTCCGTCGGTCCGGCTGCCCAAGCGGACGGCAAGCCGGCGCAACGCCATCACCGCCAGCCATGCGGCGACCAGCATCAGCGAGTTCGGCGCCACATAGACGCCGAACAGGTCGATCTCGACAAACCTCATCCCGACGCTCCGGCGTCGAAGTAAGCAGCGTGCTGGATCAGCACCTCCGAAAGGGTAAGAATGCTCGCCCGGCCCCGCAGAGCCTCCGGCTCGGGACCGGCGTGGCCGGCGAGCGCCGCGTCGAGGCGACTGAGTCGCGCGGTAGCCGTCGCGCTCCTGCCTTGCGCCACGGCGGCGAGCGCGCTTTCGAGGTCGGCGCCGAAGCCGAGTCGGCGAGCAACAGGGCGTAGCCGGATGATCTCGGTCCCCACCGACAGCGCCGCCAACACCTGGGCACGCTGCAGCGGTGTCGCCTCGGCCGGCATGGCCTCGAGCCGGCCATGGATATGGCCCTGCCAATCATCGGGCGTGCGCCCAATCGCGAGGCGGCGCAGGTCGCGCAGGGTCAGCGCCTGCAACCGGCGCGTCCGGAATGCCGGCGACAGCGGCGGTATCAGGCGAAAGGACAATGCCGCGGCACCCACGCCGGTGACCATCGCCACCGCCGCGTTGTAAAATTGCGCGGTGTCGTAACTCATCGGGTTCGCCGGTCCGAGGAGCGCCACGAACCATGAGGTCATCGCGGTAAATGTTGCCTTCTGCCATGGCTGTGCTGCCAGAGCGCCGACAGGAATATAGTAAAAACCCATAGCCATGGCGAAAGCGGCGAATGTCTCCGACCCGGGTAGCACCGCGAAGGCCATGATCGCCGCAAGAATGGCGGCGACGGCAGTGCCGAGCGTGTAGCTCATCGCCGTGGCGTAAGCCTGGTCGGCTCGCGCCGCGAACAGAATGACGGCAATCCCGGTCCATGTGATGACCCCGGCGCCGTTCGGCCACACAGTGACGATCCAGAACAGCGAGACGGCGCCGATCGTAACGAAGGCGCGTCCGGCATTGACGAGAGCAGGCAGCCAATCCGGCACGCGCAGTTGAGAGATGCCGCGACGGCGCGGGGCGGGCCGGGCGGGATCGGCGACAAGCAAAGCCAGGCCGTTGAGCGCGTCGGAAATGCCCGTCAGCGCCTCGGCTGCCTTGTCGGCGATCAGGCGCAGCGACGGCGTGCCGGCCGGTAAGGCGAGCAGTTCGCGGGCCGCCGCCTCGCAGATCCGGTGCAGATCAACCGGTTGGGCGGTCCAGCGGGCCGGGTCCGGGTGCTCCAGCAGCGCTGTCAGCTTTGGCGGAAGGCATTGCAGGACGGCAGCCGCGTCTGCCCGTGCCTGGTCATCAGGCAGCCGAACGAGGTGATTGGCGACCGCGCGCCAGCCGGAGAGGGCGTCGAGCAAGCCGTCCACCGCTCCCTGCAGCACCGGCGAGTGATAGCGGATCTGGGACGATTCCCCGATCGCCTGGTCGATGATTGGATCAAGGGCGATGACACGGCGGAGGAAGTCGCGCCGCACCGGCTGCGTATCGGGGAGTTGGGGCCCGGCCAACGCCAAGGTATCGGTGAAGCGGGCCGCGATCCCGGCCGCCAGGCTCGCGAGGAGCGCGGCCAGCCGGCGCCGGGCGCCGCCGAGATCGGTCCCGGCGAGAACGATGCCGGCGGAGACGATGCCGATGCCGATCTCGGTGACGCGGGTCACCGCGAGCATGAAGGCCTCTCCGTTCGGGCCGCCGGTGGTGCCAAGCTGATCGCTGGCGATGATCACCGCCGTATACCCGGCCAAGGCGGCCGCATACGACGCGTAGTTTCGCAATATCGTCGAAACGAACGCACATGCCGCCCCCCACAGCGCCAGACTGATCAGGAGCAGGACGCGGTCTTGCGGAAAGCAGGCCGTCAGCACCACGATCACGAGGGCGCCGACGGGGGTGCCGATCATGCGGAACCACCCCTTGCGCAGCGACGCACCGAGCTGCGGCTGACACACGATCGCCGCCGAGGTGCCGGCCCAGGACGGATTGTCGAGCTGGAGCCAGAACGCGACGTAGAGAGCAAGACAGACCGACGCCCACACCCGCACCCCAAATAACAGCGGCGACCCTGCGGCGCACAACCTTTCGTTGAGCCATCTCACCCGAAAGATCGCATGTGATCGCAGCTGCGGGCTACTCGCGCGGAATCCCGTTCTGATCATCCGACCGCCTGCCGGGCCTCGGCACCGAGCCACACCCGCTGCAAAGGGGAGAAAGAGCGAGAGTCGCCCGCAGATCTCATAGACAACACCAGCCCGACCACTCCGTCCCATATGGTGCGATCGCCGCGCTTCACCTGTGGGCCGGTGCGATGCGCCAGGGCGCGGGCGCGTGCCGGGCGGCGAGCAGGAGTTCATCCCCCTGCCGGGGTGAGCCTCACCCGGCCCGCCCCCCGTCCGACCGGTTGGCGCCTTTTTTTGAGTTCCACCGACGTAACGGCGCTGCCGGGACCAACCCGCCGAGCCGGCACGGGCCACTCGCCCAACGCCGCATGGCCACCATCGAGGGACTTGCATAATGCAAGCCGATGCATATACACTTGCATGATGCAAGTTATGGAGGCGCGCCATGCGGCGCAAGAGCTTCGAGGGGCTACAGTGCCCGATCGCCCGGAGCCTGGAGCGGGTGGGCGAGTGGTGGAGCATCCTGATCCTTCGCGATGCCTTTCTCGGCGCCACGCGGTTCGAGCAGTTCCAGAAAAGCCTCGACATCGCCCCCAACATGCTGACGCGGCGGCTCAACGCCCTGGTCGAGGCGGGCCTGCTGGAGCGCCGCCGCTACAGCGAGCGTCCGCCGCGGGACGAATACGTGCTCACCGAGCGCGGGCAGGATTTCCGCCCAGTGCTCTGGGCGCTGCTGGCCTGGGGGAACAAGCACTTCGCGCCAGAAGGGCCGAGCGTCGTCATTGTCGACCGCGAGACGGGGGCGCTGGCCGACCCCGTGATGATGGACCGGGCGAGCGGCCAGCCCCTCACGCCCGCGCGGTTCCGCACAGCGGCCGGTCCCGTAGCGAACGAAGAAACCCGCCGGCGGCACGGAACGGTTTCCCGGCCGCGCGGCAATGCGGACAAGGCGCATGTCCAGTAGCACCGCCAGCTCGCGCGATGTGCTCGCGGCCCCGGCCCGCGACCGGTCCCGCAGGGGGCTCCGCCGCCTTGCCCTCGCGGCCGCGGCCGCCGTGCTCGTCGCGGGCGGCGTCTGGTTCGGGGCGGATTGGTGGACCGTCGGGCGGTTCACCGAGAGCACCGACGACGCCTATGTCGGCGGCAACGTGACCGGCATCGCGCCGCATGTCGGTGGCTTCGTCGCGCAGGTGCTGGTCGTGGACAACGACCGCGTGCGGGCGGGGCAGGTGCTGATCCGTCTCGATCCCAGGGACGCGCAGGCGGCGCTCGACAGGGCGGAAGCCGCCCTTGCCACCCGCACGGCGGCGCTGGCGGGCCTGCACGCGCAGTATCTCCGCCAACAGGCGAGCGTGCGCGCGCGGGAGGCCGACCTTCTGGCCAAGTCCGCGGAGGTGCGGTTCACCGCGGTCGACGCGGCACGCTACCGCATACTGGCCACGGCCAGCGCCGCCTCACGCCAGGACGAGCAGCGCAGTTCCGCGCTCGACGAGGAGGCCCGCGCCGCCGTCGCCGCCGCTTCGGCCGAAGTGGATGCAGCGCGGCAGCAGCTGGCCGTGCTCGCCGCCGAGATCGCCGAGGCCGAGGCGTCCGTCGCCCAGGCCCGCGCCGAGCTTCGCGCGGCCCGTCTCGATCTTGGTTACACCGAGATCCGCGCGCCGGTGGACGGCTATGTCGGCAACCGCGCCGCGCAGGTCGGCGCCTATGTGACGGCGGGCACCTACCTCCTGTCCGTCGTTCCGGCGGCCGGCCTCTGGATCGATGCGAACTTCAAGGAGGACCAGCTGGCCCGCATGCGGCCGGGCGAGGCCGCTTCCGTGGTCGCGGACGAACTCCCGGCCCACGTGTTCCATGGCCGGATCGAGAGCCTCGCCCACGGCACCGGCGCGGTCTTCAGCATCATCCCGGCCGAGAACGCGACCGGCAACTTCACGAAAATCGTCCAGCGCGTGCCGGTGCGCGTGGCGCTCGACCCCGACGACCCGCTGCTGCCCCTGCTGCGGCCGGGCCTCTCCACCACCGTCCGCATCGACACGCGCGGCACGGCCGAGACGACGCCATGAGCGGCACGACGCTCCGGCCGCCGTCGCTCCTGCCCTTCGTGGTGATGTGCGTCGGCATGTTCATAGCACTTCTCGACATCCAGATCGTCGCGTCCTCCCTGCAGGACATCGGCGGCGGGCTGTCGGCCGCGCAGGACGAGATCAGCTGGGTGCAAACCGCCTACCTGATCGCCGAGATCATCATGATCCCGCTCTCCGGCTGGCTCACCCGCGTGTTTTCGACGCGCTGGCTGTTCACCGCCTCGGCGGCCGGGTTTACCCTCGCCAGCATGCTCTGCGGCCTCGCCTGGGACATCCAGAGCATGATCATCTTTCGCGCCCTGCAGGGCCTGCTCGGCGCCTCGATGATCCCGACCGTGTTCACCTCTTCCTTCCACTTCTTCCAGGGACCGCGCCGGGTCTATTCGGCGGCGGTGGTCGGCACCATCGCCTCGATCGCGCCGACGCTCGGTCCGGTGATCGGCGGCTGGATCACCGACACGCTGAACTGGCACTGGCTGTTCTACGTCAATCTTGTCCCCGGCCTCGCCATCACCGTGCTGGTGCCGCTGCTGGTGCGCATCGATGCGCCGGACCTCTCGCTGCTGCGCGGCGCCGACTATCCCGGCATCGCGCTCATGGCGCTCGGCCTCGGCACGCTCGAATACGTGCTGGAGGAAGGCACGCGCTGGAACTGGTTCGACGATGCGACGATCCGGTTCTGCGCCTGGATTGCCGCCCTCTCGCTCGCGCTGTTCGTCGTGCGCAGCCTCACCTACCGTAACCCGGTGGTCGACCTGCGCGCCCTCGGCAACCGCAACTTCGCGCTCGGCTGCCTGCTCTCCTTCGTCACCGGCATCGGCATCTTCACGACGATCTACCTGACGCCGCTGTTCCTCGGCTACGTGCGCGGCTTCAGCGCGTGGCAGACAGGGCTTGCCATCTTCTCGCTCGGCGCCGCCTCGCTGATCGGCACGCCGGTTTACATCCTGCTCGCGCGCCGGTTCGACGGGCGCTGGCTGATGATGTTCGGCCTCGCCTGCTTCGGCCTGTCGATGTGGAGCTACAGCTTCGTCACGCATGACTGGGGCGGGGACCAACTGCTCCTGCCGCAGTTGCTGCGCGGGTTTCCGCAGGTGTTCGCGGTGGCGCCGAGCGTGACGCTCGGCCTCGGCAGCCTGCCGCCCGCCCGGCTCAAATACGCCAGCGGCCTGTTCAACATGATGCGCAACCTGGGCGGCGCGGTCGGCATCGCCGCGAGCGCGGCCATCGTCAACGACCAGACGAACGCGCATTTCCAGCGAATCGCCGCGCATCTGACGCCGGCGAACGGCGCGATGGAGCGCTACACCCACGCGCTCGCCGGCCGCTACGCGGCCTGGCCGGAGCTTCCCGGCCTGGGTGATGCCGCAGCACTGAGGCAGTTGTGGCACCTCGCCTATCGCGAAGCCGCCACCCTCGCCTTCGCGGACGCCTTCCGCGCCATCATGCTGGCCTTCGTGCTTGCCACGCTGCTCGTGCCGCTGATGCGCAAGGTCGCGGCGCCGCCGCCCGCCACGACGAACGCGCATTGAAGGACCGACACGCATGACGACGATGCCGACGGATGGACGACAGCGCCTCGTGACCTGGGACGATCCGCAGGCGACCGCGCGCGCCGCCCGCGGGATGGCGGGCCTCGCCTTCCTGCGCGCGGTCCGCGACGGCATCCTGCCACCGCCACCGGTCGCCGCGCTGCTCGGCTTCGACCTGACCGAGGTCGAGGAAGGCCGCGTGGTGATGCGCCTCCCTCCCGGCGAGCACCTGTTCAACCCGCTCGGCTCGGTGCATGGCGGCATGATCGCGACGCTGCTCGACAGCGTCATGGGCTGCGCCGTGCACACCACGCTGCCGCTCGGCCGCTTCTATACGACGCTGGAGTTCAAGGTGAACTTCCTGCGTGCCGTCACGCAGCAGGCGGGAGCCGTCAGCGGCGAAGGCCGCGTTGTGCAGTCGGGGCGCCAAGTAGCGGTCGCCGAAGCGTCGCTCACCGGCGCGGACGGAAAACTCTACGCCACCGCCAGCACGACCTGCCTCGTCTTCGATCTGCCGAAGGATGCCGCATAGGAGAACGAGAGAGGCCCCATGCCGGCGAGAGCCGGTCACGGTGCCCATTCCGCTTTGTTCGGCCCGACGGACGACGGATCCCACCACGCTGTGGATCGGCGTGCAATTTTGACCCCGTTTGGACGCCGATCGGGGGTCAAGTTTCGACGCCGTTTGACATGTTCGTGGATGGACATTGAGAATCTCCATCCGCACACAGGCAATGTCGAGCCGTACAAGTTCCTTATGACGCAGTAAGGTAACCGGGGCAAAACCCCGGGCATTTTGATCAAATGGGCAGAGCGCGGGCGCTGATCAGGTCGGGCAAATAGGGGACGGCCGGCTGGTCTGGGATACCGAGGCGATCGCCGAGATAATCCCAGAACGAGAAGCCGAGCTTGGTGGCCGTGCGCATGAGGCCGAGGAAAGCGTCGCGGCAGTCGCGGCCGTTGATCACCCGGGTGCCGCCGCTGATCTTGCGCTTGGTGACGTGCAGGCGGATGTCGCGCTCGGATCCGTTGGTGTGCAGCGGGATTTCCGGTCGGTCGAGCACCGTCAGCAATTCCGTCTTGTTGGCGTACAGGCGCGCGAGCAGCCGATCGAGAGTGGCGAAGCCAGTGCGCCTTCGGAAGATGCGTTCGAAGCGGGCGCGCAGCTCGCTTCGTCGTCGGGGGCTGGGATCGGCGCAGTAGGCTTTGAGATCGGCATAGAGCCACCAGATCAAATGCCGGATGCGATCCTGGGCGGCGCGGTGCAGGTCGGTGAAGGTATCGAGTTTATGCACCAACCGTTCCGCGTGAACCCAGCAGAGCGCGTGCCGACCGACGGCGAACTGGCCGGCATCGTCGCTGACGATGACGGCGTCCTTGAGGAACCCGTGGGCCTGGATGCTGCCCCACAAGGTGCCTTCGGTTGCAATCAGGACCGGATCGGGCGTGACCCGCAAGGCGCCGATGCCAAGCCGATCCAGATGCGCCTGCCAGGCGAGGTGATCGGCGAACCAGGTCTGCTGGGCAGCGGCCAGCCGGCCGATCACCGCCCCGGCGAGCGCACGCTCGCGCATGTAGTCCAGCGCCGCGGCGTTGATGACATAGTCGGTGTGCCCGGCGCGCAGCAGGTCGAGGAAGTTCAGCCGGCTTTTGCTCTCCCGGGTGCCGAACCAGGCGAAGTCATCGTTGCCGACATGCGTGCAGAACCCGTTCCGCCCGGCATGCCGCGCGCCGGTGTCGTCTACCGTCACCCAGGCCGCCGTCTGCAGGCCCGCGCGCAGAACGTCACGGTTTTCCTCCACAAATCCGTCCTGCCCCGCGATCAGCAGCCGCATCACCTGACGCTTCGAGATCGCCACCCCGAAGGCGCGCAATTGTGCCACGAGCCGTTCCACCGTCACCTGGCCCTGGTGGTGCAGCATCAGCACGAAGCGCCGCAGCTCAGCCCCGAAGTGGCTACCGACCCCGTTCGGCAGGGGCGCGACGATCGGCCGTCCTTCAGGCGTCACCCAGCGTTCTCGCCGATAGCGGATCGCCCGCGCCCGCAGAACCAGGTCCTGCACCAGATAGGTCTCGTAACCCTTGAAGCGCGAGCCGGTCGGCGCATCCGCCTTCACCACGCGTTCCTCGATGCTGACCCGGGGGGTGAACTTGCCGCGCCCTTGGCGCTTCCCCCGGCCGGGCCCCTTTGGCGGCGTCCCCTTGTCCATGCCGCTCGGCCGAATGTCGGGGCGGCCCTTCAGTCCCTTCAGCCGCGCAATCTCCTCGCGCTGCTCAGACGCCAGCCGCTCCAGCTCCGCGACCTTGCCCAAAAGCTTCACCACCAGCGCTTCGAGCTCGCCGCGGGAAATACTCGACAGATCGCCGACCGGGGACATGCCAGAATCGAACCATGGGCACCCGCGTCGGGGGAATCCTAAAAATGCTCCCCGCCCGGACTTTTGCCCCGGTTACG